>RDXM01000116.1 GCA_004292595.1 Candidatus Kapaibacterium sp. | reverse complement strand
CCCACATACTCTTTGGGTGGCTATTTCTTCGGTAACAACGCTGTACATCTGTCAAAGAGCTGGAACAAATATACGCACAACGGCAGAATAAAGCAATGTAGCAATGACTTATAGTACTCAAAATGTACAATAATGACCAAGATTGCATAATTTCAAATAAAACAGTTTCTAATCCTCTATTTGCTTCTCAAAAATATAAACGCATACGCTAATCCAATCACAGTAATAATGCTTATTTGCCAAACGTAGCTGACCATACTCATCCACGGACCAAAATTCATAAAGTACCATTGCGCTGGAAATACGACCAGTTTTCCTGAAAGAAAACTGCTTGTTTGTATGTCAGGGTAATTCATTTGCACCCAACACTTTGAGCAAAATATTCCCACGACCGCTACAACGCCAATGTGCCAGCGTTGGACATTGCGCCCCGACATTGCCACTGCCACGCCAAACATCATAAACGGTATGAGGTTAATAAGCTGCCGAGATTCGCTCATAATGCCGCTCATAAGTGCTGTAATCGTTATGACAACCACGATACCGAGACCAGTTTGTTGCAATGAGGATTGAATAATTGAGCGAAAAAATAATGCCACCAGAATCACCATCGGACCAAAATATACAACGTGAGAAACAAACGGCAGTAAGGGCTTTGCAATAGATAACGAAAAACTACCACCAAAAAATAGCTGCACATTCATGGGCGTGGCAACACGTGGATCGGGGTTTTGGAGAAAATGTATTCGACAAAACAGCAAGAAGCCCCACAAAAGCCCCACTGAGCCAACTCGTACCCAAAAGAATTTGTCTTTGAGAATGTTCAGAATATATTGCCATGGCAAAAGGCTACTCACTATCCAAACAATGCCTCCGATATACCCAAGCATCAAAGGAATAGCGATGAGTAACGTAGGCTCGAAAATGCTTTCTGTACCAGGAAACACAACCTTTTTGAAAAAAGCGAAATACCATATGAAAGCACCAGCAACGAGAATAGCGACGCTGGTTATGACGATTGGTATTCGTTTGTCAAAGAAATCAGTCGAAGTAGAGGCTAGGCGATTATGCGTCTGCAAGGGTGCAAATGGCAAAATAATGAGGACGGAGCAGATATAAAATCCCGTCGGAAACGTAAAATACGCTAACGCGCTCACAAGATAAAGAAGCGTCTGAAACCGATAAACATAGCATAAAAGCGCAAGCATGGAAAGAAAAAATGCAGGAACGTCCGTAAGTGGTGGATAATATACACTCATTTTCATCACAGCGCAATTACAAAACAGCGCGATAAAACCGAGCCACTGCACTTTCAGGGACAAACGCAATTTAGCAGCAATAGCCGCCCACAATCCGCCTGAAACAGTAACACAGATGGTATTCAAAACAATGAATGCCTGCAAAATATTTTTTTTACTGTCTAGGTCAATCCCAAGAAAAGGCAAAGCATAATGAATCAAGCCACTCGGCAAGACGCGCTGTGCCAAATAGGGGTCTAAAACAGGCGTAGCAAGAAGTGTATCAAATATGTATGCAAATGAACCGTAGGTAACTCCGTCCCACCCAAAACCCCGATTTAGCCCAATTATTTCCCCACCAACACTATAATATCCAACACACCAAGCCAATAGTAAAGCGGGCATGAGAAGAAACGAGGAATATTTCAAAAACTTCTGCTGATTTGATTGGGTCGTTGTTACTTTTTTCTGTGATTTCTGTTTATGTGCTTGTTTGCTTGGCATACCGATAAAAACGTTGGTATTGAAAAACAGGGAAATTGTGTATGGTGAATTCAGGTTGTAAGTGCGAAACCTCTTTCAACAAGGAGGGATGCGGGTTTGAGAACAATCATATTCTTTGTACCTAGGAATATTTATGCAAAATCTGAGTGAGTACTTCTTGCCTCAACAGATCATCAAGCCTGTATCTACGCCACAGGCAAAATCAACTTTCGCACTTACAGCTTGAATTCACTGAGTAACGAACAACTACGATTTCTTAAAAATGTTTTGCTGATGCCACGCAAGATTATCAAGGCTCGGATAAAACTGGGAATCATTTGGCAAACGAATAGTTTTGCCCTCAAATTGCCTAATACCATAGACATTCAGGTTCTCCACAAACGTTTTGGAAATGACGACTTTGTAATTTTGGTCAATGGTTATCATTCCTCTATCGAATGCACGATGCAAATTGGGGCAGAGGGAAATGCCATTTTTAATCGTGTCGTCAAATGAGGAACTGAACGGAACAATATGACAGGCATCCACCATTGCAATATCGAAAAGAGAATCTATTTTGAGTTCTGAAATACAGCAAGAGTAACCATAGAGACGAGGTACAACTTTTTTGAAAACTCCTTTACGAACAAAACGCTCTTCGTCAGGCAACTGTTCGTATTCAGCACGATAATTTTGTTGAGTATTATGCAGAACTTTATTCTCAACATCCATTAGATAGGTATTATCAGAGGTTTTATCCCAAAATCTATTTTGCGATTCAGGAAAATATGTGATCAATAAATTTTGTAAAAACTCCTGTCGAGTACTTGACTTCTGTAATAATTCGTACAACTCTTTATCAAAACAAGCATATTCAACAATTTCTTCTGCTTCACTAAAAGTACGCAATTTGGACTTATCCAAGATAGCTTGGAAACCTCTACGAGCTACAATGTGCCAAAACTTGTCTCCTCGCAAGTAGCTGTATGGCAAGATAAAGTTAGGCTTGTGCCTCGTAGTGGAAGCAAGGAGTGACCAGTTCTCCCTAAATGTAGCAATAAGTTCTGGGGTGATGTAAATCTTATTTGTCTGTATGGTATTCTTACCAATATGCTCCAAAATTGAAATGAGAAGAATGGGCTTGTGCGGTGCTGGCTCCCCGTGTGAAGTATCCCTTCGCAGCCGCTTGAACTTATTGAGGTAAACTAAAGCTGAATCCATCTTTTGTTGCATCATCATTCTCTTTGATAAAACGTCTAATTTTCTGCTCCATATTAGCAAAGATAGTACTACGCCGGAGGTGACCGAAATTCACTCGTTCAAGTTCTAACAATTCTTTGATATGATTTGCTTGAACATCATTCTGTTCACTTATTGATTCTAGGAGCGCGAATTCCTCTTGGCGACGCTCAAGAGAGGAATATTCAGAAAGCATCAGGCTTCTCCCTGTTATTCGTTGGTAGATTTCAGCGACGGAATATTGAAATTTACCGTCATAATGCCACTGCACTTGAATTGCTGAAAGCTCTTGGATACTAATGAGTTGTGTCTGAATTTTAGGATATATCTGTTCTTGAATAGTAAGTAGTTCTTCAAGAATTTCTTTTCTTGTTTCAATAGTAAACGGTCCTATACCATCTTGCCCAGATCTACGACGCTTTTCTCTATACTCTTCCTTATCACGAATATCTTTAAGTTTGTCTCGAAACTTCAATAATGGGCGCATCCATTCTTCACCGTTCAGAATCATGCCCGTCATTGATTTGTCTTTATCAACGACTGTACACGTCCAACATCCGAAGCGCGAATTACCACAACTAGGGGTTGTGGTATCAATAACAAGAGGACATTCCTGAATATCGAAAGCACTGTAATACAAGCGCACTAACTCTTGATTATCGCCACCCCAAGGATTTGGATTTTGTGTCAAATACGCCCACACTTGCTTGTTTGTCATGTCTGCAATGGGAGCAAACACAAAAGCGTTTGGCAATGTATGTTTTCTGAGGCGCACACCCTCAAGCTCGTATTGCTTCATAGAAGCTGCTCGATTAGCGGATTCATCTTTGCGTGTTCCGAGTAAGATAATAGCTTTACCGTGCTTATTGACTGTTTTGAGGATGTAATCACTGGTAGGGTTAATTTTCATCCGCTCCGTACACCACCGAAACCAACGATTTGGCGACGGATAGCCCTTTCCAATCAGGTTCAACCAAAATGTATCTTCAAGTTTTGGAACGGTCTTGACCACATGAAATAATGCGGGATTGTGAGCAAACAAACGAGTTTTTCCAGTAGCACGAATCAAATCTAGCTGCCGGTCAAGATACTCAATAACTTTGGGATTCTCAACAAGCGTATCATTCGACAAGACGTGAATTTCTTTTACTCGCTTCTCTACTGGTAATCCGCTAATTGCAGTAAAAACCAGTTGCAAGACTGCGGTGCTATCCTTACCACCTGAAAAACCAATAACCCAAGGCAAAGTGTCATCACAGTACTGTTCTTGAATTTCTTGGATAGAGAAATTCAATAAGTCGGCAAGTCGTTGGGTGATTACTTCTTCTTGATTATCATTCTCTTGCACAATAATTGGACGCATTTAACTCCTCATAGTTTTCTTGAATCACTAATAGTTGAAAAATCTCAATAGAAGAGAGACAACTCAACCTATTAACGCATCTACAGTATTCTAAAAATCATCGTAAATAACGTACGATATAAGATACGAAAAAACGCCGAAAGTCTGAAACTTTCGGCGTTTTTTATTTTCTCGAAAAAAATCTACAATCTTACTCAGCAGCTTTTTCTTCAATTTTCACTTCTTCAGGAGCAGCTTCTGTTGCTTCTGCGGCTACATCTTCAACTTGCGCTACTGCCTGAGCCACGCTCGCAGCTACTTTTTGCTGAACACGCGCTTGAGCGGGCGATACAGGTGCTTCTTTACGCTTTTTCTTGCGACCAAGAGAAGCACGACCATCCGCTTGCTCTGCCCAATCAACGAGTTCAATCATTGCTGTACGCGCACCGTCGCCGAAGCGAACACCTGTTTTCACGATACGAGCATAACCGCCCGGACGAGATTCCACCACAGGTGCAATCGTGTCGAAGAGTTCTTGGAGAACTGCTTTATCACGAACATAGCGACCAACAACGCGGCGCGAGTGAATATCTACTGTTTGACCATTCGGCAACTGATTGTTTTGCTCTGCCAAATATGCATTTTTTGCCTTCGTGATTAAACGCTCAACGAAAGGACGCAATTCTTTTGCTTTTGCTTCGGTTGTTTTGAGGCGTTTGTGCTGCAAGAGCGACGTTGCCATATTGCAAAGCATTGCGCGGCGATGGCTTGCCGTGCGCTTGAGTTTTCTACCAGACTTTAAGTGTCTCATTGCTAAGGGAAAAGGAAATGTGAGAGAGTATCGTAAAAAGCCGCGCAAGAAGCCGCGAGAAGACCTTCCTTAGTCTTCGGCGGGTTGTTTTTCATCTTCTTGCAGGTACTTTTCCACGTCCATACCAAAATGGAGATTAAATTGCTGTACGATTTCGGTCAATTCCGCAAGGGATTTGCGACCGAAGTTGCGGAACTTGAGCATATCCGCTTCTTGGCGGCGCACAAGGTCGGCGAGAGTTTTGATATTTGCTGCTTTCAAGCAGTTGTGCGAGCGCACCGAAAGCTCCAAGTCATCCACCGACGTAATCAAAATACGGCGAACACGCGCAAATTCTGCGTCGCGGGATTCATCTTCTGGCTCAACTTCTTCTTCGATATCGAAGTTAATGAAGAGCTGGATGTGGTCGCGCAAAATACGTGCAGCCTGCTCCATTGCTTCATCAGCAAGGATAGTTCCGTCAGTTTCTACATCCATTGTTAAGCGTTCGTAGTCAGTTTTTTGACCCACGCGGAACGGCTCAATGCTGTACTTGACGTTTTTGATCGGCGTGAAGATAGAATCAATCGCAATCGTGTTTACTGGGAACTCAGGGTCGCGGTTTTCATCGGCAGGAACATAGCCTTTGCCACGTCCGCAGATAAGTTCGATTTCAACATCAGCATCTTTCGAGAGCGTCGCAATGTAGTGGTCAGAATTCATAACCTCTACTTGGTCGCTTGCTGTTTGAATATCTTTCGCAGTAAAGGTATGCGGACCTTTCAGGCGGAATGCAACTTGCGCACCCTTTTTATCCAACATTTTAAGGCGAACACCCTTCAAATTGAGGATGATTTCTGCCATGTCTTCCGCAACGCCTTGAATCGTCTGAAACTCATGCAATACGCCGCTTACCCGCACAGCAACAATCGCTGCACCTGGAATAGACGACAAGAGAACACGGCGAAATGCGTTACCGATTGTTACGCCATAGCCACCTTCGAGCGGCTGCAATACGAAAATTCCGTGATTCGGTGTTGAATTATCACCAATAATCACACGTTCCGGCATTTGCATTGAAAGACTCATACGCGATAGTTCTTGATTACTTCAAAGAAAAAAATTCATGGATTTGAAGCCAGAGTTTACCATGTCCATAAGTTTTGCACGTGAGGCAGTAACGCGGGAGGCGCATTATTGCTTGTGTTGTGAATGTTACATCAATTTTCCTTTGAGAAAGATATTGCTGAGGAAATTCATCATTTCACTCTACAAACATTCTAAAAGTATGTGTTCATGAGCTTTTCAAGCAACACAGTCAGCGCAAACGCTTATACTCTTCTGCGCTTCGGCGGACGGCAGCCGTTGTGCGGGATGGGAGTACGGTCAAGGATGATTTGTACTTCTAAGCCAGCTTGGTTCATAGCACGTACAGCCGCTTCGCGACCCGAACCCGGACCTTTTACAAATACATCAACTTTGCGCAATCCCATATCGTATGCTTCTTTCGCTGCGTGTTCTGCACTTACTTGAGCAGCATACGGGGTGTTCTTTTTTGAGCCGCGAAAGCCGTTCCGACCCGCGGAAGACCAGCTCAGAACATTACCATACACATCGGTAATTGTTACTTGGACATTATTAAACGTGGCACGAACAAAGGCTTTGCCATGAATGTCGGACACTGTTTTTTTCTTTGTACGCTTTGCGTATGTTTTAGCCATAACAGATGTTGAAAGGAAAGAGGACGTATGAAAATTTCATTATCAAAATTTCATTGCCGAAATCAGTTGTATTTGAATCACTGAAGTCGGGTACTCGAAAAGTATAGTCTGAAATGCGCTTTGGCAACTGCTTTTGAAAACCTTTTGCAAGGACACTTTTCCAAAAGCAGTTGCCGTTGAATGCGCGAGCAGATTACTTACGAGCAGCTTTTTTCTTACCTGCAACTGTCTTACGACGACCTTTGCGGGTGCGAGAGTTTGTACGTGTGCGCTGACCGCGAACCGGCAAGCCACGACGGTGGCGCAAGCCACGATAGCAACCAATATCCATAAGACGCTTGATGTCAAGCTGCGTTTCTGAGCGCAACTGACCCTCTACGCTATATTCATTAGTGATGATTTGGCGCAAACGCGCAACTTCCTCATCCGTAAATTCAGCAACGCGCTTCGACGGGGGAATATTGGCTTTTTCCAAAATTTCGTAAGAACGGGATTGACCAATCCCGAAGATATATTGAAGCCCAATAAAAGCGTGTTTATTTTTGGGCAAATCAACGCCTGCGATACGTGCCAATGTGGTACTCCTTGAAAAAAATTAACCTTGACGTTGCTTATGACGAGGATTTTTCTTGTTAATTACGTACACTCTACCTTTGCGACGCACGATTTTGTCATCTGCGCTGCGCTTTTTAACGGAGGCTTGAACCTTCATTGTTACAATCCTTGAATGAAATTAACGTATAGATTTTATGCGTGTTTTCGGTGTTTTTTCTGCCTTTTTTTCTTCAATTTTCACAGAAAAAAATGTCTGCACTAGCAATTTTTTTTGCCAAGCACAGACGGAACATTGTGTTTTCACAGTAGTTCAGGGCAAGATTACAAATATAACATTATTTGTAACGATAAACAACTCTGCCTTTTGTTAAATCGTATGGCGAGAGTTCAACGGTAACTTTATCGCCTTGAATAATCTTAATGAAATTCATCCGCATTTTGCCAGAAACGTGCGCAAGTACCTTGTGTCCGTTTTCCAACTTGACGATAAATTGTGCATTGGGGAGCGTTTCCTCAACAAGACCATCTACGCGAATTAAGCCTTGCTTCGCCATACTGTGAACGTATTTGTGAAAAGTAAGAGAGAGCAGCTCGCAAGCGCATTAGAAGCGCGTTGGTGCGTTACTGCAACAGTGTCAAAATAATTGGTGGTTCTTTTTCTTGAATGATGACGGTATGCTCAAAGTGAGCTGAATATTTGCGGTCTGCTGTACGTATTGTCCAGCCGTCGTCATCAGTGTCAACTTTTGCTTTTCCAGCATTCACCATTGGTTCAATCGCAACTGCCTGACCCGCACGAAACCGTACATTTGGATACTGCTCGCGGTGCAAAAGCGGCGGTATAAAATTCGGAATAGAAGGCTCTTCGTGAATTTCTTCACCGATGCCATGTCCGACCAATTCACGTACACAAGAGAAACCATTTCGTTCAACGTGTTTCTGAATTGCACCCGACACCGTGTAGACTTTGTTGCGTCCAGTTGCTTGCTCTAAGCCCAGCAAGAGTGCTTCTTCGGTTACACGCATGAGCTTTTTTGCTTCTGCGGAAATTTCACCAACACCGAAGGTATAAGCACTATCGCCGTGATAACCGTTTTTATAGACTCCAATATCAAATGACAAAATATCGCCTTCTTGGAGTTTATAGTTAGACGGCAGCCCGTGAACAACTACATCATTCACCGACATACACGAAGCATACTGATATGTCAAATAACGCTTTTTACCACCAACGTCGCTTTGCCAAGGCACTTGATAGCCCTTGAACGAAGGAACGGCATCTTGCGAGAGAATATAATCTTCCGCGATTTTGTCAAGCTCAAGAGTTGTTACACCAATGCCAACATTTTTTCCGACCAGTGTAATTGTATCGGCAACAATACGGCATGATTCTTCGATATAATCAACTGCTCGTTTTACCTTGACGGACGGCGCACCAACCATAACATTTCTTGAAATACGGTTAGCAATTAGTAGCCTGAACCTGGCGCACCAACGTTTGTGCCAACACGACCACGCAATTTACCACTCTTCATAAAGCCATCATAATGACGCATGAGCAAGTATGATTCAATTTGCTGGAGCGTATCAAGCGCAACACCAACAATGATGAGCATGCTTGTACCACCGAAGAACGATGCAAAAAGAGACGGAACTGCGAGAACATTAGAAACAAACACGGGCAAAATTGCAATAAGAGCAAGAAAAATTGAACCCGGAAGTGTAATGCGCGTTAAGATATTATCCATGTATTCAGCAGTCGGCGCACCTGGACGAACACCAGGAACAAATCCACCTTGCTTCTTCATGTTATCGGCAACATCTTTTGGATTGAAGGCGATAGCAGTGTAGAAGTAGGTAAAGAATACAATGATGATTGCGTAGAAAAAGGCATACACAAATGAGCGGTCGCTCCATACACGAGCGAGCGAAGCAGCCCATTGTGCATCGGGGAAAAAGCTCAAAATCGTGGTCGGAATGAACATGATAGATTGCGCAAAGATAATCGGCATTACACCTGCTGTATTCACGCGAAGCGGGATATACTGCGTTGTACCGCCATATACTTTACGACCAACCACTCGCTTTGCGTACTGCACTGGAATACGGCGTGTACCCTGCGTCATCAAAATTACGACTGCGATAATTCCTGCCAAAAGAACAAGCAAGATAATATCCACAATCCACACACGCGAGCCAGCTGCGATAAGCTGGAACTCTTGAATAAATGCGGCGGGAAGCTGCGCAATGATACCAATAAAGATGATCATTGACGTACCGTTACCGATACCGCGCTCAGTGATTTGCTCACCTAGCCACATGAGGAAAATTGTACCTGCTGTTAAAAGGACGATAGAAGTCAAGGTAAATAAGAAACCGCTATCTGGCACAACCGAAACGCCGTTCGGTCCTTGTGTGCTTGCGATTTTTATTGTAACTGCCCACGATTGTAAGGTAGCAATAATCACCGCAGCAAAGCGAGAGTATTGATTCAAGCGGCGGCGACCTTCTTCGCCTTCACGTTGTAAACGCTGAAGCTCAGGAATGAAGATACCTGCAAGTTGCAAGATAATCGTGGCAGAAATATATGGCATGATACCAAGAGCGAAAATCGCTGCTTTGGAGAATGCGCCCCCTACAAAGAGGTCAAAAAGTCCAAAGAGGGTATTCGATGCCGAGTTCGCGCTTGCTGCTGCCAGGGCGGAAACATCAACGCCTGGCAAGGTTACGTGCGAACCTAAGCGCACAACAAGCAATACTCCGGCGGTGAAGAGGATTCTCTGCCGGAGTTCTTCAATTCTGAAGATATTTTTGAGGGTGTCTAGTATTCTATTCATGAACCGTTACCGTGCCTCCGGCTGATTCAATTTTTGCTTTTGCGGATTCGGAGAATTTATGTGCGGACACTTTCAACGCCTTTGTAATTGCACCATTGCCCAAAATTTTGAGCGGCGCATTACCTTTGCTAATGATGCCCAAGTCGTGCAATACGTCAAACGTAACTGCACCACCATTGAATTTGCCTGCAACAGCTAATTCTTCAAGCATAGCAACATTCACGCACTGATACTCAATGCGGAAGGGGTTTTTGAAGCCAAATTTCGGCAAACGGCGGTTAAGCGGCATTTGACCGCCCTCGAAGGAGCGTTTACGCTTATAGCCAGCGCGAGATTGGTGTCCTTTATGACCTTTTGTGGATGTTCCACCATGCCCTGAGCCTGTACCGCGACCGATACGCTTCACGCTTTTGCGCGACCCGGGGCTATACGTCAAGTTGCCGACGTGTTTCATGGATGCGACCTTCTAAGGATGAAATAGTAATCTTGTATTCTAAAGTTATGCTTCTTCTACTTTTACGAGATGCTGAACCACGTTCAACATTCCGAGTGTAGAAGCATTTTTCGGCTGCGTAACAACGCTATTCGGGCGACCAAGACCCAATGCCTTAATCGTGCGTTTTTGCGCTTCCTTGCAGTTGATGATACTGCGTACTTGAGTGATTTTGAGCTGTGACATAGTTCTCATTGGTTGAAACGTCTGCAATAAGTTCGTTCAAGAGGTGCCGAAGATGTAATGAAATTTCGTAATGAAACTTGATTAACCAAACATCACTTTGCGAACATCAATACCGCGACGTTCAGCGATTGTTTGTGCATCTTGCAGTTGTGTAAGAGCCTGGAATGTCGCTTTTACGGTGTTGTGCGGGTTAGAAGAACCAAGGCTCTTCGTGAGTACGTCCTGCACACCAGCCATCTCAAGCACAGCACGAACACCACCAGAAGCAATTACGCCTGTACCAGGTGTTGCTGGCTTCAAGAGAACCTTGCCCGCGCCGAATTTTCCAAATACTTCATGCGGAATGGTATTGTTGCTCAACGTGATTTTCACGAGGCTTTTGCGTGCAGCGTCGGTTGCTTTTGTGATTGCGTCGGCAACTTCATTCGCTTTGCCGAGACCATAGCCAACATGACCATTGCCATCACCAACAACAACGATTGCACTAAATCCGAAGCGTCTGCCACCTTTTACAACTTTTGCTGTACGTGCGACGTTTACAAGTTTATCTTTGAGTTCTAACTCAGATGGTTTCTGTTTAGCCACTGCAACACTCAGTAAAAATTCGTTAGTATTTGTTTATTTCTTTTTGAAATGTTTGAACCGATTTTGGGTATTATCTCTTTAAACTCTATTTAGAGAATTACCAAAGAGATGTCTGCAATTAGAATTGCAAACCAGCTTCACGCGCACCATCAGCCAGAGCTTTCAGGCGACCATGATAAATAAAGCCGTTACGGTCAAACACAACACTTTTTACACCAGCAGCAGCAGCGCGTTGTGCAAGGAGTTCGCCAACGATTTTGCTTTCTTCGATTTTACCCGAAGCCGCATCAATCTTTGCTTTCACATCCTTGTCTGCACTTGAGGCAGCTACAATAGTGTGCATCTTTGCATCGTCAATCACCTGCGCGTAAATGTGGCTCAGACTGCGATACACCGTCAAACGGGGACGCTCTGCTGTGCCAGTGATTTTACGACGGACGCTTTTTTTACGACGTGCGCGACGCTCATATTTATTCGTTGTAATCATTTTTTCAAGCAATGAAAATTGAAATACTTGGAAAGGTTCGGCGTGAAAGGGGAGCCACTAAACGAGGTCTGCACCAATCGAACACCGAATGCAAGCATGGGACTATTACTTGCCTTTGCCGCCAGATTTGCCCGCTTTGCGACGAATGTACTCGCCTTGATAGCGAACACCTTTGCCTTTGTACGGCTCTGGTGCGCGAAGTGCGCGCAATTTCGCCGATACCTCACCAACAAGTTGCTTATCAACACCTGTTACGGTAAGCTGTGTTGCGGTTATTGCCGCAAACGTGATACCTGGAGGCGGAATGAAGAGAATCGGGTGAGAATACCCAAGCGACAGATAAAGGTTTTTGCCGCGCAATTCGACTTTGTAACCAACACCTTCAATATCAAGTGTTTTGGTAAAGCCTTTAGTAACTCCCTCAATCATAGAGTTAATCATTGCGCGAACCAAGCCGTGAAGTGCACGAACGTGCTTTTCATCGGAGGAACGAGCAAAAGACATATTTCCGTCTTTCATTTCATGCGAAATTGCATCCGGAATATTGAACTCAAGTTCGCCTTTGGGTCCTTTTACCTTAACGCTCTGACCATTGATGGTTACTTGAGCATCTTTAGGGATTGAGATGATTTTTTTGCCAATACGAGACACGGCAAGACTCCTTCAAATTCTACGTTAAATGTTCAGAATCATTCTAAAGTTAGAGCGTAAAGTACAAACTGCGCGATTAGTAAATCGTGCAAAGAACTTCACCACCGACGTTCAGTTTACGAGCTTCTTTGTCGCTCATAATGCCTTTCGGCGTAGAGAGAATCGCAATACCAAGACCGCTACGAACACGCGGAGCTTCTGACGAAGCCGTATAGCGACGAATTCCCGGACGGCTTACACGTGTAATTTTGTCAAACGGAGCGCGACCATTATGATAACGCAACGAAACACGCAAAATTCCTTGTTTGTTGTCGGAAATTACTTCGTATTCACCGATGTAACCTTGTTCCTTCAAGATTTTTGCAATCGAAACTTTCATCTTTGAAGAAGGAATATCAACGCGCTTGTGCCGTGCTTTTTGAGCATTGCGGATGCGAGTGAGAAAGTCGGATATCGGGTCAGATAACTGCATGATAATTAAGCGTTATGATGATACTTAGTGTTGTTTCAAATGAGGTAAAGGTAAGCTGCGAAGCTCATAAAATCTTGCTCCGCGAACATCTTACCAGCTTGACTTGCGAACACCCGGAATTTTACCATCGAGCGCAAGTTCACGGAATTTATTCCGTCCCAAGCCAAATTTGCGATAGACACCTTTACCGCGACCCGTCAGGCTACAACGGCTGCGAACACGTGTTGCAGAGCTGTTGCGAGGAAGTTTTTGCAAACCTTCCCAGTCGCCTGCTTCTTTTAATGCTGCACGTTTTTCAGCGTATTTATCAACAAGTCGTTTGCGTTTGTCGTTTCGCGCTGTGATTGCTGTTGTTGCCATACTGCAAATGAAAATAAAAGTACAAAGTGTCGGATTCGTTAGAATGATGAAGCATTGATAAACACTTAGGTTTACGCTGCTGGTTGCTCGCGCTTGCGGAAGGGGAAACCAAATTCCTTCATGAGTGCGTATGCTTCTTCGTCAGTTTTTGCGGTGGTTACAAAAGTAATATCCATACCGCGAATTTTGCTTACTTTATCAACGTCAATCTCAGGAAAGATAATCTGCTCTTTGATACCGAGCGAGTAATTACCACGTCCGTCGAAAGACTTATCTGGCAAACCACGAAAGTCGCGGATACGCGGGGTTACGATATTGATAAAGCGATCGAGGAATTCAAACATATGGGTACGGCGCAAAGTTACGCGGCAGCCAATAGGTTGATTCACACGAAGTTTGAAGTTTGAGATAGCTTCTTTAGCGGTGGTTACAGCAGGACGCTGACCTGTAATAAGCTCCAATTCTGTTACGGCAGCTTGAATCATTTTTTGGTCTTGGGTTGCTGCACCAACACCCATGTTCATCGTGATTTTATGCAGTCTTGGTACTTGCATCACGGTTTTGTAGTTAAACTGCTTCATCAAAGCAGGAACGACATTTTCTTTGTAAAACTTTGCAAGACGGGCTTCTGCTGCTTTTGGGGCATCCCCAGAAAGACGCGCACCTTCAAATGCAAATTCTACTTTTTTGGTTTTAACTTGTTGTTGCTTTGCCATAACAGATGTCGGGACTAAATAAGTCGGTAAAAATCAATCGAAAAGTTCATTACTAATTGAAGAGCTTGAAGCTGCTTCCATCGCAACGATATGGGATTGGTTTAGATTTGTTCGCCAGTCGTGCGAGCGATACGAACACGAGAAACGGTGCCGTTTTGCTCAACTTTTTTCACGCCGAGACGTGTGGTGTTTTTTGCACCATCAAGGAGCATTACATTTGAGTAGTGAATCGGCATTTCGCGTTCTTGGATTGAGCCGTTTGGCTGTCCTTGAGCTGGCTTCATGTGCTTTTTACGCACGTTTACGCCTTCGACAATAACACGCATTTTGTCGGGCAATATTTCGGTAACGCGACCTTCTTTGCCTTTGTCGTTGCCAGCAATGACGCGGACGGTGTCATTTTTTTTAATTTTGAGTTTCATAGCTTTGTGTCGAGATTGAAATGTCAAATCATCAATATCAAATCGTCAATTCGTGCGTACTTTATTGCTTCAAACTATCACTTCACAAGGTTCTTAGAGAACTTCGGGAGCGAGAGAAACAATTTTCATAAAGCTCTTATCACGAAGTTCGCGGGCAACTGGTCCGAAGATACGGGTGCCGCGTGGCTCGCCTTGTGTGTTCAAGAGAACGGCTGCATTTTCGTCGAAGCGAATATACGAGCCATCTTTGCGGCGAATTTCTTTTTTGGTGCGAACAATCACAGCGCGAGATTTATCGCCTTTTTTCACACCAGCATTTGGGATTGCGTCTTTAACGGAAACGACAATAATGTCGCCAATACCTGCATAACGCTTTTCATGACCGCCCAAAACACGGATACAACGTACTTTACGCGCACCGGAATTGTCGGCAACAACGAGGTTTGATTCTTCTTGTATCATGGCAAAATACGCTCACTTTCTGTGAAAAAAATTACTTAGCGCGTTCGAGAATTTCAACCAAACGCCAGCGTTTGCGCGCACTAAGCGGGCGTGTTTCCATGATGCGAACGGTATCGCCTTCGTTGCACGAATTTTCCGCATCATGCGCCATGAATTTATTGGTCTTTTTGAAGTATTTCTTGTAAAGTGGGTGCGCAACTTGTCGCTCTACGGCAACAAGAATGGTTTTATCCATTTTCTTCGCACTAACAACTTTACCGATTTTTACTTTGCGTCTTCCGCGTTGAGGCTGGGTTTGTGTCGTTTCCATTAGTATTACATCGTTGAAAGTTCACGCTCACGAATAATTGTATTTATACGGGCGATGTCTTTGCGCAGTGTGCGTAAGTACGCTGCATTTTCGAGTTCGCCTAACGTTTTTTGGAAGCGGAGATTGGTCAAGGTTTCTTGAGAATCACGAAGAGCCATTGCAAGGTCTTCAGCGTTCAATTTCCGCAAGTCTTCAGATTTACGCGCCTTCATAATCAGTGCTCCTGAGCATCAATTCTGGTTACAAATTTCGTTTTAATCGGCAGTTTGTGCGCTGCAAGGCGGAATGCCTCCATTGCTTTTTCCTTATCAACACCATCAATTTCAAACATGATGCGACCAGGTTTTACAACTGCTACATAGTATTCCGTGCTACCTTTACCAGAACCCATCCGTACTTCGGCGGGCTTTTTGGTAAACGGCTTGTCGGGGAAAATACGAATCCAGATTTTACCGTCGCGGCGCAAGTAACGGTTTATCGCAATACGCGCCGATTCGATTTGACGGTTAGTAATCCATGCCGGTTCCAAGGCTTTCAAGCCGAATGTACCGAAGGCTACTTGTGAGCCGCGATACGCTTTGCCTTTCATGCGACCGCGCTGGGTTTTACGATATTTAACTCTTTTTGGGAGCAGCATGATACATTTCCTTGAGAATTAAGCTAATTTGCTTCTACGTTTTGATTTTGATTCAATTAGCGAGCCGCTTTTGCCTGAGGTGCAGACGATGACGGTTTTTCTTGGTACATTGATTCTGCGCCATCAAGCACTTCACCCAAACATACCCATACTTTAATACCGATTGTTCCGTAAATGGTCTGCGCGCGAGATGTCGCGTAGTCAATGTTTGCACGCAAGGTGTGAAGCGGTACTCGACCTTCGCGGTATTGCTCCATGCGCGACATATCCGCGCCACCCAAGCGACCATTGCACACGATACGAACACCTTCAGCACCCATGCGCATTGCATTGCTCACAGCTTGCTTCATTGCACGGCGGTACGAAATACGACCTTCCAGCTGTTGCGCGATGGTATCACCAACGAGCT
Source organism: Candidatus Kapaibacterium sp. (assembly GCA_004292595.1). Taxonomy (GTDB): domain Bacteria; phylum Bacteroidota; class Ignavibacteria; order Kapaibacteriales; family UBA4661; genus PH2015. The sequence goes on along the minus strand of RDXM01000116.1, from coordinate 17,937 downwards.
GCGCATCAATTTCAGGACGTTTGATTTCGCTAATCAAGATTTTTACTTCTTTAGATGTAAGTTTCTTCAATTCCTCTTCGAGCTGCGCAATTTCCTTACCCGAGCGACCAATCACCACGCCTGGACGAGATGTTTTGATAGTCAAACGAATTTGTTTTGCAGTGCGCTCAACGATAATGCGTGAAATTCCAGCTTTTTTCAAGCGTTCATTCAAATACTTACGCACCATCATATCTTCAGAGAGCTTGCTTGCGAAGTTGCTCTCATCGAACCAATTAGCGTCCCATGCACGGATAATGCCTAGACGAAGTCCAATGGGGTTAGTTTTCTGACCCAAAGTGTTATCTCCGAATTGAAATGGTATTGTTTTAGAATTTACTTACTGTTGGGAAGACACAACGATTGTCAAGTGATTCATGCGCTTGCGAATGCGATACGCACGACCCATCGGCGCAGGACTGATGCGGCGAAGCATCGGACCGCCATTGACAAATGCTGCACTTACTTTTGCTGTTTGCATATCGAAACGAGCAGCATCGTTTTTGTTTTCCAAATTTGCGTAGGCAGAGCGAAGAACTTGCTCTGCTTCGCGGGCAGCGTGTTTCGGGTTGAACTTTAAGAGTCCAACGGCTTCGGCAACACTTTTGCCGCGAATCATGTCAATAACAAGACGCATCTTGCGGGGTGAGCCAGGAAGAAAACGCTTGGTTGCTTTTGCTTCAAACTTTTGCATGATACTTGACCTATGAAGATTTATTTTTTAAGATCTTTGCGGTTTCCTGAGTGTCCTTTGTAGGTACGGGTCGGCGAGAACTCACCGAGCTTATGACCTACCATGTTTTCGGTTACATACACGGGAATAAATTTATTGCCGTTGTGTACCGCAAAGGTATGCCCTACAAATTCAGGCGAAATCATGGAAGCACGCGACCATGTTTTGACAACGACTTTTTTATTGGAAGCATTCAACGCGGTAATCTTTTTAGACAACTTAACGCTGATGAAAGGACCTTTTTTCAGGGAACGTGCCATATGCTAAGTCTATGTGAAAATCAAGAATGAAGACAGGTAACGTTTCTGTCAATATCTGGGAAATTCAAGAATATAATTTCTCAAGAATGCCGTGCAATTACTTCACGCGGCGGCGTACAATGTACTTACTTGAGGTTTTGCGCTTCTTGCGGGTTTTCAAGCCTTTAGCAAGCTGACCCCACGGAGAGCGAGGATGCTGACGACCACCACCGGATTTTGAGCGACCTTCACCACCACCCATTGGGTGATCAATCGGGTTCATCGCCATACCGCGTGTTTGCGGACGTACACCGAACCAAATCATACGACCTGCTTTGCCATACGAGATATTCTCGTGATCGGCGTTGCCGATTTGACCAAGCGTTGCCATACAAGTAATCGGGATGAGGCGTACTTCGCTTGAAGGCAGTTTGATTTGCGCGTATTTTTCATCGCGAGCAACAAGTTGTGCTGCTGCGCCTGCAGTACGTGCCATTTGACCGCCCTTACCCGGCTTCATTTCAACATTGTGAATGAACGAGCCGACGGGGATTTTTCCAAGCGGAAGAGCATTACCGTCGCGGATTTCCGCAGTCGGACCTGCTTGCAAGGTGTCGCCAACTTTGATGTTTTGTGGAGCAAGAATATAGCGCAATTCGCCATCCTCGTACTTCAACAAAGCAATACGACAGGTGCGGTTCGGGTCGTATTCAATGGCTTCTACGCGAGCATTTCCAGCTTTATTGCGCTTGAAGTCAATGATACGATACCGACGCTTGTGTCCGCCGCCACGGTGACGCGATGTAATGCGTCCCGTGTTATTACGTCCACCTGATTTTTTCAGGGGAGCAAGAAGGCTTTTCTCCGGAGTAGATTTGGTAATCTCTTCAAACGTGCTAATAGAATAGAAGCGCGTTCCGGGCGTAATGGGTTTAAGTTTGCGAAGAGGCATAGTCTAAAACTCGTGTCCTGTTATTCAACGTTAAACGTAACCGGATTATTCGTTTGTACCGGTGCCGATGTCAATTGTTTGACCTTCTTTCAGTGTTACATACGCCTTCTTGCGTGCTGCTGTTTTACCAACAAAACGACCGCGACGTGTAAACTGAAGTTTGTTTTTGGGGCGCATACGAATAGTACGAATACTAATCACATCCACACCGAATTGAGCTTCTACTGCTTTGCGAATCTCAATTTTATTCGACTTAATCTCAACTTCAAAAGCGTATTGACGCTTTTCATTGAGCTTTGCAGCTTTTTCGGTAATAATGGGGCGTTTAAGAACTTGCATTGGTGTACCTCTTATTCTGCAAAGGTTTTAGCAATGACATCTATTGCGCTCTTGTGAACAAGAATTTTCTTGTTACTGAGGATGTCATATGTTGATACTTTATCCGCAACTTGTGTCGTCAAGCGGTCAATATTGCGGGATGACATATACACGTTTTCATTGCTTGTGGGCAATAATTGAAGCGTCTTTTGGTCGGTCAGATTCAACGCTTGCATTACCGAAGCCATTTGCTTGGTTTTGATTTCATTGAATGCTAAATCTTCCACTACAACGATATTGTTTTCACGCACACGCAAAGTCAATGCTGACTTACGCGCAAGACGCTTCACTTTTTTCGGCAAATCTACCGAATAACGATGCGGTGTTGGACCGTGAACTGCGCCACCACCAACCCAAAGAGGGGAGCGGGTGCTACCAGAACGAGCGGTACCACGACCTTTTTGTTTCCAAGGCTTCTTGCCGCCGCCTCTAACCTCAGCGCGACCTTTTGCCTTGTGCGTTCCTTGACGCTGACGAGCCAAGTATGAACGAACAGCAAGATACATTGCGTGTTCGTGCGGCTCGACATTGAAGATTAAATCCGGCAGTTCAACCTGTCCGGTCACTTTTCCTTCTTTGGAATAAACATCAACTTTCATGATTGTGTCCTTAGAGCTTTACAATCTCAACGATAGTGTTTGGCGCACCGGGGATGCTGCCTTTAACGATAAGCAGATTTGATTCAGGTACGATACGCAATACTTTCAAATTGCGAACAGTGATTCTATCACCACCCATGCGACCTGCCATGCGCATACCTTTGAAGACGCGCGACGGATATGACGAAGAACCAATCGAGCCAGGGGCGCGAGGTCGGTCAGATTGACCGTGTGTCGCCATACCGATACCACCGAAGTGGTGGCGTTTTACAACGCCTTGAAAGCCGCGACCTTTAGACTCGCCAGAGACTTTTATCTTGTCGCCGACAAGGAAGTCTTCAACGGTCAGTTCATCGCCAACTTTTACTTGTTTTTTGACGCTACGGAATTCACGCAAAACACGCTTGAATTCTACTTTTGCTTTCGCAAAATGACCTGCAACTGGCTTGTTTACTTTCCGCGCGGGAATGTCCCCAAAACCGATTTGCACAGCCTCATAGCCGTCATTTTCTTTGGTGCGAATTTGCACCACTGGGCAAGGACCAGCTTCGATCACTGTACAGGGAACATAGTCGCCTGTTTCAGTAAATATGCTTGTCATGCCAATTTTTCTGCCGAGTAATACGCTCATTGTTAGTTTTCTCCTCACACTTTGATTTCAACATCCACGCCGGCAGGTAACTCCAAGCGCATCAGGGAATCCACCGTTTTCGGTGTTGAGTTCAGAATGTCGATCAGACGCTTATGTGTACGTGACTCAAATTGCTCACGCGATTTTTTATCCACGTGCGGGGAGCGCAAAACTGTATAGATTTGCTTCTCCGTCGGGAGCGGAATAGGTCCCGAAATCACTGCGCCCGTCTGCTTTACCGTACGGATAATACGTTCAGCAGATTTATCAATCAAATTGTGGTCGTAGGACTTCAGCTTAATGCGAATTTTCTGACGTGCCACCGTAGTGCCTCTTTACAGAAATTACCTTGATGTTCTTATGAATTATGCGACTTATTAAAAAGAAAGGCAGTTTGTGTTCTGATTGCAGTTTCAAACTGCCTCTTTATTTTAGTTAGCCACGAGGAGTATTATTCAAGAATTTTCGTTACAACGCCCGAACCTACCGTGCGACCACCTTCGCGGATAGCAAAGCGTAAGCCTTCTTCCATAGCGATTGTCGTAATAAGGTCAATGGTAAGGTTGTCGAGGTTGTCGCCAGGCATTACCATCTCGGTCCCACTTGGAAGCGATGCAATACCAGTTACGTCCGTTGTACGGAAGTAGAATTGCGGACGATAGCCTTCAAAGAATGGAGTATGGCGACCACCTTCTTCTTTTGTCAAAATATACACCTGAGAGGTGAATTTTTTGTGCGGGGTGATAGAGCCTGTTTTTGCGAGAACCATGCCGCGCTCAAGTTCAGCTTTATCAACACCACGAAGGAGGAGACCAACGTTATCACCAGCACGACCTTCATCAAGCAACTTACGGAACATTTCAATACCCGTAACAGTTGTTTTCTTGCTAAGACCAAGACCGATGATTTCAACTTCTTCGTTTACTTTCACAATACCGCGCTCAATACGACCCGTGCCTACTGTACCACGACCTGTGATAGAGAACACGTCCTCAATTGGCATAAGGAACGGCTTATCAACCGCACGCTCAGGCATTGGAATATACGTATCAACAGCATTCATGAGTTCGTAGATGCAATTAAGACGCTCGTCGGTTGCCGGAGCAGCACTGTCAGAACCAGCATCAAGAGCTTTCAGCGCAGAACCTTTTACGATTGGCGTATCATCGCCAGGGAAATTATAGCGGCTCAAAAGCTCACGAATTTCCATCTCAACAAGTTCAACGAGTTCAGGGTCAGCAATGTCAATTTTATTCATGAATACAACGATACGCGGTACACCTACTTGACGCGCAAGTACGATATGCTCACGTGTTTGCGGCATTGGACCGTCTGTTGCAGCAACAACGAGAATCGCGCCGTCCATCTGAGCAGCACCCGTAATCATGTTTTTAACGTAGTCAGCGTGACCTGGGCAGTCTACGTGAGCGTAGTGACGATTATCTGTCTCGTACTCAACGTGTGCCGTAGCAATGGTGATACCACGTGCTTTCTCTTCAGGTGCATTGTCAATAGAGTCGAACGCACGAAACTGAGCATTACCTTTCTTTGCCATACCCGCCGTGATAGCAGCTGTCAAAGTTGTTTTGCCGTGGTCAACGTGACCGATTGTACCGATGTTTACGTGCGGTTTATTACGCTCAAATTTTTCTTTAGCCATTGCAGTAGCTCCTCAAACTGAGATGAAAAATTGTGAAAATGTGTTGATTTAATTCGTTGTAAGTTTTCTAGCAGAAAAACCACTAGTAGTAGGTCGTTGTTGGAAGCTGCGTCGGTTCGTACCGTGCAAACTTCATCGTGTAGGATGCGCGACCTTGCGACAATGAGCGCAAGCGTGTTACATACCCAAACATCTCCGAAAGCGGCACAAAGGCTTGAATCACTTGCAAATCTGAGCTTTGCTGTGCTATACCTTCGATTTTACCGCGCCGCGCATTCAAGTCTCCAACAACATCGCCCATGTTTTTGTCTGGCGTTACCACCGTAACTTCAAAAACAGGCTCAAGGAGCGTCGGACTTGCACTGCGCATTGCCTCGCGCACCGCATTAGAAGCGGCAACACGGAAAGCAACATCTGTAGACTCGGCGGGGTTAAATGTTGCATCAATAAGTTCAACTTTTACGTCAAGCACGGGATAACTCATAACGGGACCGTTTTGCAACGCCTCACGAGAACCTTGCTCGACCGATTGAACAAATTGCTTGGGCAACACCGAATCGGCAACTTTATTTTCAAAGACGATTCCTTTACCGGAATCATTAGGCGAAACCTGAACCTTGACGCGGGCAAACTGCGCTTTTCCTGCGGCTTGTCGCTCAAGAGTTTCATCGGCTGTTGCGCTTGCCATGATTGTTTCCCGATAGGAAACTTGGGGCTTGCCAACATTTACGCCAACGTTAAATTCTCGCTTCATTCTATCAACCATGATTTCGAGCTGCAACTCGCCAACGCCGCTGACAAGTATTTGTCCCGTTTCTTCATCGGTTTTGAAGGAGAACGTAGGATCTTCTTCGGAGAGTTTTTGTAGTGCGTCATTGAGTTTATCCTGGTCAGCTACCGTTTTCGGCTCTATTGCCTGATTGATAACTGGCTCGGCAAACTCAATCTTTTCGAGGAGGATTGGTTGGGCTGCATCGCAGATTGTGTCACCTGTTCGTGCGCCTTTGAAACCAACAACGGCAACAATCGAACCTGCATACTCTTCTTCAACGTCTTCGCGTTGATTCGCGCGAATTCTCATCAAACGCCCGATTCGTTCTTTTTTGCCTGTCGTAGCATTCAAAAGATGCGCACCGGATTTAAGCGTTCCTGAGTAAATGCGCAAGAAGGTAAGACGACCAACGAATTGGTCTGTTACAATCTTGAAGGCGAGAGCCGCAAGCGGCTCGTCGTCTTTGAAGTTGCGGTGCAACTCCTCGTGCGTTTCAAGAGTATATCCTTTTACGCCGCCTATATCAGATGGGGACGGCAGATATGCAGTGACAGCATCTAAAAGGTGCTGTACGCCTTTATTCTTGAAAGAGGCACCACAGAGAACTGGTGTAATTTTCGCTTGAATTGTTCCTTTACGAAGCGCAGAGACAATCTCTTCATTCGTCAATGCGCCCGATTCCAGATATTTTTCCAAAAGCACATCATCAAATTCCGCAGCGGTTTCCGTCATTGCATTGCGATATTCTTTAGCTAATGCCTGCATCTCAGAAGGAATTTCATGAGTCTCGAACGTAAAGCCGAGCGATTCTTCATCGTAGTAGATTGCCTTCATCTCTAGTAAATCTACAATACCCGCAAATTCATCTCCTGCGCCAATCGGAAGCTGCATCACAACAGGACGCGCTTTCAATATATCTTTCATCATCTCCACCACTCGAAGGAAGTCCGCACCTACTCTGTCCATTTTATTGACAAATGCAATGCGAGGAACTTTATACCCTTCAGCTTGTCGCCAGACTGTTTCGGACTGAGGCTCAACGCCACTTACTGCACAGTACAAAGCAACAGCACCATCCAAAACCCGCAAAGAACGTTGCACTTCGGCAGCAAAATCAACATGACCAGGAGTGTCTATCAAATTAAAATGACAGTCTTTCCACTGGCAGTATGTCGCCGCAGAACTAATCGTAATTCCGCGCTCTCGCTCTTGCTCCATGAAATCCATCACAGCAGTACCGTAATGCACTTCACCGATTTTGTGAACCACACCTGCATAAAACAGAATGCGCTCACTGGTGGTGGTTTTTCCGGCATCAATATGCGCCATAATGCCGATATTTCTTACTTTCTCTATCGGGATTGTACGCGCCATATTAACACACGCAAAAGAACTATTCTTTCAAAGAACTAAATTGTATTTTCAAATTACCATTTGAAGTGCGCAAACGCTTTGTTTGCTTCAGCCATACGGTGCATATCATCACGCTTTTTCACTGCTGTACCTTCGCCATTTGCAGCAGCCATCAACTCGTTTGCCAAACGCTGCGCCATAGACTTATCACGACGTTGGCGCGATGCACCTTTAATCCAACGGATAGCGAGAGCAATACGGCGACTTTCTGGCACTTCTGAAGGCACTTGATACGTAGCACCACCAACGCGACGCGCACGAACCTCCAAAGCTGGAGCGATGTTTGATACTGCCTTATGAAAGATCTCTACTTCGTTCTGACCTGTTTTCTCACGAATAATATCAAGCGCACCATACATAATACCTTGCGCTACTTGCTTTTTACCATCAAGCATGATATTATTCACAAAGCGCGTAATCATCACGTCTTTGTACTTTGGGTCAGCTGGCGTTGGGCGGCGGTCTGCGCGTTTCTTTCTCATCGCTGGATTAAAATTGAAATGGTAGATTTCTATCGAATTTTTAAGAGCAGGACTCACCTACTTCTTCTTTTTACCTGCTACTGCTGCGGGCTGACCTGGCTTCGGACGCTTTGCCCCATACTTTGAACGAGCTTGCTTGCGGTCTTTCACGCCCTGCGTATCGGCAGTACCACGAATTATATGATAACGAACACCTGGCAAATCTTTCACACGACCACCGCGAATCATCACGATTGAGTGTTCTTGCAAGTTATGTCCTTCGCCTGGAATATATGCCGTTACTTCAATCTGATTCGTCAGACGAACACGTGCAACCTTACGAAGAGCCGAGTTCGGCTTCTTCGGTGTCGTTGTGTACACGCGGGTACAAACGCCACGTTTTTGCGGGCAAGAGTCCAATGCTGGAGACTTACTTTTGTACAAAACCTCTGTACGACCTTTACGAATTAACTGATTGATTGTTGGCATAATATCAACTTAATATCTAAAACGTTTCTTCTGTTTTTGCCTCCGAAAAATACTCATTTTCTAAGGCGAATGAAATTTTGCTGTCAAGAATAGCAAAGCTACGGCTTTTTTCTATTCTATGCAAATTTTTTTTATCATTTTCTGTAAAATCCTCCTCTCAACACGAAATTAAATACACTACAATCAGCACCAAATCTAGCTTCAACTTACTTTTAAAGTATTTTCATTTTGTGTGTATTTTTTCTAAAAATGTTATTCCAAGAGCTTATGTCGTACCCAAGTTTTCCTGTTTTTTGCTGGCATTTTTTCTTGCAGAATCCCCTGCTTGCGCACATATTATGACTTTTTCCCAACGAGAAAATACGTCTTCATCGCGCCTTTGCCTTTTACCTCAATCATACCGCGCTCTTCAAAATCATATTTTTCTTTCAGCAAGAGATATGTTGCTTCCGAACATTGCACCCGACCTGCTTCGCCGCTTGATTCCATGCGGCTTGCTGTGTTTACGGTGTCGCCCCAAAGGTCGTAGGCAAACTTCTTTTCGCCAATGACCCCTGCTGTCAAATAGCCAGAGTGCATCCCAACGCGAATGCTGATAGGTAAGTTTTCTGCTTCAGCAAGCTCTTTAATAGCTAACTGCATATCCAGTGCCATTGCGGCAATGGCAGCAGCATGCTCATCGTTAGGAATTGGTACGCCTGCGACCGCCATATACGCATCGCCAATCGTCTTAATCTTTTCTACACCATGCACTTCGGCAAGTTGGTCAAAAACAGAAAACATTCTGTTGAGCATGATAATAAGCTCTTCTGGCGTTACGCGCGATGCAATTTTTGTAAAGCCTACCATATCGCTAAACAGCACCGTCGCGCTCTCGAAGGTATCGACAATCGTGGTTTCGCCCCACTTCAGGCGTTCTGCAATTGAGGGCGGCAAAATATTCAGCAATAAATCTTCCGACTTATTTCGCTCACCGTCCAGAACAGAGCTTAAAATCTGGATTTCATTTAATGAATCGGATAATTTATGATTGATTTGCTGCAACTCTACGTTTGCTTCTCGAAGCTCTGAAGTGCGCGTTGTTACTTGCTTTTCCAACAATTCATTCCGCGCTTCAATACCGCGAATTCTTGCACGATACGCCACAAAGCCAATACACACAACGCTTGCAATCGACAAACCGATAAACCACCATGTGCGCCAAATAGGAGGAGCTATCACAATCTGCATTGTTGCGCCTTCTTCATTCCAAACACCATCGTTATTTGCTGCCCGCACACGAAACGTATATTCGCCTGGTTCAAGGCTCGTGTACGTGGCTTCACGACTCGTTCCTGACTGAATCCATGCCTTGTCTAAACCATCCAATTTGTATGCAAAAATATTGCGCTCTGGTGAGTTGAAATCCAGCCCCACAAAACTAAATGTGAGTGTGTTTTCATCGTGCCGCAAATAAATCGTGCGTGTTGCTTGAATCGTAGAATCTATCAGGAGTTCAGACCTCTCGGCGTTTTTTACTGAAGAAATAATAACAGGCGGTGGTGATTGGTTGTACAGCATTTTTGTTGGAATAAATGCGTTTGCGCCATTCGCACCACCAAAAAACATTTCGCCGGATGCTGAATAAAACCCAGAACCACGATGAAATTCATTGCCTTGCAAGCCGTCGTCCGTGTCGTACACGTGCAGAACTTTGCGCTGCTCTGGGTCAATCTGCACCAAACCCCGCTTGGTGCTTACCCAGAGCAGACCTGCGGCATCGCATAAAATCATGCTAATTGTGTTATTTGGCAGACCATCGCGCTCGGCAAGAACAAAGGGAGAAGTGTACAAACCTTGTGTTGATGAACCCTGCACGGCACTCGCACCAGACTCTACACGGCGATATTGCTGCAATCCCTGTCCTCGCGTCCCCACCCATAATGCTTCCGAAGCATCTTCATACAACGCACTCACAACAACGCCCGAAAGCCGCACCGTTACTTTGCCCGTTGCGCGGTCGAATTCGCGCAAACCTTTGTCCGTACCAACTAAAAATCGTCCGCGCCGGTCCTCAAGAACACACAAAATACGCTCTTCACGCCCTAATGTGTCGTGATTGCTGGTATGCAAGCTATACTGGCGCAACGGTGTATTGTTGTGGGGCAAGGATGTCAGAGGAAAAGAATCGCCTGCAACCCAGACCATTCCTTGCTTATCTACATATATCACTTGAATGACCGCATCAGCCGAAATCCCTACAAACCTCGTCATTGCTTGCGTTTGAACATTATAGCTCCATAAACCACCATGCACTAAGCCAATCCATAACGTATTGTTGCCATCAAAGCGAAGTGCCCATGCGGTATCGCTGCCAAGTTTATCCTTACGAAAATATGCCCATTCATTCGTTTCGGGAGTAAAGCGATTCAGACCGCCTGTTTGTGTGGCAAACCAGAGAAAGCGTTTTGCTGTGCCGTTGGCAGGAGTTTCTGCTATTCCGCGAACATAATTGCTGGATAATGAAGAGTTTTCCATGCGCAGTGAAACCGAAATATGACGGAATTTATGACGAAACCGCGCATATTTATTCAATCCATAAAACTCCGATGCCGCCCACACAACACCCGAGGCATCTTCAAAAAGTGCCTGCACTACATTCCCCGACAACGTGTATGGATTATTGGTAACAGGCTGCAATCGAGTAATAACGGGCATTTTCAAAGATTGCCCTACAAAATTTAAAATGCTTGTTCCTTGATTTGTTCCCGCCCACACTTCGCCGCTCTCAAGGCAAAGCAACGAAAATACAGTATTACTCGTTAAGCCGTCTGCTTCTGTGTAGGAAGCGAGAATCTGTCCGCTTTCCGCATCAATACAACGTACTCCTGCGCTGTCTGTGCCAATCCAAAGGCGCGTTTGTGGGTGTATTGCACCCTGCGTACTGCGCAGACTGTCCTGCTGCACGGTAAACGTCCTGATACGTGTGTTTGGCTGCAAGCCGCAGTCTATCCTGCGCAGGGAGTTTCGGCTTCTGTCCAGCGCGTACAGACTTGTAGGCGTGGCAAGCCACAAGGTTTGACCAGCACCCCTGATAATCTGCAAAATATCTTGTCCTTCTCTATCTTGTCCTTCTCTTGATTGCGGGCTTGGTACGACGGGCTGAAACGACATGGTTCTACGGTCGAGGCGCAGTAACCCACGCGAGGTGCCAATCCACAAGGTTTTATCAGCATCTTCGCAGATTGTACGCACAACGAGTGGGCGCAACGAAGCAGGGAAAGGAATAAAGTCGAAGCTCTGTGTGCGAGTATTGAAGCGGCTTATCCCTTTTGTGCTCCGAGTGGCGCACCAAAGCGCACCTGTGTAGTCTTCCTCAAGAGCTGTAATGGTGCTAATTCCCGTAGATAAAGAATCGGGCAGCTGCTGGTGAAATTGCCGAAAATGCAAGCCGTCATACTCGTTTAAGCCATCGAACGCGCCAAACCACAAAATACCGCGAGAATCCTGAAAAATGGTATTGACAATCGAACTGGATAAGCCCTGCTCCTCAGAAATCCGCTCCAAGCGCATTTCTTCTACTTTTTGAGCAATAGCAAGGCTTGCAGAGAATAACAACAAACCAGTGAGCATACAGGCAAACACCAATGCGTAATACCAAGAACGAGCAATCATGCGCTTCATAATGGAGGAAATAAGAAGTAAACGTAAAAATCTTCAGTGCTTGCGCAGACAAGAACAATTCTCTTAAAGTATCTGCGCCATTGTATTCAAAAAAAATCATACACTGCATAAACAAGCGTGTCCGCACGACGAAAACCAACAACGGTTTTATCCTTTCTTCATCTATACCATTGCTCCAGCCTTCAGCATTTCTGCGCGTTCCGAGAGTTGTAGCTCGCGGATAATTTCTTCAATCTCGCCATTTATCACTTCTTGCAACGGATAATTTTTTGCCTCTCCTTCCAAACGGTGGTCGGTCACGCGGTTTTGCGGGTAATTGTAGGTGCGGATTTTATCCGAGCGGTCGCCGCTTTTTACCATGTCTTTTCGCGTGGAGGAAAGCTCCGCTTGCTGCTTGGCAAGCTCGAATTCGTACAATCGCGCTCGCAAAACTTTCATTGCTTTTTCGCGGTTTTTGAGCTGCGAACGCTCGTCCTGACACTGCACCACAATTCCTGTCGGAATATGCACCATGCGCACTGCTGTTTCGACTTTGTTCACGTTTTGCCCGCCCTTGCCACCAGAGCGAAAAATATCAATCCGCAAATCGCCTTCGTTGATATGTACTTCTACTTCGCCTACTTCTGGCATAATTGCTACGGTTGCGGCGGAGGTGTGGATGCGCCCGCTTGCTTCGGTGTCTGGCACACGCTGGACACGATGCACACCGCTTTCGTACTTCATCATGCCAAACGCTTCTTCGCCAGCAAGCGAGAAAATAATTTCCTTGTAGCCGCCGCGCTCGCCTTCGTTGAAATCAATCATTTCCATTTGCCAGCCTTTGGTGTCGGCAAAGCGGTGATACATTCGGAAGAGGTCGCCCGCAAAGATACCCGCCTCGTCGCCGCCTGTGCCAGCGCGGATTTCCACAATACAATTTTTATCGTCATTGGGATTGCGTGGAAGCAACAACACCTGCAAATCAGATTCCATGCGCTCTTTGGCGGAATTGAGGTCGTCCATTTCAGATTCAGCAATTTCGCGTAAATCAGTATCCACACCTGGTGTGGCAAGAATTTCTTTATTTTCGCGGAGTTGTTTTATCGTGCGGAGGTATTCCTCGCCAGACTTGACAATGCTTTCAAGGCGTTTGTGTTCGCGTGAGAGGTCGCTGAATCGCTTGTAGTCATTCAAAATATCGGGTGCGGCGAGCATATTGGTGAGTTCGCCAAAACGGGTAATAATTGCGAGAATTTTTTCTTCCATGATGCGGGGGTTGTCGTTTCAATATAGAACATTACACACCGCAAATCTACGCTTTTTCACGCATAAAACCTGATAACGGTGGAGAGCTTTTTGTAATACGTGAAAAAATTTCGCTACAAATGAAAAAATTTCGCTAAAAGAAAAATTTCGCTGGAATTCATTCTAAAAAAACGTATTTTGCCAATGCTATTTTAAGTTAAAATAGTTTGAAATAAAAATCGCTTAACCTGTGGTGCTTTCTCACTATATGCCAGAAGTATAGATCGTTGAAGTATCAACTGTTTTTGTTTCAATCGTTGCGCTATCAAAATTCAACAATATTTAGGCGTTAAATATCCGATTTATTTTCTAATTCAATTTTCTGTTTCAATTCTTTAAATTTTTCATGTGGAGATGTGGTTATGAGTACGACGACAAAAAGCTCAATGAAAACTGCTGCTCAACTCTTCCAAGAGTGGCATTCTCACGAGCGCTGGGACGGGATTACGCGCCCCTACAAACCAGAAGAAGTTCTAAAATTACGTGGAACGGTCGATATCAAGTATTCGCTTGCTGAACTCGGTGCAGCACGACTTTGGGAACTTTTGCGTACCGAAGATTATATCAATGCTTTGGGCGCACTGACGGGTAATCAGGCAATGCAAATGGTAAAAGCTGGGTTGCAGGCAATTTATCTTTCTGGCTGGCAAGTGGCGGCAGATGCAAACTTAGCGGGGCAAATGTATCCCGACCAAAGCCTCTATCCCGCAAACAGCGTCCCGCATGTTGTCAAGCGCATCAATCAAACACTCCAACGCGCCGACCAAATCCATCATTCCGAAGGCAAAAATGGAATGTATTGGATGGCTCCGATTGTTGCTGATGCGGAAGCGGGTTTTGGCGGTCCATTGAATTCCTTTGAACTCATGAAATCCATGATTGAAGCGGGGGCGGCGGGTGTTCACTTTGAAGACCAGCTTGCGTCGGAGAAAAAATGCGGACACTTGGGCGGAAAAGTTCTTGTGCCGACGTCGCATTTCATCCGAACCCTCGTAGCAGCACGGCTTGCAGCCGATGTCTGCAACACACAAACGCTCGTCATTGCTCGCACCGATGCCAACGGCGCAGACCTGCTCACGAGCGATGTTGATGACCGCGATAAAGAATTCTGCACCGGAGAGCGCACCCACGAAGGCTTCTACCGTGTGCGTCCGGGCATTGAATCCGCAATCGCCCGCGCACTCAGCTACGCGCCATATTCCGACCTGCTCTGGTGCGAAACCGCTACACCCGATATGAAAGAAGCACGGATGTTTGCTGAAGCCGTCCGCGAAAAATTCCCGAATAAAATGCTGGCGTATAACTGCTCGCCGTCCTTCAACTGGAAACGCAATCTCAGCGCACAAGAAATCGCTATTTTCCAACGCGAATTAGGCGCAATGGGCTACAAATTCCAATTCGTAACGCTTGCGGGCTTCCACGCACTGAATTTCTCTATGTTCAGCCTCGCAAAAGGCTACAAAGAGCGTGGAATGGCATCCTATTCCGAATTGCAGGAAGCAGAATTTGCTGCTGAAGAGCATGGCTACACGGCGGTCAAGCACCAACGCGAAGTTGGCACGGGCTATTTCGACCTCGTGTCGGAAGTTGTGAGCGGCGGAATGTCTTCCACAACCGCGCTTGCTGGCTCGACCGAGGCAAATCAATTCCACATTGAAACCTAAGACGAAGGCAAAAGGATAAGGGATAAAGGCAAAAATTTGTCTCGGTCTCTTTGTATTGGTTCTTTTACAACCCCGCATCATTCCTTGTGTTTGCGGGGTTGTGTGTTTTTTGTAGATTTGCAGCAATACAAGCAACGTTCAACAACCTTAAAGCAAGGAGTATTGTTATGTCAAGCGACCAGCGAGTGATAGAGTTACTGACCGATATGGTGATGAAACTCGACACTCTTGTTGAAGAAATGCGAGAAATGAAGCAAGAACAACGAGAGATGAAACACGCGCAGCGAGAAATGAAGCAAGAGCAGCACCAAACAACAAACGCCGTTTGGGAACTCTCTCAAATGATGCAAAAAGTTCTCTGGGAGCCAGCGCAAGTTATGAAACAAGATATTGCAGACCTCAAACGCCGCATGGACGCTATTGAACAAGCACGATAATTTTTTTACTAATCGGACAAATGTATGGAAACGCTAGAAAAGCCGATATTTACTGACGCGCACGATGAGGAATACGGAATTTTTGATACCATGAGCGATGAGGAAAAAGCAATGCCAAGTTTAATACAT
Source organism: Candidatus Kapaibacterium sp. (assembly GCA_004292595.1). Taxonomy (GTDB): domain Bacteria; phylum Bacteroidota; class Ignavibacteria; order Kapaibacteriales; family UBA4661; genus PH2015. The sequence continues at coordinate 2,394 of RDXM01000116.1, read as the reverse complement.
GGTTGGATACAAAAACGTCTGATGAATATCCTTGATAGAGTTATTCAGCGTGGTTATGCGGTTCTTCCGCCCATCACGTTTAAGGTTACGGAAAAAGGATACGCGCCTGACATTTGTGTTTATGCGGCAAATGAGCTTCATCTTGATGTTATTGATGTTAATCCCACGCTCAATATTGCACCAATTCTTGCTGTTGAAATCGTTAGTATCTCTCAAGGAATGGTAGAAATTATTCGCAAAGCAAATGAAATGATGAAAGCTGGCGTAGAAACCTGTTGGGTTATTGAACCCGCAGCAGGTATTGTGATTGTCTGCACGGCAAAAGGACGTGTTTCCTTGCACGCTGGCGAATTCCTCCACCATCCCTTGCTTTCCGACCCGATTAGTATTGACGAAATTTTTGACCTCACGGTATAAATCCCTTGTAAGCCGCTTCAAACCACAATTCTGACCATTCATTTCTATTTTTATGCCACAACTCACACTCCCAACAGGCGTTAGCATTTCTGGCGAAATTCAGCCACAATTTTTGGAAATTCTCACCCCTGAAGCACTTGATTTTATCACCCTTTTACAACGCACCTTCAACGCACGGCGCAAGGAATTACTTGCCAAACGAGCAGAACGCCAAAAAGATTTCGATGCAGGAAAAATGCCCGACTTCCTTCCCGAAACAGCATCCGTGCGCTCTGGCGATTGGCGCGTTGCACCAATTCCCGATGATTTGCAGAATCGTCGCATTGAAATCACGGGTCCCGTTGAACGAAAAATGATTATCAACGCGCTCAATTCTGGTGCGAATATTTTCATGGCGGATTTTGAAGATGCGAACTCTCCAACGTGGTTTAACGCCATTCAGGGGCAAATCAACTTGCGCGATGCCATTCGCCGCCAAATAGATTTCACCTCGCCCGAAGGCAAAGAATACAAGCTAAATGCGCAAGTAGCGACGCTGCTTGTGCGCCCGCGCGGCTGGCATTTGCTGGAAAAGCACATCATGGTTGATGGCGAAGAAATGTCAGGTTCGCTGTGCGATTTTGGTTTGTACTTTTTCCATAATGCCAAAGAACTGCTCACACGTGGCTCTGGACCGTATTTCTACTTACCAAAACTTGAAAGCCACTTGGAAGCTCGCCTCTGGAACGACGTGTTTACGCTGGCGCAAACAACGCTCGGTGTGCCGCATGGTTCGGTGAAGGTAACGATGCTCATTGAAACAATTCCGGGCGCGTTTGAAATGGAAGAGTTTTTGTACGAACTCCGCGACCACGCGGCGGGCTTGAATGCTGGGCGTTGGGATTACATTTTCAGCGTTATCAAAAAGTTCCGCAACCACATGGAAACGCCGCTCCCTGACCGCATCCAAGTAACAATGACCGTTCCCTTTATGCGCTCGTACACGGAATTGCTCGTCAAAACCTGCCACACACGCGGCGCACACGCTATCGGCGGCATGGCAGCATTTATCCCGAATCGCAAAGACGCAGCCGTTACCGAGACAGCACTGGCGCGGGTTCGAGCGGATAAAGAGCGCGAGGCAAATGACGGCTTCGACGGTTCGTGGGTAGCGCATCCTGACTTAGTTGCGATTGCAAAAGAGCCATTCACCGCAAAACTCGGCGACAAGCCGCACCAAAAGGAGCGTTTACGCGAGGAAGTGAGCATCAAAGCCGCAGATTTGCTTGCGTTTGTTGTGCCGGACGGAAAAATTACCGAAGCGGGTTTGCGGAATAATATCAACGTTGGGATTCAGTACGTGGAGGCGTGGTTGCGCGGCAATGGCGCGGTTGCGATTCACAATCTCATGGAAGACGCGGCAACGGCGGAAATCTCGCGGACGCAGGTGTGGCAATGGATTCACCACGCAAAGGGCGTTTTAGACGATGGACGGAAAATCACCGTTGAACTCGTGCGCCAAATTATCGCCGAAGAAATGGAAACTATCCAAAAAGCCTTTGGCGACGCGCTCTTTGCGCAAGGACGCTTCCCCGAAGCCCGTGAAATCTTCGACCGTTTGGCGACTTCGCCAGACTATGTAGATTTTCTCACGCTTCCCGCATATGACCGTTTGGGATAACATCACATTATCGAAATAGGACTTTCGCAAAAAACTTGGAGTGCGGAATGTTCATTCCGCCGTCCGATGCAAACCCGCTTCAATACATGATGTGGTTCTTGCGGAATGAACATTCCGCACTCCAAAACACTCATTTGCGAAAGTCCTACGAAATAAAAAATCCCCTGTACAGCAATCGCGCCGTACAGGGGATTTTTGTTTCTCAAGGTTTTTCCAATAATAGAGTTTATTCCGAATAATTTTTGTAGGAGCGGCAAAGGTCGTATTTCTGTAGCATATGAAAAATCGCCTTACCTACACTGATATTGCCAAGCAAC
>RDXM01000013.1 GCA_004292595.1 Candidatus Kapaibacterium sp. | reverse complement strand
CAGCGTCAGTCATATGGACAGATAGCAAAAGCAACGGTGCTGCTACCGTGTAATACCATTTCGATTGTAAAATGAATACTTTCAATTCTCCGAAACAAGGCAGCATACTGCCTTGCTACAATCAAAGTATTCAAAATAAGTATGTGACTGAATATAGTTGAGGATGCTTCGACAAGCTCAGCATGAGGTCGGAAGCGGTCTTGACCCTGAGCTTGTCGAAAGGTATAATGCAAACTATATTGAGCAACGTACTTACAGTAGAAACGGTATAAGAAACCGCGTGGAAAAGACCATTTTGCACGGGTGCGCGTCACAGTCGAACACGCACTTGCCAATGTAAAGACCTTTCGGATTGTCAAAGAGACGATTCACCTAAAGACCGCACAATGCCGCGATATGGTCTTTGAACTTGCTTGCGGATTAGCAAATCTCAGGCTTCGATATCCCACCAAATTATGATATATAAACTCTATTGTGGAATTGCCCTCATCTCTCAAAATATAAACTTAAAATGCTCTTTGTGCGTCATAAACTTTGTACGTTCTATTATGTGCTGAATAGGTGATTGAATACAGTTAAAGATGCTTCGACAAGCTCAGCATGAGGTCGGAAGCGGTCTTGACCTTGAGCTTGTCGAAGGGTATCATGCAAACTATATTAAGCGACGTACTTATTCCTTTTCGGGCGATATTTTCGTCATAATTGCTCTCTGTAACTAATTGAAAAATCAAGCAAATATTTCAAAAAATATGACGATTCCATAACCCGAAAGGGAATAACAATGATACCACCACGTTTTGTACGTGCTGTTTTCTCTTTCAAATTTGCAAAAATTGATTGTGAGTGTCTCTCCTTACCATATTTTGATAATTGATGACCACGAAGTAACACGCTTTGGCCTGCTGCAATGGATACGAGTATCCTTGAGGAATCACGAGGCAGAAGTGCGTTTTAGTGATGTTGCCAGAGGTGCGGAGGCACTAGCATTGGTACGCTCGGCGCGGGATTCCGAGCATCCTATTACAATGATAGTGCTAGACATTGACCTCCCTGATATGCTCGGAGTGGAGCTTACACGTGTCTTGCGTAGCGAGGGGTTTGAGGGCGTAGTTCTTGTTGTGTCTGGTTCAAATCATGTGGATATTTACGATATTTTGGACAGTGGCGCAAATGGCTTTGTGCCGAAAGAAGCAGAGCATACTGTTTTCCTCGAAGCCGTACTGTGGCTTTTGGAGCATCCCACCGAAACATGGCTTTCGCCCGCACTGCACCGTCGAATGTTTCACTCCGACAACGTTCTTCAAAAAAAAGGCATTACTCCAGCAGAGCGCAATGTACTTCGTTTTATCACGCTCTCGAATAAAGAAATTGCTGATAAGCTCACCATCTCTGAAAGCACTGTGAAAAAACACCTGTGGAGTATTTTTCAAAAACTTGGTATCAATTCTCGCCAAGAAGCTCATAATTTTGCAATTTCTTCTCAACTGCTTGAAACACCGCGCCGATAAAACTTCGGAGAACTTTCTGTCTTCTCAATAATCTCGTTTCGCATCCTTTGGATGGACGGATATTGCGCCGCAATAGAACCAAAAAGTTCTATTGTTCTACCACCTCAAAGATGGTTTCCTATGCCTTTCGCAATCCATATTTTTGCACCGACAGTATTCAGCATAGCGTCTAGATTTTAATCAAACTTTTTTTACTATTTTTTTGGTGAAGCATTATGAAAATAAAAACATTTCTCGTTTCGTTTATTGTTGCACTGGCTTTGGTTGTGAACGCACACGCCCAAAAGTGGGAGCAAGTAGGTAAGAAAGGTGATTGGTCGAATACTGTTGAAGTCCTTGGTATGGATGGCTTTATCTATAGCATCGAAAAAAATGGTACGCTCTATAAAACAGACAAAAACGGAAAGTATGAGCAAATAGGTGCTGCTGGGGAATTTAGTAATGTTGATAATTTTGCGGCTCTTGATGGCTGGCTTTGGACAGTAGAGGGTGGTGTCTTGTACAAGAGCAATCCCAAAAGTGGTCGCTGGGAAAAAGTTAGCACGGATTATGGCGATACCGAAGCGATGGTTGGTCTGAATGGGATGATTTATACTATCGAATCCGATGGAACGGTGTATGAAACTGACAAACAAGGAAACTACCGCCGCTTGGGCGACAAAGGAGATTTCCGCAATACAAAATTGTTTGAAGGTATGGATGGTTTCCTCTGGACAGTTGAGCAAGGTGCGCTCTACAAAACTAACCCTCGTTCAATGCGCTGGGAAACCGTTGATAAGAGTGGTTGGGAACAAACAGTAGCTCTGGTCGGTGCCAATGGTATGCTCTGGAGTGTGGAAAGAGATGGTACGCTCCATAAAACCAATACCAAAACTGGCGCAGAAGAACAAGTAGGTCCCAAAGGCTCAATGAGCAATGTCGATGATATGTTTGCTTTGGATGGTTATTTGTACTGTATCGAAGCTGGCACGTTGTGGCGCCTGAAGATGTGATATTGTGTACTCTAAGGTTGTGGATGTAAAAAGATTAAACCAACCCCTTCGACAAGCTCAGGGTGCAGAGCGCATAAAACCTCATACTGAACTTGTCGAAGCATCTTTAATAAATGACTGTCCACAACTTTATATTGAAAAAGGTTTGGTGTTTCAGATGTAGTCCGTCTTCAAGGTGGACTACATCTGAACTCCTCTACTTTTTGATATGCAATTTTTATCCATTTTTAGTATAGCACAGTTCTTCTCAAAAAATTGCTGAATAACGGTACTGGACTGTGCGAAATATACCATTGCTTGCTTGTGGATAATTACAAAGCCTGAATGCTCATTCTATTGTGGCATTCAGGCTTTTTTTATTGTTCACATCGTAAAGAATCGTAGTTTTGGACGCTATGAAAATATCACGCCGCATATTGTATTTTCTTCTTTTGAGCATTATTCTCTGCTCCGAAACCGCATTTGCGCAATCTTCCTACATCTTGGATAGTCTAAAGCGGAATGTACGTACTGCAATGCACGATACAGCCCGCATCAGCGCCTTGTGCAAGCTCGCAAATGTCTATGCGGTGTATGAGCATAAGGATAGCATCGCTCGTCGTATTGCGGAGGAAGCATTGCAAACAGCCAAGCAGCTTCAGAATCGAAATGAAGACCTGAATACGGCATATTATCAGGCGTTGGCGTTGAATATGCTTGGAATTTCCTTTCGCTATACACAGCATGACTTACGCCCCCTTGCCGAGCAGTATTTTCGCTTGGCATTGCAGCAGACAAAATCTATTCACGACCCACGACGCGCCTTGCAAACGCAGGCACTCATACAGCAAAGTTGGTTCACGAGTTTGCGCTTTAGAATTGATGACCATTCCAATAAAGACCGAGTGCTTGAGCAATTACGCCACGACGTGCGTATACTGCTGGAATCCCAGCAAGCCATCGCCGAGAGGCTGAATAGTAACGCGCTTCGTGGGCAAGTTCTGCTGTGCCGCGCCTTCATTCTCACGCCCGACATTTCGCAAAAAACCGTCTTGGCACTCCAAGCTGCGCGTTTGTACGAGCAATCGTCCGACATGGAAGGATTAGCCTCCATCCTCTCGTTTGTGGGCTTTTTTTCTCAAATTATCAGCGACGACGCTCGTGCAATGCACGCATACAAGCGCGTTGTACAGATTGCCCACGAAAACAATTTGCCGCGAAGTCTTGGCATAGCATACCGCGCTATTGGCGACATTTACGCCAAATTGATTGATACGAACAAGGCGTTGGAGTATTACCATCGCGCTGAACCCTTTGTGGAAAAGTACGATGTGAAAACAAATCGAATTGAGCTTTTGCAACAAATTGGAACGGTGTATGTGCAGCGTGGGGAACATGAAAAAGCGCACGTCTATCTCGAAAAAGCTCTCACACTCAATAACGACGCGGGTTATGGCTTGCATATTATTTTTCTTTCGGGGCAGTTGTATCGGCAAATGAATAAACTGGAGGTTTCCTTGCGAGAATTGAAGCGCGGAAGAACCATTGCCGAACAAGGCTCGGCAAACAAGCCCAAAGCTGATTTTTGTTTTGAACTTGCGCTCACCCATCAGGCTCTTGCAAAAGCACTGGACACCACGAATGGCAGACGTGCGCTGTATTCCCAACACCTCGACACGGCTTTCGCGTACGCACGGCGGTATTTGGCACTTGTGATGGCAGGAACGCCGTCCGCGCCAACGCCAGAGCAGCTTTTGGCGGCGTATTCGTTGTTGTATGAAATTTGTAAAAAGAGCGGAAAGAGAGATAGTACCTTGCACTACCTTGAGCAGACGCGCACGTGGGAGAAATCGGTCTTTGCGACTTCCAAAGCACTTGAGATTGCGGCAATGGATTCGCGGGCGGTCGTTGATGCCGCCCAAGCGAAAGTGGAAGCACTCGAAGTGCAGGATAGATTACAACGGGCAATTGGAATTGCTATCGCGATCGCCCTTGTGGCACTGGCAATGAGTATAGTTTTACTCTACCGCCGCAATAATGAACGACGAAAAGCAACAGTGCTTTTGGAAAACCACAACCGCTTGCTTTCGGCGCAGAACAAAGAGCTTGAAAACCTCAGTGCAGAAAAAACGATGCTCATGGGAATTGTTGCCCACGATTTGAAAAATCCTATTGCTGCGGTGCGGAACTTAGCAACATTAATGCACGTAGAGAGTGGCGACGATGCAGAAGCAAAAGATATTTCACGCCACATTGTTCGTGCTTCCAATCAAATGCTGGATTTAGTTATCAAGCTCTTGGACAATAATCGTTTGGAAGAAGGCGCAATGAGTTTTTATTGTGTGGCAATCGACCTTGTGCCAAGCCTCGAAAGTATTATACAGCGATACAAAACAATGGCTGCTGAGAAAAAAATTACGCTGGAGTTTATTGCCCAGCAAGCCTCTCACGTCGCTCTGGTGGATGAATCGGCTGCCGAGCAAGTGTTTGATAATCTCATCTCGAATGCAGTCAAATATTCCCCTCTCGGCAAGAATATCATTGTGCGTCTGACAGCTCGCAATGACGTGCTTCGCGTGGAAGTGCAGGACGAAGGACCGGGAATTTCGCCCGAAGATATGACGAAACTTTTCGGCAAATTTGCACGTCTGTCTGCCCGCCCGACAGGCGGCGAACACAGCACAGGACTGGGACTGAGCATCGTCAAAAAAATGGTCGAAGCAATGAATGGCACGGTGTGGTGTGAGTCGGAGCTTGGCAAGGGTGCGACGTTTATTGTGGAATTACCGAGAAGCGAAGAGAATCTCAAAATTTTATTTGGTAAAGAGTAGCACTTAGCCTCATATTGTAAGGCGTAAAAGGCGTAATGTACTGTTCTATTTTTTTAGGAGAAAACTATGACACTCAAAGAATTTCTTACCGCGATTTCGACGGATGCCGAACAACTTGCGGCATTCCAAGCCGACCCCGACAAGGCTATGCAGGCTGTAGGGCTTACACCGCAAGAGCAGGAATTAATGAAAAGTGGAGATGAACAACGAGTGCGGGAATATTTGCAGGAAAAAGGTGAGGTGCCTGTTAGTTTAATGGTATCTTTCTTGGTATCCCCTCCAGGAGATTCACTTAAAAAAAATTCTTAGTAAGCTGGAGAACTACGGAATTTCTTGTTTGTTGTAAAAAACGGCAGAGAGAATTGTACATTGGTAAGCAAAATTTTTCCGTAGTTCTCTGTTCTTTGCCTAGAATAGGAAGGCTCAAAAATTAAATGGATAAACTTCAACAATATTTAGTGGCACAGACATTCCTGTCTGTGCGTGTTGGTGCGGGCTTCAGGCGACGACCAC
>RDXM01000115.1 GCA_004292595.1 Candidatus Kapaibacterium sp. | reverse complement strand
ATGCCTTACGGCTCTACTGGGACAATCCAAGACTCATTACTCGGCTCACAGCTTATTCATGGATACGAAAAGCACCAAAATACAATTAAAATGGTATAACACTATTTTCTTTGAGATGAGAGGCATCGGAAAGCACAAATGCCGAACCAGCAAGTAAACGCAAGGTTTACAGCGTGTTCGGCATTTTTTAGTTTCGAGGCTCGCAAGAAAAGAATCGCCCAAAAAGAGTCGTGCAATGGTGATTACTGCAAGCGATTCTGTAACTTCAAAAGATTTGTTACATTCGAGCGCAAGGTTTCGAGCATTTCAGCTTCATCTTCAATGGCGAGATTTTGCTGAATCATAATGTTTAAGAGACGCACACCAGTTGCATTGAGAAAAATAGCCATGTTGTAATCATGCCTATCTAAGGCACGACGCAATTCCGTCAAGGCGATGTGCAGTAGCTCTTGGATACTGCGCCGCTCTACTAATTCTTTTGCGGTAAATTCTTCTAAGCGTTTGTACATATTGCACCTATAAGGATGGTGAATCTACTGCAAAAGCAGGATGATTGCAAATGGTGAGAAGGGATATTTGTTGCGTTTGGATGTACAATATACAGTATTGCCTACACTGCACTTATGAAAATGCCTCGCGCACTTTATCGAAAAAATCTTTTGTGCTGGTCTGCTCCTCAGGCTTTGGAGCGATGTTTGGGCTTTTTGCTAATTCCTTGAGCGTAGCTTTTTCTTTTGTGTTCAGCTTGGTTGGAATATACACATTCACCACAATCACTTGATTTCCTTTCTCATAGCTTTGTAGTTGCGGAATGCCTTTGCCACGCAGCGTAATTTTTGTGCCAGGCTGCGTACCAGCTTCGATGCTCACCGCAGCCGTGCCTTCGAGTGTCGGCACGTTTACCTCACCGCCCAACGCAGCATCGGGGAAGCTGATGATGAGATTGTACAATACATCATTTCCCGCACGGACGAAGTACTCATGCTTTTTCTCTTCGATGATGATAAGTGCGTCGCCTGCTGGACCGCCGCGTCGCCCGATGTTTCCTTGCTGGCGAAGGGGAATATAATTGCCGTCGCTCACGCCTGGTGGAATGGTTACCTTGAGCGTTGCTTCGGTTTTCACGCGCCCTTCGCCCGAGCAGGTCTGGCAGGGGTCTTTTATCATTTGCCCAGAGCCACTGCACGTCGTACACTGCGTTACGTTGATGAATTGCCCAAACATAGACCGCGACACTTGGCGCACTTCGCCCGTGCCGTTACACGCCGTGCAGGTTACGGGACCGCTTCCTGCCTTCGCACCAGAGCCATTGCACGTGCCGCAACTCGTGAATTTCTTCACCAAGACCGTTTTGTCCACGCCTTTGGCGATTTCTTCCATCGTAAGCGGCATACGAATTTTTAAGTCTGCGCCGCGTTCCTGACGCGCTCTGCCTTGCCCGCCACCACCACGTGAGCGACCAGCAGCACCAAAAATTTCATCGAAAATGCTACCACCACCGCCACCGCCACCGCCACCGAAAATATCTCCAAACTGACTAAAAATATCGTTCATATTGGTGTATTGCCCAAAGTCCGCGCCGCCGCGCACACCTTGATGCCCGTAGCGGTCGTAGCGAGCGCGTTTGTCGTCGTCGCTGAGAATTTCATACGCCTCGGTGGCTTCTTTGAATTTATCTTCAGCTTCTTTGTTGTCGGGATTGCGGTCGGGATGATACTGCATTGCTAATTTGCGATACGCAATTTTAATTTCATCTTTTTGCGCTGTTTTCCCAACTCCCAAAATTTCGTAGTAATCGCGTTTTGACATGGTATTTGTTGATATTTCTTCTTTCGTGAGTAAAGGTCGTGATGCTTTCTGAAAAAGAGCATTACTCTTGCGATGGCATTCCTGCGGAGACAATCACCCGTGCGTGGCGTAAAACCTTATTGCCTAGCATATAGCCGCGCTGTGCTTCTTGTAGAATTTGCCCCTCAGGAGCTTCCGACGGCATTTGCATCAGAGCTTCATGCAAGCTCGTGTCGAAATCTTGCCCCAATGCTTCAATCGGCGTAACACCAATTTCGACAAAGGTTTGGGTCGTTTTATTTAGCACCAATTCCACGCCTTCCATGAATGCTTTGCTGTCGGAGCTTGATTTTCCGCTCTCTACAGCACGCTGCAAATCATCCAGCATCGGCAAGAGTTTTTGCAAGAGCTTGAAATTCGCGTGAATGATGAGTTCCTGACGTTCTTGTTCGGTTCTGCGGCGAAAATTTTCCAATTCAGCCACTTTACGCAATGAAATTTCACGAAATTCCTCGCGCTCCATGCGCAATTTTGCCAGCTCTTCATTCAAAGGAAGTTCATTCCCTGCCGTTTGTGCCGATGCTGTTTCTTCAGTACCAGAAATTTCTTGTGCCATAGTTGAAATGAAATAAAAATTGAGAGAATGCGTTTTTTAGCAAAATAATTTTTACGCAAAAGTGCGCGAGAAGATTCATCTGGCGTTCGCAAATGGCGCAGACAGGAGTGTTACGTGCTACCTCCGAAAGTCCTTTTGCTTTTATCCCTTATCCTTTTGCCTTTTTTCAGCCTTCCTGCGAAAGCGCGTCCGCGACCACGTGCATAATTGCCATCATGCGAGAATAATTCATACGTTTCGGACCAATCAGCCCAATCGTGCCGATAGCATTCGCGCTCGCAAAACGGTACTTTGTGGTCAGCAAACTGTAATCTTCCATTTGCGTCGGAGCAAGTGCGGTGCTGAGTTCGCTGCCAATCGCCACGCGCACGTGTCCTTCGAGCGGAGCGGTTTGCTCCAAAAGATGCACGATAATTTCCTCATGTTCCATTAGCTCAATAATACCTCGAACACGAGATGCAGAGCCAAACTCAGGGTGGTCGAACAAATGCTGTGCGCCCGCAATGTGCAGCGTGGAGGTATTTGGCAAAACGTGGTCGGTGAAAAGTTCTTCCGCCGAATCCACGAAAAGGCGCATCATTGCGTGTTCGATGGTGTGTTCAAGCGCGTATTCACCGAGTTCTGTTTCGCGCACTAAGTTTTGCAAATGCTCGCGGATAAACCGTAATGATTTCCCAGCAATGCGTTCATTCAAGGCGCGTGCAAGGTTTTCGCAGTCGTGCGATTCCAACTCAAAATCCGCTTCCAACGTGAGCGTCCGCACAATGTCGGAATTCAGCGTCAGCACCACCAAGAGCCGCCGTGAAGCTAGTTGGAAGAGTTCCATACGTTGCACAATCGCGTTTGCAATTTGCGGCATTCGCACCACAGCCAAGTGCCGCGACAACGCGCCCAGCACTTTGGAAACATCCCGCAACGAGGATTCTTGCTGCTTTGCGGCGGTGATATTTTGCTGAATAGCATCCATTTCCTGCGAAGAGAGCGCGGCAAGCGGCTCAATACGGTGAATACCCATCGGCGCAAGCGTCTGTGCAAGCCCTGTCTGTGCAAGTCCGATTTCTGCAAGCGAATCCACATAATACCGATAGCCCTTGTCAGTGGGAATGCGCCCTGCGGAGGTGTGTGGCTGCGCGATGTACCCTAGTTCCTCAAGGTCTGCCATCGTATTGCGCAAGGTCGCCGGGCTGAGGTGCAAATCTTCCTGCAAGCATTTGGACAGATTCCGCGAACCAACGGGCGTTGCATCCAAAATAAAATTCTGGACAATCGCCTGCAACACGGAATGCTCACGCGCACTCAGTGGTTGTGTGTTGATGCTCTGCGATGGAAGTACAGTTTTCATGCGCGTTGTGGGGCAAAACCGCGTGTAAAAATTACGTTGAACGATGTGCGAAAAGGACTGCGAAATTACGATTTTTTTGCCGTTTCAGCAAACAAAGGTACAGACCTTTGTACACAACAAAATCTCTCGGAAGTGCATAAAATTGGATCTTAGTGGCACAGACATTCTTGTCTGTGTTTGTCGCTGAAAACCCGCACTAACACTCACAGACAAGAATGTCTGTGCCACTAGAGAAGAAATTTACCAAAGCTGCTGACTTAAAACGGCGTAATTCCTGAGACAGTCGTGTACTTGATAACGTGTTTTTTATTCGGATTCAGCTTCTGATGCACCGCGTGGCAAGCGGTAGCTGCTTCGTGGAAGCCCGTCAGAATGAGCTTGAGTTTATGCGGGTACTCGGCAATATCGCCAATCGCATAAATCCCCTCAACCGACGTGCTGTAATCAACGGGGCTGACCGTAATCGCATTTTTCTCCAATGCCAAGCCCCACTCGGCAATCGGACCAAGCTGTGGAGCCAAGCCGAAAAGCGGTACAAACCAATCCGCCGCCTTGCGCTCGACTTCTCCCGATTCATGGGTAATCACTACTTCCTGCAACACGCCATTTCCCGCCACTCCCGTCACGTTTGCGTCAGCAATAAAGTTGATTTTTCCCGATGCAGCGAGAGCTTCCATTTTCTGCACAGAGTCTGGCGCGGCGCGGAATTGCTTGCTGCGGTGAACGAGTGTCAATTCAGAAACAAGTTCCGCAAGGACGAGCGTCCAGTCCAGCGCAGAATCGCCGCCACCTGCGATGACAACACGCTTTCCGCGAAATTCTTCAGGGTCGCGCACGATGTAATCCACACCTTTTTGCTCGAAAGTAGTGAGGTTTTCAATCGCGGGTTTGCGCGGTGCGAAGCAACCAAGTCCGCCAGCAATAAAAATAAATTTCGATTGAATTTCCGTGCCACGCGAAGTCGTTGTTTTGAACGAGCCATCGTCCAGTTTGGTAATTGTTTCGGCACGTTCGCCAAGCGTGAAGCCAGGTTTGAAGGGTTCGATTTGTTTCATCAAGTTGTGAATCAAGTCGCCCGCCAAGACCGACGGAAAGCCAGGAATGTCGTAAATAGGCTTCTTTGGGTATAATTCAGCGCATTGCCCGCCCGGAATGGGCAAGTAATCAATAAAGTGGCAATGCAATTTCAGCAAACCTGCTTCAAAGGCAGAAAACAAGCCGCATGGACCGGCTCCAACAACGAGAATATCGGTGGTAATCATGGATTTTTTTATGAAAAATGACTCAATGCACAACAAAAAATCTCTTCAATAGTGGCACAGACATTCTTGTCTGTGAGTATTAGTGCAAGACTCAGGCAACAAACACAGACATGAATGTCTGTGCCACTGAAGCCTGATATTTCCTAGCGATGAAGAGTTTTTCGCTGTGTATAAAATAGTGTTCTTAAAACTACTCTTTCGAACCCGCACCAATGCTTGCTTTGCGATGCTCCGCAAGCAAGGAAAGAACAGCCATGCGGACAACCACGCCGCGTTCAACCTGCGATAAAATCAGCGATTGCGCCGCATCGGCAACTTCCGCTTCCAGCTCAATTCCGCGATTGATTGGACCGGGATGCAAAATTGCCAAGCTCGGTTTTTGTTCAATGTGATGCCGCTTCACGCCGAATTGCCGCACAAATTCTCGCAGCGTCGGAATCAAGCCTTCTTGCATTCGCTCGCGCTGAATCCGTAAGACGTTCAGTGCGTCCGCCCATTGTACCGCTTCGTCGATGTGGCTAAAAATTTTCACGCCAAAGGCATCCAGATTCGGCATAAGCGTTCCCGGACCGCATACCGCCACTTCTGCGCCCAACGCCTGAAAAACAGGGATATTCGAGCGAGCAACGCGGCTGTGGAGAATATCGCCTACCAAACAATAGCGCATTCCACGCAGCGAACCAAATTTCTCATGTAAGGTGAAAGCGTCCAACAGCCCTTGCGTTGGGTGTTCGTGCTGTCCGTCGCCAGCATTCACAATGCTGCTTGCAACGCGATTTTGCTGCGTGGACAAGAATTCATGCGCTCCCGAATGATGATGCCGCATCACCAAAATATCCACTTTCATTGTTTCAATATTCAGAATCGTATCCAAGAGCGTTTCGCCTTTTGCGACACTGCTCGCAGCCGCCTGAAACGCCGTCACCTCCGCGCCAAGACGCTTGGCAGCTAGCTCGAAAGAAACACGGGTACGCGTAGAATTTTCAAAAAATGCCAACACCACCGACACGCCTTGAAGGTCATTGCGTTTGCGGTCGTGCGAGCGGTCGGAAAGGCGCAAGAAATCAAGGTATTCGCGGGAACGGTCGAAAATCATCTCAACGTCGGCGGCGGATAAATCGCGTGCGCTGATGAGATGTTTGTGCGGAAACAGCATGGTGCGGTGGTTGGTGGGAGTGGTGAAAGGAGAACGATGAAGATTCTTCAACGACAGTGGCACAGGCATTCTTGCCTGTGATTACCTGTGAGGATTGGAGCGGGATTCAGGCGAAGAACACAGACAAGAATGTCTGTGCCACTGAAGCCTCATTCTTTTTATAGATTTTGTTTCGCATGAAGAATTTGCGCTAAAAAGTGAGACCCTCGCTTGAGAAGCGAGAGCCTCACACAACGCTCTATTGCTTACATTCCAGGCTTGGTCATATCTAACGGCTTAATTGCTTCGTCGAATTTTTCTGCGGTAATGAAGCCCATTTCCAGTGCAGATTCACGCAACGTTGTGCCTTTTTTGTGCGCATTTTTCGCAATTTTTGCCGCGTTGTCGTAGCCAATATGCGGGTTCAAGGCGGTTACGAGCATGAGCGAATTTTTCATGTAGTAATCAATTTTCTCTTTATTTGGCTCAATACCGATTGCGCAATGCTCTTCAAACATCACGCAAGTATCGGCGAGAAGGCGCACACTTTGCAAGAAGTTATAGATAATAAGCGGCTTGAAGACGTTCAATTCAAAATTCCCTGACGCGCCGCCGATGTTGATTGCCACATCATTGCCCATCACCTGCGCTGCAACCATCGTCATTGCTTCGCTTTGCGTGGGATTTACTTTGCCGGGCATAATTGAGGAGCCGGGTTCGTTTTCGGGAATGGAAAGCTCACCCAAGCCGCAGCGCGGTCCAGAAGCCATCCAGCGAACATCGTTGGCAATTTTCATAAGGCTCGCCGCCAGTGTTTTCAATGCCCCGTGCGCAAAGACAAGCGCGTCGTGTCCCGAAAGAGCTTCAAATTTATTTGGCGCAGTTACGAAGGGCAGATTTGTTTCATGCGCAATTTGTTTTGCTGATTTCTCCGCAAATTCAGGATGCGTATTCAAGCCCGTACCAACGGCAGTACCGCCGAGTGCAAGTTCGTACAAGCCCGGAAGCACAGCATTGATGCGCACGAGAGCTTGGTCGAGCATTTGCACGTAACCTGAAAATTCTTGCCCCAATGTCAGCGGCGTAGCATCCATGAGGTGTGTACGACCTGTTTTGATGATGTCCTTGAATTCATCAGCCTTGCGAGACAAAGTATCACGCAAATGCGACACGGCGGGAATGAGCAATTTCACAATCTGTTCTGCTGCCGCAATGTGCATCGCAGTAGGATAGGTGTCGTTGGAGCTTTGCGCTTTGTTTACGTCGTCGTTGGGGTGGATAGGCTTTTTGCTGCCAAGTTCGCCGCCCGCCATTTCGATTGCGCGATTAGAAATCACCTCATTGACGTTCATGTTTGTTTGTGTGCCAGAGCCAGTTTGCCAGACCGAAAGCGGGAAGTGGTCGCCGAGCTTTCCTTCAATCACTTCATCGGCTGCACGCACGATTAAATCGAGCTTTTCCTTCGGAAGCAAACCTAATTCCGCATTGACAATCGCTGCTGATTTTTTCAAAATACCCATTGCGCGGATGAGTTCGTCGGGCATCCGCTCGGTGCCGATAGCGAAATGAATGAGAGAACGCGCCGTTTGCGCACCATAGTATTTGTCGTTGGGGACGGCGATATCGCCCATCGTGTCTTTTTCAATGCGGGTAGAAGCCATAATTTCAGAGGGAAAACAAAATGAAAGGAAAGAGTGAATTGCAAAAGAGTGTGTATTCATGCGCTACTCAGGCAATGCGCACAGCGCAAGCACGACGCACAAATACAGCCCACTAAAATACGGGAGATTTGTGCGACAAAAAAATAATTCCCGAAAATATTTCTGGAAAAGGCGCAAATGCAGGACGACAACACACATTCACCGACCGTATAAAGAAAAACACTCAAACGCCAGATTATATCTCGCTTGCAGGGAAATACTGCTCAAAGTGCAAAAGTCAAAAAAGAGGCTTCAAGAGTTGATTCTATCTTGCTTGCAGGCGTACAAAAGAGTATTGAGAACACAGAAGGCTGGGTACTGTTCACATATGCACCCGACCTTGAGTGAAACCCGACCTTGAGTGAAAATGGAGTTATAATAACTGACGTTACGCAAAGAGCTTGGGGGCAAGATTCCAAGCTGTTTTCAAAGGAATGGGTTGATTAAATAACACAGAACGTATGTGGTACAGTGTTGAGATAGTATGCTTTACTCGGAATAACTCTAGTTGGCGGCTCCATTGGATTTGCTCATTCGAGAACAAACGTTGTAGTGCATCGTGTGAGATGCGACCACTGGTTTGTGCTGCAACGGCGGTCGCCGTAAATCAGACTTTACGAAAACAGACCACCGAGAGACAGGTGGCTAGGACGAGTGTTTGGAGTCGTTTTGATAGCATAACTCCCTTCAACGTCCCACACCGCCTCTTATTGCAGACGGCTGCGTAACTTCAGTAATGTAGTAGTCCACCTTTGAGGTGGACTACATCTGAAGCAACAGTATATTGAGACAACAATGCAATTTTATTCATCATCACGCTCGTCATTGGAATGTGCATCATCAACAATTTCCAACAAACCCGGCATAACATAGATAGAAACAGTCTTCCGCGCAATATTGACGTGCTTGATAATTTCGTCAATAACAGGAATGGGAAGCTCTTTACCTTTGTAATCCACCACCCAAATCTCGTTTGCAGGCGTTTCCCAGATTTCCTTGATTTTACCCAATTCCTCGCCTGTTTCACGGTTCACCACGCGGCAGCCAACGATTTCATCATCGAAAAATTGTTCGTTAAATTGCACGTCGATTGCAGCGCGAATAACTTCATCCGTTAGGAAAATGCCCTGTTCGCGTAGCTTTGATGCGGCTTCTGGCGAATCAATTCCTTTGAAGCGCACCATCCATTGCCCCACGCCCGCTTTCTTGCTTTCGGCAACGATAAAGGGTTTCGTGAAGGACGCAGAAAAGCCCAGATTCAGCGTCATTCCTTGCTCGAAGCCGCGAAAATGCGGCACTGTTTCGCCACAGATGAGATGACCTTGTGTGCCGTGTGTGCGGAAGATTCGTCCTGCAAAGCGCATATTGCCTTGTGTGTGTCGTTTTTGTGTGATAAATTTGGTCAATCTACGCAATTTCTTGATAATGTTTGCGCATCGTTTTCCTTTTCCACTGTATGCAACGCACTTTGAATTCCCTCAAAACCGTGATTTTACGCTCTCTTCAGCATATTGCCGCACCTTCGCTTTGCAAGAAATATTGCCTCCTGCTCTGTTTCTGCGGCGGAATGTTTCTGCTCACTCATTTTCCGTGTTCTGCACAAGAACAATGCCCAAACGTGTCTCTGTATCAAGAGTGTGAGCAAGAATGCTTGCAAGGAATTTCACAAGAAATACAACAAGATACGCTTCCGCAAACGCCGCGAAAATTCGTCCCTATTTCCTCGCTTGACTCACAAAATGGCACTGCGCAAGACAGTAGCAAACAACGCAATTCCACCACCGCCACAATGACGAAATCGCCCATAGAAGCACTCTGGAAATCAATTATTCCAGGCTGGGGGCAGCTCTACGTCGAGAGTTATTGGAAAGCACCGGTTTTCTTTGGCGGAGCAGTATATTGTGTAGTTGAGGCGATTGGACGGGAGGGAGGTTTTCAAATAGCAAATTCTCTTTATACGAAGTTTGGACTTTTTCAGAATTTGCGCGAACGAGAATTCTACCGCGACACCCGCGATGTCTTTATCATTGCATCGGCGGCAGTATGGGCGTTAGCGGCGGTAGATGCCTTCGTCGGAGCGCATTTGTACGACTTCGATGTAAGCGATGAAATCCCCGCCAATGACGGTAAAACCTCGCTTCTGCCGTCGTATTTGCCACAACATATTCTCACCGAACAACGCCTTGCAATGCAGCACACGTCGCCGCCTCGTGTTCTGCCGTATCTGGATATTGCGCAGTTGCGGCTCGGCGTGGTTGTGCATTGGTGAAAGACAATAAAAAATGCCTACAACGCCGCATCAATTCAAGAGAAAGATGCTAGGGGGCGGTGTAGGCATGAAATCTGACATGGCTTCACAACAGAAAGCCAGAGTTTATCGCAATTACAGTGCTACCGGATAGCCAGTAACTTCCAAAACGCTTTGAGCAATAGAGCGGCGCAAGCCAATCGTATTCACGGTTGCGTGGCGGGTGAAGCGTTTGAGTGCGCCCATATAGACTGCAATTTCTTGTTCGTCTTCGGTCAGACGGCATACCGCTTGGCGACCTGCGACCGCAGCTTCTTCTACTGCATTGTGGGTGTACAATTTGGTCATCTGCTCCATAATTGCTGTATCCACGCCGCGCTCTTTGAGTTTGCGAACACGCAAAATCGATGATTCCGACGCATACAAACCGATGATAATATCAGCAATACGTGCCATTGTTTCTTGCTCTGTATCGACTTTCGCGCCGAATTTCATTGCCGCCGTGCCAGCGAGCATGAGAACAAGGTTTTTGAGATTTTTCACTGCGCGAAGTTCTTCGCCGAGCAAACCGCCGTCGTTCTGCTCTTCAAGGCTCGGATCCATAACTTTTTTCTGAACGCCTTGCGCTGCCTGCATGAGCGGCAATTCGCCTTTCATTGCGCGTTTCAAAAGCATTCCTGGAATAAGCATACGATTGATTTCGTTTGTGCCTTCGTAGAGGCGCATGATACGGGCATCGCGGTAGGCACGCTCAATCGCGTATTCTGCCGAGAAGCCGTAGCCACCGTGAATCTGTACGCCTTCGTCTACAACGTAGGTCAAAACTTCGCTACCCAAAACTTTAATAATTGAGCATTCTACCGCGTATTCTTCAATACACTTCAGCTTGAATGCGCCGTCTTTGCTATCGCCGATAGCTTCGTCAATCAAGCCTGCGGTGCGGTAAATCACGGATTCGCACGCAAAAATACGAGCAGCCATTTCGCCCAATTTTTCCTGCATCATACCAAAGTTTGAAATTGGCTGACCGAATTGCTTGCGTTCTTGCGAATATTTTGTTGCAATCGCGAGCGCATTTTTCGCGCCACCCAAGCCGCCCGCGCCAAGTTTGAAGCGACCTGTGTTCAAAATGTTGAATGCAATTTTCGCGCCTTGACCAACGTCGCCCAAAAGATTTTCAACGGGAACTTTCACTTTATCCAAAATGAGCATCCGTGTTGAGGAAGATTTGATACCCATTTTCTTTTCTTCCGCACCCGTCGAAACACCAGCCATGGTCTTCTCTACAAGGAATGCAGAGAATTTTTCTTTTTGACCATCCACGCGAGCAAATACCGTGAAAAGGTCAGCAAAACCAGCGTTGGTAATCCACATTTTTGTTCCGTCGAGCGTGTAGTATTTGCCGTCGTCAGAGAGAACTGCTTTACACTGACCGCCGAGCGCGTCCGAGCCTGCATTCGGCTCTGTGAGCGCGTAAGCCGCGATAATTTCTGCGGTGTTCAGTTTCGGCAAGTATTTCTCTTTTTGTGCTGCATTGCCAAAATACACGGTCGGAAGCGAGCCGATGCTCTGGTGTGCGCCGTAGGTGGTGCTGAAGCCGCCCAACACTGCCATTCCTTCAGCCACAAGCATTGCTGCGGTTTTCGGAAGGTCGGTGCCGCCATATTCTTCGGGAATTTCAATACCCAAAAGCCCGATGTCGCCGAGCTTGCGCAGCAAATCTTCGTTCAGCGTACCTTCCAATTTTTCCAATTTTTCGATATTCGGCACGATTTCATTATCGCAAAAATCTTTCGTGGTCTGCGAAATCATCTTCAGCTCGTCGCTGAAGTCTTCGGGCGAGAAAATGGTGTCCGGTGCAACGTCTTCCATAAGGAACGCGCCACCTTTTTGCAATTTTGCTGCGGTTGCTGTCATAACAGGCTTCCTAAAAAATTGAGTATAACAAAATAAGGGTTAAATATCAAGGATATGAACGCGCTGTAAAGAGTTATTCGATAGAGAGATACAGAGCCAATAAACTTCTGAACACGGTCGAATGCAAAACTACAAAAAAAAGTTGATGTATCAACTACATTTGTAAAAAAAATGAAAAAAAGTAAATATTACCTTTCTTCATTAGAGTTTATCTCGAATAAGGTTTTTAGGATTTTGGAGCAAGGCAGCATGCTGCCTTGTTTCGTAAAAAAGTCTATTCGGAATAAAGTCTATTGTTAAAATATTCTTTGACCTGCCTTAATGCAAGACGACACCTTACCCAGAAGCCTCTTTTTTGATTTTTACACTTTCAAGCACAATCCCCTGTAGTCAAGATACAATCTGCAATACAAGCATTTTTACCTTCAAGGTCAGTGCATTCAAATTTTCATCCTTCAGATTTCATCCTTTTCTTCACGGTTTCCACGCCAAAAAATTCTCCAGTACACGCAAGCCGTAATCTTGACTCTTTTCGGGGTGAAACTGCGTTGCAACGATGTTTCCTTTGCGCACAGACGACGTAACTTTTACGCTGTAGTCGCAGTACGCAGCAATGTCGTCGGGATTATCGCAATGCAGATAGTAAGAATGGACGTAGTAAAAATCGGGATTGGCGGGCAAGCCAGAGGCAAGCGGCTCTCCAGCGCGAAAATGCGTACTATTCCAGCCGATTTGCGGCACGCGAATACGCGGGTCGTCGGGCTGAATGCGCACCACGTCTGCCTCGAACCAGCCTAAACCCTCGTATTCACCGCCCTCGAAACTGCGCCGCGCCATCATTTGCATCCCAACGCAAATGCCCATTGTTGGCTTGCGTTCTTCAAGGGATAATTTGTTCAGCATCGGGATAAAACCTTGATTTTTTAAGCCATTGATGCAATCCCGATACGCGCCTACGCCCGGAAGCACGATGCGCTCTGCATCCGTGAGTTCTTCGGGGCTGCGGCAGATATGCAAGTCTGCACCCGCAATTTCAAGCGCGTTGCAGATGGAAAGGAGATTGTTTACGCCAGTATCGACAAGATGAACGGTGGTCATTATGAAAGGATGAGGGTGGGAATTTAGAATGCGACAAAAGCTCTAAACAGCAGGTGAAATCTGGCTTCAGTGGCACAGACATTCTTGTCTGTGTTTCTTATGCCTAGACCCTGCACCAATTCTCACAGGCAAGAATGCCTGTGCCACTATTGAAGATTGTGTGCTAAGATTGAAAAAGCAACATTACGAAACATCCGCAAGTTGCTGTGCAATATCCGCAAATTTATCCAAATGCGCGGGAATTTTTTCCATATCAAAACTCTGCACATAGCGTTCCAACGCGCTTCCGTACTCGCTGAGAAGCCCAATGCCGTACTCCGCGCCAAGCTGTTGCACACGGGCAGCGAACTGCTTTGCTTGCTTGTTATTGAAGGTGCGGCGCAGTGTTGATGCTTGTTCTAGGCATTCTTGACGCACAATTTTGATAAGCTCTGGCAACCGCTCTTTTTCTGCCGCGCTCAAATCCTGAAGCGAAAGCGTTGGCGATGTTGGTGCGCCAGAAGCATCATCATTGCTTGCGTTTGAGCTTTTCTCGACCGTGTGTGGGAGAAATTTCATCAGCTCGCTGACGAGTTCTTGCTTTGTGATTGGCTTGCGCAAATATCCGTCGCAGAGCGTCGCAATCATTGGCAAATCTTCTTTCATTGCCGATGCGGTGAGCGCGAGCGTAGGAATGGCGCGGGTTCGGTCGTTGCTTTTGAGCAGGCGAGTGGCTTCATAGCCGTCCATTTCGGGCATGAGTAAATCCATCAAAATCAGATTTGGTGCGTGTTCCAGCGCAGATTCTACCGCCACTTTGCCGTTTACTGCCTCCACAATGTTCACATTCGCATTTGCCAGCAAGCCCGCTACCAGCTCGCGGTTCAGCTGCACATCGTCCACAACAAGGATGGTTGGGTTGTGGAAGCGTACATCGGCTGCGTTGGCGGTTTCTGGGGTGTGGTACAATTTTCCAAGCTCAATCGTTTCGACCGAATCAAAGCTGACCGTGAAGCGCGAGCCTCGTCCTTGCTCGCTTGTGAGGCTTATTCGTCCCTGCATCATTTCCACCAAACGTTTCGTAATGGTCAAACCCAAGCCTGTACCGCCGTATTTACGCGCACTCTGACCCTCCTGCTGGCGGAATGCCTCGAACACCACCTGCTGCTGCACGTCGGGAATGCCAATGCCAGAATCTTCCACTTCCAGTTGAAGTTTGATGCGATTCGGCTCGGCAGCGCGTTCTGTCCGCATTCTGAGCGTAATTGCACCTTTGTCGGTAAATTTTACCGCATTACCAACAAGATTAAACAAAATTTGGCGCAAACGAATTTCATCCAGCATCATGCCAATCGGTGCGGAAACATCAGATTCTATGCGGAGTTGTAAGCCTTTTTCTTGGATTTTCGCGCTAAACATCGCGCCCACTTCGCGGACAACCTGCGCCACGTCAATCGGCTCGTAGGTAATATCCATGCGCCCTGCCTCGATTTTCGACAAGTCCAGAATGTCGTTGATAAGCCGCATGAGCGTCTTTCCGCTTGAGGACACGGCTTGCAAATAACTCTTCTGGCGGTCGCCTTGTACCTGCTCTTGGAGCAATTCCGTAAAGCCCAAAATGGAGTTCATCGGTGTACGAATTTCATGCGACATATTGGCAAGAAACTCAGATTTTGCGCGGTTTGCAGTGTCAGCGGTTTCTTTCGCGCTGCGCAAAGATTCATTCACCGATTCCAGTTCTTCGGTGCGTTCGGCGACTTTTGCTTCTAGCGTTTCGTTGAGATTTTGCAAGGTTTCTTCGGCAAGTTTTCGTGCGCTGCTGTCGGCAAAGGTAACAACGCAACCGTCTTGAAACCGCGCCACTTTGCGGCTCATCCAGAAGTTCATACCGTCGCCGTCGTAGTAGATTTCGGCTTCTTCGGGTCTGCCGCTTTCGCTCACGCGCACGTAGCTGTGGAACAAGCCATTGTGCTTGTGCGCGGGGAATTCGCGCAGCAAAGATTTTTGCGCAAGGTCGTCGGCTGGACGGCGCATCATTGCTGCTCCTGCTGGATTGACAAAAAGAATTTCAAAGTCCGAGATCACGCCGTAGCGGTCGCGGATAGCCTTCACGAGCATCACACCATCCAGTGAATTGTCCATCACACCGCGCACCAACTCGTCTGCCTCGCGCTGCTTGCGTTCTGCCTGCTTGCGCTCGCCAATGTCGAGAATTAAGCCGTTGAAAATAATTGCACCTTTGGAAGGCTCTTGTTTGCTGGTATTTGGAGCGATTGCACTTGCACCTTTTGCTCCAAGTGACTTTGCAATCGTTGGCTTTGCGACTGTCGGTTTTGCGACACCTTCCCACCAGCGCGTTTCTCCGCTCGGCAAAATATAGCGTCCCTCGAAATGAAGCGGCTTCAAGGTGCGTTTTGCCTCGTCCACACTTTGCGCCCACCGCACTTCGTCGTCGGGATGAATCCGCAACAGTTGTGGATTGCTTTGCCACTCTTCGGCTGAAACGCCGAAAATATCCCGCACGCGGGGGCTGATGTATTGAAATTGCTGCGTTCCGTCGGCTTGCACTGCCAGTTGGTAAATCACACCCGGAACGTTGTCTGCCATGTCGCGGAAGCGTCGGTCTGCCTCGCGTTCACGCTCTTCGGCTTTTTTGCGCTCGGTGATGTTTTGCGTGAGCAAAAGTCCCGCGAAAATGTGTCCAGCTGCATTCCGCACCGGTGCTGCTGTTGCGATAAATTCACTGCCCGCTTGCTGAATTTCCGCGCTCGCCGCCTTGCCCAGAAGGGCAGTGCGGAAGAGCGTTTCGTACTCGGCAGCGACATCTTGCGGAAATGCTTCGTACAAGGTCAGATTTTTCACGTCCTCGCGCTGCAAACCCATTGCTGCAAGCCCTTGTCCGCCCGCAATGAGGAATTCAAAATCTTCATTGAAAAGGAAAACTGCGCCTTGCGGGTAGTTGGAAATAATGGTGCGGTAGAGTTCTTCGTTGCGCTGGGTTTCGGCTTCGGCTTTTTTGCGGCGCGTGATGTTTTGCGACATCATGATAAGCCGCGTCGTTACGCCGTTTTCATCGGATATTGGCACAAGATAGACCTCGTACATTTGTCCGCGAAAATCCAGTTCCGCCGTAACATTACTTCCCGCAAACGCCTTGTCAATATGCGGTTTCAAGGCTTGTTCAAATTCTGCGTTGTAAATTTCTGCCATACCGCGCAGGAGGATGTTCTCTGTATCCACGCCCCGCGCCCGCATTTCCGCGCCATCCAGCACCAAAAAGCGTAATTGACGGTTCAAAATTCCCACATCGCCATTCGGGAAACTTTGCGCCAATGTGCGGTAGAGAGCCTCGCTTTCGCGCAGCGCGGAGTTCGCATCTTCCAACATCGAAGTCCGCTCACCGACACGAAATTCCAGCGTTTTGTTCAGCGTTTGCGTACTTTCCATTGAACGCCGAATGTTCCCCACCATTGTATTGAAGCTGTTTCCAAGCGACCCGATTTCATCTTTGCTGGTGACGTTCACGCTCTGGTTTACGTCGCCTTCCGCTACTTTGAGGGCAGCCGCTTCGAGCGTGCGAATGGGGCGGCTCACGCGGCGAGCAATAATAATGGCAATCAGCACAACCAGCACCGTTGCTACGCCGAGCGCGATGGTAATGAGTTCAACTGCTGATTCGTAAATGATGTCGCTGTCGCGGCTGGCGCGCGCACTACCGCGTGTGTTGTAGGTAGCAAGGTCTTGCAAACGCTCGTCGAGCTTGGTGTAGAGCAGGCGCGACTCGCCTTGCAGCACCACATTTGACTCTTCTTTGCGGTTTTCGCGGGAGAGCGCAGTGAGGCGCGTGGTGGCTTCCAAGTACATTCGGAAAAATTTCATAATCTCCTCAAAGCGAGCAATTTCAAGGCTTTCGGGCTTGATGTACTTGCGATACGCTTCGGCTTCTTTCTCAAAATTTTGTGCATCTTCGGCGAGAAGTCGCTCTATTTCGTCGTATTTGGTGGAATCTTGCGTAATGAGGTGTCTATTCACGCGGTATCTGTGGTTCGAGAGCGCGGTGGTCATGTTGGCGGTGCGCGTGATGCTCGGCAGCCATTTTTCCTTGATGTCGGACGATTTTTTATTCACCTCCGCCATGTTGTACAAGCCAAAGATATTCGTTGCCACCAGCGCGAGCAGCATAATTCCAAAGCCGATGAGCAGCTTTGTTGTGATACGGACGTTATCGAACCATTTCATAGCAGAGGGGAGTTTGTTGGCTGTTGTGGGGGTCGTGCTTCAGTTTTGCGAACTATTCACAAAGAATACAGGAAAATTAGTGAAGATGCGGGATTTGGGCAAGGTAAATACGTGAGTGCTATCATTAAAAAAAATCCCCCTCACCATACCCAAAACAATAGGTTTGATGCGAGGGAAATGCAGGAGAAGTACGAGTGAGAGATATGCGAAACAGAGAGCCTTATCGCTTCACGACGCGCTGCACCTTGCGCTCAGTGCCTGCGCGAAGTTCAAGCATATACGCACCTGTTGGTAGTTGCGCTGACATCCAATGAACGCTCTACCGTGCCAATGTTCATCGGAATTTCTTCCGACCACACCACCCACCATATCAAGCACGTTTACGCCAGCTGGAGTATAGACGCGGATTGTGCCTGTTGCACCGCCATTGACCTTTGCAACGAGTTTTGTTGCGGTCATGGATTGAATAATCGCTGTGCGCGGACCATCGGGCGCGTCGCCAATGCGAACCGCTGTTGTGAACCAATCCGTGCCTTGGAAATTCAGACCATTGATAGTAACCACCGTGCCGTCGGGACCTTGAGCTGGGCTGAAGGAGGTGATAATCGGCGGATTCGGACGACCTGCGCCTGGTGCGTAGTAGATAAACTTCGAGCGCGAACCAACACCACCTGTACCAATGACCACAGCAGCACCCGTTTTTCCATTGCCAACAACAGCGGTGATGCGGGTTGGAGAGACAACGGTAAACGATGCGGCAACGGTATCGCCAAATTTCACTGCGCTGGCATTGTCGAAATTGATACCGTCAATCGTGATAACATCACCATTGGTGACGCCTGAGAGCCAGAAGCTGTAGATAACGGGTGCTGGGATAAACGTGAATGTTGCCAAATCATCGGTACATTGCGTCGTGGTAACGCTGATGTGCTGCCCGTAAGCGGCGTATTTGCTGCTGGGAAGGCACGAATTTCAGTATCGGAAACAACGGTGTACGACGCTGCCGCACGACCATTGAAGCGGACTGTGGTTTCGCCTGTGAAATTGTTGCCTGTGATAACAACTTGCGTACCTGTGCTTGTCCTTATCGGTGCGAAGGCAGTGATAAGGGGAGCCATATAGCAGAAGCCATTGCGCGTACCAACATTGCCTGGAAGGGTTTCGACGCGGACAGCACCCGTCGCACCAGCACCAACGGTTACTACATCTCATTTTTTTGCTTTTTCCGATGTAAGATTTTACGCGCTTTGCAGTCTGCTAGAGTACATCGCTCAATATAGTTTGCATTATACCCCTCGACAAGCTCAGGGTCAAGACCGCTTTAGACCTCATGCCGAGCCTATCCAAGCACCCTCAACTACATTTAGTCACGTACTTATTTTTGAGAGCTTTTTATGTTACGTTCTTAAAATCTGGTAAATCCAAAACTTTTTCGTAAATTAGAAGTCTTTGATATTTCTGCACTTTCTTCATGAAACAGAAAAAATATCAAAGCACAATGTGCCACAAAAGCGCATACAATCACGTTTTGTCGAATTTCACCAACATTTATGGATACCAACATTAAACGAAATACAAGCATTCGGAATATTGCCATCATCGCACACGTTGACCATGGTAAAACAACGCTTGTGGACCACCTTTTGCGCCAAGCGGGTATTTTCCGCGAAAACCAAGCCGTCGTCACCCGCGTCATGGATTCCAACGACCTTGAGCGCGAAAAAGGTATTACGATTATGGCGAAAAACGCCGCCGTTACGTGGAATGGAACGAAAATTAACATCGTGGATACGCCAGGACACTCCGACTTTGGTGGCGAAGTAGAACGTATTTTGTCGATGGTGGATGGCGTATTGCTGCTCGTGGACGCGGCAGAAGGTCCGCTCCCGCAAACGCGCTTCGTGCTCAAAAAAGCTCTCGGCATGAATCTTATCCCGATTGTGGTGATTAACAAAATCGACCGCTCCGATGCCCGTGCTGACGAGGTTTTGGACGAAGTTATGCAGCTTTTCATCAACCTTGAAGCTGATTACGACCAATTAAACTTCCCCGTTATTTACGCGATTGCAAAGCAAGGTTTGGCAAAACGCACCTTGGATGGAGAAGCAACCAATCTCGACGCACTCTTTGAAACCGTGATTGCGACTATCCCTGGACCAGTTGCCGACCCAGAACAGCCCTTCCAAATGATTATCGCTGCGTTGGATTGGAACGACTATGTAGGGCGCATTGCCGTTGGGCGTGTGCATCGTGGACGTGTGAAAGTGGGCGATAGCGTCGCGCTCTTGCACCCTGACGGAAGCAAGGAAAATAGCCGCATTACGAAACTGTACGTCTATGAAGGCAACTTGCGTAAAGAAGTGGAATCTGCCGAAGCAGGTGATATTATCGCGCTTTCAGGCTTTGAGAACGTGTTTATTGGCGATACGATTGCCGATTCGTCCAATCCTGAGCAATTACCGTACGTGAACATTGACGAGCCAACGCTTGCAATGAACTTCTGCGTGAACACCTCGCCCTTTGCTGGACGCGAAGGAAAATTTGTTACCACGCCGAAATTGCGCGAGCGCTTGTACCGCGAAACCCGCACCAATGTTGCTTTGCGCGTTGCCGATACGGATTCTGCGGATAACTTCAAAGTATCGGGTCGCGGCGAATTGCAACTGGCGATTTTGATTGAAACCATGCGCCGTGAAGGCTATGAATTTGCGGTTTCCAAGCCAGAAGTATTGTACAAGCGCGATGAAAACGGCAAAATTCAAGAGCCAATGGAACACGTGATTGTGGACGTTTCGCAAGCGCAAGTCGGCACGGTGATTGAACTTTTGGGTCGCCGCAAAGCAGAAATGCTGAACATGACCCCAACAGGCGATTCGGTGCGGGCAGAATTTATTGTGCCCTCGCGTGGTCTCATCGGCTTCCGCACGGAGTTTTTGACCGCAACACGCGGCGAAGGTATTATCCACCACACCTTTCACGGCTACGACGCATACAAAGGCGAATTTGCTACGCGCACACGCGGTTCGCTTGTTTCGATGGAATCTGGTCCATCCACCGCTTACGCGCTTGAAATGGTGCAGGAGCGCGGCGTTCTCTTCGTTCCGCCAGGCGTAGATTTGTACGAAGGTATGGTTGTGGGCGAAAACTCGCGCGAGGATGACCTTGTTGTGAATCCCTGCCGCACCAAGCACCTGACGAATATGCGTGCAAGCGGCTCGGACGGTGTTGTCAAACTCGACACCCCGCGTCAAATGAGCCTTGAGCAATTTATTGAGTTTATTGCTGACGATGAACTTTTGGAAGTAACGCCACAGAGCATCCGCATTCGCAAGCGTATTTTGGATGCAACCGAGCGCAATCGTATGAGAAAGCGTTTGGCAACGGCGGAACCAGCGTAAGTGGAATACAGTATTGAGTTGTAAGTGTTGAGTGTTGAGTTATTTGCACAATGCTTGATTTCCAAGTATATGGCGATAATTGTTTGTACGCTCAACACTTAGCACTCAACACTTAGCACTCAACACTTTGATTTAAACTTCTCTTGTTGAACGATTTTTCAAATAGTAAAGCTATGCCAATTCAAGATGTAACCAATAAAGCTCAAGCGGCAATGAAAAAAACGCTGGAGCATTTGCAACAGGAATTCTCCAGAGTCCGCACTGGACGGGCGACAGCGACCATTCTCGACCCCGTGCGTGTGGATTACTACGGTTCGCCAATGCCTTTGAACCAAGTTGGTTCAATTGCGGTGCCAGATGCTCGGACAATTGTTGTCCAGCCCTTTGAACGAGCAATGCTTTCGCCGATTGAAAAAGCAATCCGCGAAGCAGATTTGGGCTTGAATCCCTCCAACGACGGGAACGTTGTGCGTGTTCCAATTCCAATGCTGACCGAAGAACGCCGCAAAGACATCGTAAAAACGTGTAAAAAACACGCCGAAGATAGCCGCATTGCAATTCGCAATCTTCGCCGCGATTTTAACGAAACACTGAAAAAAGTGGAAAAAGATGAGCATTTGTCGGAAGATGACCGCAAACGTGGTGAAACAGACATTCAAAAGCTCACCGACCGCTTCATTAAAGATGTGGACGATGTGTTAGCGAAAAAAGAAAAAGAAGTTATGGAAGTCTGAGGGAAGGATGAAATCTGAGGTTTGCGGGCTGAAAGCAGCACATCTTGGCTCTGACACTTGGTTTCATCACGACTTCGCAAACAAAAGGCTTCATCTCTTATTTGAGGTGGAGCCTTTTGTGTTGTTACATTTTGTGTTGTTACATTTCATATCGTGAGAATCAGACCAGCAAACTTGAGTGCGATATGGTGCATTTACCGCCCCATCTGGCGTTGGCGCAGACGCGAGCGAATGAAGGTAGCACTGAAATTGAGTGTAAAGGTAAGTCCGAGCAAAACAAGCGTCGTGGCGTATTGCAGGGGCAGGGTTTTATCAACGTCGGGGGACTGCGTTGAAAGCACAAACAAATGATAGCCAAGGTGCATAAACTGGCTCGTAATGCCATCGGGAAGCTGCGGTAATGAATACACAGCACCCGTAAACAATATCGGTGCAACCTCGCCTGCACCGCGCCCAATGGCGAGAATTGCTCCTGTCAGAATTCCTGTTGTTGAATTGGGTAGCACAATTTTCCAAATTGTTTGCCAGCGCGTCGCACCAAGCGCAAGGCTGCCTTCGCGCATTTCGCGGGGAACGGTGCGCAAGGCTTCTTCCACCGAAACAATCACCACAGGCAGTGTTAATGCGGCAAGCGTGGCGGCAGCCCAGATGAGAGCTGGTTGCCCGAATAGTGCAGTGTCATTGCCCAAAGCAGTATCCATGCCGCGTCCAACGAATTGCACGAAAAAACCTAAGCCAAACAACCCAAAAACAATCGACGGAACGCCCGCAAGCGTATTAACGGCAAAGCGAATGATGCGAGGAAAGACCGCATTTGGGCGAGTGTATTCGGAAAGATAGATTGCTGTAATTGTACCAATCGGAACACCTAAGAGCGTCATTATCAGCACCAAGAGCGTCGTGCCATAAATGGCAGGAAAAATGCCGCCTTCAGTGTTGTTGTTACGGGGTGCTTCACTCAGAAGCGACCACGAGAGGTGCGGTGCGCCTTTTACGAGGAATGTTCCCATCGTGCTGAAAACAAGTCCTGCAATCGCCACGACTGCCAGAAGCGTTGCCCCGACAGCAAATATCCCGATAAGGCGTTTTGTGGATTGGTTATTGGTCATTCGTTACTTGGTGCGTTGTTGCTTGGTCATTGGTTGCTTGGTGTTTGAAATCAACATCATCTTCATCCCTCAGATTTCATCCTTGCTCTTTTAGCCGCCTTGCAGCTTCTTCGCCAGACGTTCTTTGATGAAAAGCTCTGTAATCGCATTCAGCGTGAAGGAGAAAAGGAAGAGCAAAACGCCGAGAAAAAAAAGCATACTATAATGCGGCGAACCCCATATCACTTCGCCCATTTCCGCGCCAATCGTTGCGGAGAAGGTGCGCACGGGGTCGGCGAAGGAAGCAGAAAGCATTGCGGCATTGCCCGTTGCCATGAGCGCAATCATGGTTTCGCCAAAAGCACGTCCGATGCCAAGCAAAACTGCCGCAAACACGCCTGGAAACGCGGCGGGAAGCATGACTTTATACGCGCTTTCCCACGTCGTCGCGCCCATTGCGAGCGAGGCTTCCAAAAGGCTTTTCGGCACAGCAGAAAGCGCATCTTCGGTGATGGTGAAGACAATCGGAATGACGGCAATCGACAAGCCAATTCCACCAACAACAGCATTGAGGCGGAAGTCTAGTCCGAAGAGTGTTTGGAGAAATGAACCAATCGTCATAAGGCAAAAAAAGCCAATCACTACCGAAGGCAGTCCTGCGAGCATTTCCACCATTGGCTTGATAAATTCTTTCAAACGGCGTGGAACAAAAAAGGCAGCATACAATGCAGCCAAGATGCCAAGCGGTGCACCAATCAAAACTGCGACAATCGTTGTTTTTGCTGTTCCGATAATCAGCGGCAAAATGCCAAACTTCGGGCGCGTCGATACTGGCTGCCACGCATTTCCCAACACATTTGCCAAGCTAATACTTTCATCCTGTTCTTCTTCTGGCACAGGTGCGCTTGCAGATACGGAAGAAACCTGCGTTGGCAAAGAAACATCAGGGTTATAGACTTCTGGTACGAATATGGTTTCGCTCTCGGCACTATTCAAGATAATATCGGGATTGTAAATGTCTGGCTTCAAAGTCTCATCATTACTAGCTTTTTGGGCATTTTTATCTGTTTGTGCGCTCTTTGCTCCTATTGCTTTGCTTTCAGGTTGAAAGAAAAGCGGAATGGATTCGCGTAGCACAAACAGCAAAATGAGGAATATCAACACCACCGCAATCCCGCCAACAAGCGCGATTCCGCGTTCAATAATGCGCTCACCGAGATTACTTTTGCGCCGCACAAAAGGATGTTCTTGCGAAGAAGATTTTTTTGAAGAAATATCTGACGGCGGCGTGATACCTTGTGTCTGTTCCGATTCCATAGTTTTTCAAGCATTAAAATTTCTTCGTTGGCAAATATCCAACTTCCGTAACAATAGCTTGTCCTTTTTGGCTAATCACCCAATCAACAAACGTTTTCATGGTGCCAGCGGGACGTTCTTTGAGATAGAAATACAGCAAACGCGAAATCGGGTAGGCACCGCTTAAAATCTCGCTTTCAACGGGAAGCACATATGGGCTTTTTTCATCGAATGCAATAGCAGCCGCCTTTACGCCGCTTGCGTAGGCAATGCCTCCAAATCCAATCGCATACTCGTCTTTGGCAATCGCGTTCACGAGTGCGCCCGTACCGACCATATGCTGTGTCTGCTGTGCGAAGTCTTGTTTTTTGAGAGCGTGTTCTTTGAAAAATTCATATGTACCAGAATTATTTTCACGGCTGTACAGCACGATGCGTGTATCTGTGCCGCCAAGTTCTTTCCAATTCGTAATTTCTCCCGTAAAAATACGCTGCACTTGCCCGATGGTCAAGTTTTGGACAGGATTTTTTTCATTCAAATAAATAGCAATACCATCGCGGGCAACCCGCACTTCCACACCCTTGGAGCGGTATTTTTCGCGGATTTGGCGGACTTCGTTGGATTTAATTGGACGCGAAGAGGAGCAAATATCGGTTGTGCCATTGATAAGCGACGAAATTCCTGTACCAGAGCCGCCTCCAGTTACTTGAAACTGCACATTAGTTTTATCGCGCATGGTGCTGGAAAATACTTCCGTCCAGCGTTGGACGAGAATAACCATTGTGTCCGAACCCTTGATAGTAAGGGTTTCTTTCGCGGATTTTTTTGCTTGCGAGAACAGCGCAGGACACAGGCACAGCAGCATTGCGCAAAGCAAGCAAACAAATGAAGGGAAGCAAGTATTGATGCGGTTGTAAAACTGTTTCATATACAAGCACGGGCGAAGTGAAAAAGAAAAACTCTAAAGCGCGGTGGCATCATAGTGTGTTGCACATTGCACCGATGCGCACAATGTACATGAAACAAAATTAGGCTATTTGCCGCACAATTCGTGATGTTTTTCAGCCTAGCGATATTACGATTTCATAATAGCCCTCAACATCAGACCAATACTCGCTTCTCAGTCTTTTCACTCTTCCTTTTTACTCTTCCTCTTCTTCATCAAACGCAAACGCAAACGTCCCAATGAAGACGAGTGGCGCGTCGTCGTTGGTGGCAACTTCTTCGTAGGCGAAGTTGTAGAAAACAAGAGCGCAATTTGCCTTCTCCCAGCCTTGTTCTTTTGCGGCGGCAACGGCTTCTTCGATAAAATCCTCATAGCAGCTAAAACCATCCAAAAGAGCAGCGACGGGACGTGCGGGGTTTGCTACATCAAACTCTGGTCCGTCTTCGGGAATAATTTCAAAGCCAAAATCATCGGCAAAGTCATCTGCCAAGTAATCGTCGAGGTCGTCTTCAATGCCGATGCTGCCAAGCCAAACAGAGACAACACCGCCAGTGCGGAAGTCTTCATGGGTGCGGGTTTGAGCCATAATTCACAAGAAAAAAATATGGAAAATAGTGAGAAAATAATTGAAAAGACGAGGCTTTCTACTATGCTTCTTGCAACGATTTCTGCAAAAATTCTTTATTGCCAAGCGGCAGCTTCAGTGCTGATTCCAATCGGTGTTCAGGCGTTCTGTTTGTTTCGAGTGTGCGTGGTTGCTTGAGCGGCAGCACTTTCATCACCACCATTGTCATATCATCAAGTGGCGGTGCGCCTTCTGTCCATTGTTCGGCAAAAAGTTTGAGCGCGGTCATAATCTCTGCGGGAGAGTGATGCGCAATCGTCTGGAAATACTCCACAATGCGCTCAGAATCTAGTGTTTCCTGCTCCGCGTTGAAAAGTTCGGGAAAGCCATCGCTCATAATGAAGAGAACATCGTCGGTGTCGAGCGTAGTAACAAGTTCTTGATACAAAAAACTAGTGATGCTGCCAAGCGGCAAGGCTTTCAGACAAATTTCCTCTACCGAGCGTGTTTTTGCGCGATAAATCAGTATCGGTGGCATTCCCGCAATAGCAATGTGCGCCCTGATAGTTCCTTGCTCGGTCGTTTCGCAGCGCACCAGCGCGAGGCACATAT
This sequence comes from Candidatus Kapaibacterium sp., assembly GCA_004292595.1. Taxonomy (GTDB): domain Bacteria; phylum Bacteroidota; class Ignavibacteria; order Kapaibacteriales; family UBA4661; genus PH2015. The sequence goes on along the minus strand of RDXM01000115.1, from coordinate 8,881 downwards.
ACATTCCGCGCAGATTCATGTTCTTGATGCCATGCGAAATGCGTGTCAGCAATTCCGCGCCACCAGATTCGCGGGCTAAGGTTTGGAAATAACTTTTTGTTGTTGAGACCAAATAACCAGCTTTCATGCCGTGTCCAGTGGCATCGCCAACGGCAGAAATTAAGGTTTTTCCATCTTCCGACAAGCGGAAATCGTAGTAATCGCCGCCGACTTCGCTTGCGGTGCGCATAAAAGCGGCAATGTCAAAGCGCGGATGCTGGGGCAGTTTGCTTGGCAGCATGGAAAGCTGGAGAGCGCGTGCTTCCTCAAGTTCACGGGTTTTGCGGTCGTTGTCCGCTTCCAAGAGCGAGCGACTGATTTCTGCCTCTTTGGCGCGTCGTTCCTGCTCCAACGCATTCGCCGAAAGTTCTTTTACCTGAACAATCTGCTCCTGCAAAGAACGCTGCGTACGCGAGATAACAAGCGCGATGTAGAGGGACATCGTGAGCGGAACAGACATATAGCCGATGTAAACAAACGTTTCCATCGGACTCTGACCTATCGTGAAGGGAAACCACGAAAAACCAGCAAACCAGCGAATTGTCCACATCAAGCCGAAATCCACAATCCCAAAGAGCATCACGCCTGCGCCTGGTTCTTTGCGACGAAGCGCGTTGAAGGCGATTCGTGCGGCATCGAAGGCGAGCAGCAAAATAACAACCATTGAAACATCATACACGTAGCTATGCGCCTTCCCGCCCGTTATGAATAGACCAATAATCACCAACAGCGTCGCACCGCACGCAAGAACCAAACGACGGCGCGAACAACGCTCGCCAAACAACGAATAGAAGAAAAGCCAGCAAACAAGCGGTATTGCGTTGTTGTAGAAATTGTGAATCACCATAAAAAAGAGCGCGATGGCAGGATGCGTTTCAACAATACTTTCCATGTACACAGTTAAAAAACGCAGACCAACAAGGAAGGTGAATACGGAATACAGCAGGTGAAATGTTTGCGCACGATTCAGTGCGAAGAGCGTCAAATGGAGCAATCCGAGCGAGAGCATCATCCCGATTGCAATTAAATATCGCACCGAAAAATAGTTTTCTTTTTTGCGCTGCATTGCCAGTGCTTCATCCACTGGCGCGAAATACAGGGAAACAATCGGCTCATGTTTGACGTAGGGAACGGCTTTATAGCCAAGCGGCATCGCATGAAACGAGTATCGCACGGCAAGAACATTGTCCAGTTCTGCGCCAAATTGTAAAACAAATGGCTTGCCGCGAGAGAGAATCACGACTTCATTGCTATCAGAATTGCTGGGTCGCCCGATAACGCCGACAAGTTGTCCATTCAAGTAGTATTCGGCTGCGCCAACGCCAAAGGGCAAGAGCGCGACCGACGTATAGCGCAAGGCAGAATCAATGCGGATGTGGGAACGCAGCCAAAAGACGCGCTTCCAGTCGGGACGCATAGTATCGGCACTCACGCGCTGAACGAGCTTCCATGAGCTTTCGTCAAGGTTTTGCGCGGCAAATTCTGGTGCGTCGGCTTGTTTCCAGAGCCACACGCCTGGATGCATAACCCCAAGTCTCATTGTTTCGGGAATTGCTGTTCCGCGTAGAGACTCCTTGCGCAACATCACCACGCCGTTGCTATCTGCTTTTAGTGCAGAAGTTTTATCGCCTTCTCCTCCAGCGTGAAGATGGAGAAAAGGAGTGAAAAATATTGCGAGAACAAGCATGAGCAAAACAACGAGAGCAGTATCCTTGTTCTGAGGCGTGGAATATTTTGAGGAATATTTCATAACGGCAACCGTAAAAGAGGCGTTCAAGCGAAGAATTGTGGCTCTTTTGAGAGACGTTTATGCGGGAAAAAGGTTGCAGAAGTGGCATTCCAAGCGCAGACAACGCCATTTTGGGTGCAGACAAGAGTGTCTGCACTACTGAAGCCAGTCTTTACAGGGTAGCACAGACACTCTTGTCTGTGCTGTTCTTTACTAATTTTTCGGCTTATTGGGAATGTAGCCATCGCTCATAATCACGTCTTGAATGCGGCGTTTGTCGCGGAGTTCGGGTAGGAGATGTTCCATAAAATCAGTCAATTTTTCCAAGCGTTGGTTTTCCGAGCGTATCTCCAAAAGCTCTTGTTTACGCAGCACATCCAAGCCTGCTTTTTGCGCGATGAAGAACGATGCCGTGCCAGAATACGTTATGTCCAGCACGTATTCTTCCGCCGCACCCGGATAGACAAGCTCAATAATTTCATTGTATTGTTTGATGCACCTTTGCCGAAGCTGCGTGTCAATAACTTCATCGCTTTCATCCATAAAATACTCCACAATGCCAAGGTAATACAATTCCTCGCCTTCGCGCAGGGAGCGGAGCGTATAGCGTTGCTTTCCCGTAACAATAACATCCAAACGCCCGTCGTCGTAGCGGCGCGAAACCTCAGTTACTGCTACTGTGCAGCCTGTTTGGAAGAGTCGTGAAGAATCAACAAGATTGATACCAAAATCTTTCTGCTCATCAATCGCCAAGCCCACAAGCTGCTTGTAGCGCGGCTCGAAAATATGCAACGGCACGGAAGATTCGGGGAACACAACAACATTGAGCGGAAATAAACCTATTTTTTCCATAAATCATGGTGAGAGGTAAGAGAGGCTCAAAAATTAACTAAATAAACTTCAAAAATATAGTGGCACAGACATTCTTATCTGTGAGTGTTAGTGCGGGTTTCAGGCGACAAACACAGACAAGAATGTCTGTGCCACTACTGACTTTGAGCACTTATGTTTTACCATTCGTAAGAGGAAAATAGCACGAAAAACTACGCATTTTTTGAAGAATTCGCAAGCATGACGAAAACGACCTTGTACGCAAGCAATCACGCTACTTTCGTCGCTTTCCTGCTTTGACTAAAATAAAGCCCTCAAACGGTTTTGCTGTTGCATCGGCAAGATAGCGCGTTCCGTTTGCATTGATGAGCGAATGCTGAATGGTCATTTGCACCAGTCCTGCGGTTTCGTGAAAATAAAAATCGGTGGTGAGATTAGTAAAATCTACCTCACGGAGTTGCACCACACGAAATGTTCCCGCTGGCACGGTAATACTGGTGTCGGCGGATTGAATACGAAAGGTGCTGGTAGTATCGCCCGTGCAGGCTGTGATTGCCCACGAAGGCAGTGCAGAAGCATCTTTGCGTGATGAATCTTGTTGAATGGGAAACGGCAAAAATACTTGCTCCAAACGCGAACCATCGTCGCAGGGCAAAAGGCGCATCAAACCTTGCGCGGTGCGGCGAAGAAGTTCGGACTTGATAATTTGTGCGCCCTGCAAGCGTGTGGTCGTCAGCATGAGCGAATTGCGCAGTTCCACCGTCATTGCACCATAGATGGTATCTCGCCGAAGTGAGACGGAATCAGCGATGTGCCAGTATGCATAGTCGTTTTTGAAATTCTCCGCCGCCCATGAATATGGTAAACTATCAGTTTTTACGCGCTGTTCCGAGCATGAGAGCGAAAGTATTCCCAGAAATAGAATAGAACAAAAAAGTGGTGCAAGGCGCATGAACGTTAAAAACATAAAGGTTTGAAGGATGAAAATGCTGAAACACCGCTTATTTCCTTGCTGGAGCGGGCGGCGCAGGGCGAAAGCGAGCAATACAATAAATTCCACCCAGAATACAGACGAGTGCGAGAAGGAGAAAGTGTGTAACAGGCTCATCTGCCAGTATTGAGCCGAGGGTAATTGCCACCAATGGATTGATGTAGGTGTACGTCGAGACCAGTGTTGGCGGGGCATTGCGCAGAAGCCACATATATGCGCTGTACGCAATGACTGAGCCAAAAACAATCAGAAATAGCAACGCCAGAAGTGATGCGCTTGTTGCACGGCTCAGATCCAAACGCGCCCATTCGCCCATTGCCAGCCCAACGCCCGTGAGCATTGTGCTGCCCATCCACATCTGGATAGCAGTGGTCATAAACGGCGAGGCGGGAAGCGGTAGAGAACGTGCCAGCACTGAACCCAGTGCCCAGCCCAGCATGGCAAGAATGGAAAATATCACACCTAGTGCGTCGGTTGTTGATGCGCCATTTGCTGAGTGCAGATAATTCCACGGCTGCACGAGAATCGTAATTCCAAGCAAGCCCAATACCAAACCCGCCAGCAAGCCTGCATTGGGGCGTGTTCCTTGTGGTCGCAGCCATTCAATCATCACCATCCAAACGGGGATTGTTGTGGAAAGAACTGCAACAATGCTCGAATGAATGCGCCCAACGGCTAAAACTAAGCCACCATTAAAGACCAAAAACAATAAAAAGCCTGTGATAACAGCTGATTTCCAGTGTGTTCGTAGTGGGTTGTCCGCACCTTGTAGTTTTGCAATCGCAAATAAAATTGTTCCCGCAATAGCAAAACGAACTCCTGCCATCAAAAAGGGAGGAAACGAGCCAAGCGCAAAGCGAATTGCCAAGAAAGTAGAACCCCAAATAAGGCAAATAGCGATATACGCAACGAAAAATTGCGCACGAAATGTTGGCGAACCCGCAAGAATACTCATATTAGGAATCCTATCGGAAAAGAAAAGTGAAAAAAGGTGTGGAGGAAGTATTGAATATTTTGTAGAATATTTTCATTCCTGCTTTGCTCGCACAAGAGATTGTATGCGGACTTGGAGCGAGTGCATCCAAAAGAAAATCATGGTAAATGAGCCAAAAGCAAGCGAGAAAATGACCTGTTTTATCACGTTCAGTTCTTCTTTTTTTGTACTGAGAATTGGTCCGGCACTTGCGTCATTGCCCGCGCCAGGATGTAAACCATCCAAAATGCGCGGCATAATATAAATGAGAAAAACCGCAGGAATAACCGCAAAAATCACATATACCGCAGAAAGCCGAGCGCGGCGCTCATCGTTGTCGATGGCTTGGCGAAGCGCAAAGTATGCGCCATACATGAGCAAAAGAATGAAAATTGAGGTTTGGCGCGGGTCCCAATTCCAAAATGAACCCCAGTCGAATTTTGCCCAAATTGCGCCCGTAACCGTTGCCAGAAAGGTAAACAGCGTTCCCAAGCCCGCCGCCGCCGCCGCATAGATGTCGTAGTGCAGGGCGCGTGTTTTCAGGTAACGAAAGCCGTAAAACATTGCTAAGATGTATGCAAGCATTCCCACCCACGACATTGGCACGTGGAAATACAGATTCCGTGCGCGTTCCTGAAGCTGCGGGATAAACGGCAAGGTCAGAAGCGGGTTTGCGGCAATACATTCCTGCGCAATAAAAACACCGTCATTGGCGGTGCTGTCGCGCTCAATAAGCAAAATAGCGCGTTCTACGCCGGTGAGTTGATTGGCAAGAGGTTCTGAACAGCGTACGACCGCTTGCACGGGCGCACCTTCGCTGAAATCAGTCATTTGAAACGTGGCGTATTTACTTGCGGCATCAATAGTTTTGGTTTCATGCTGAATTTGCACTTTCACGGGAACTTTCGGCATCATTCCTGCACGGCGCATGAGAACTGCATCGGAAAAATTTCCAGCCGTTCGCGGTGCGAGCCCCAGAAGCACGGTCAGGCTGACCGAAAGAATGGCAATCCATCGCCACCATGCTGGGCGAGGTTTGTTCGGAGCCAGATACAATCCCAAGTATAAGCCAAGAGCAACGCCGGAGAATTGAATAAGAAATTTCATGACCAGAAGGAGAAGAAAATGAAGGAGAAGAAAATGAGTTGGAATGAAAAAAGCCTGTATCATCGTGGCGACAATACAGACTTTGTACGATTGCGCTCTTGCAAACATAGCAAGAAACTCCGATTTTACCGTGCTTTTCGGGTGATATTTTTCGGTGACGCTCTTGGAATTATTTCGTTATTCGTTGCTCTTTAAAACTGAGATGCCTCTCAGCGTCACCACGCGCTAGAGAGGCACTCCCCTACTCACCTTTCACCACCACAACGAAAGGAGTATTTCAACGATGCATATCATCTCATGCTCTGGCAAAAATTTGATGGCATCTGGTATTTGCTTGTAAAATTTTCCGTAAAAGTTTTTGCAACTTTTTCAAAAACGTAAAAAAATCATCGTAAATCTATGTGAGGAACTTTTTTACCACATTTATTGTTTGCGTAAGTCCTCATGGGGGCAAAGATACATTCTTCAATATAGAAAAACAAATATTTTCTATTGCTTTTTGTTAAATATTTTTTACGACTCAAGAAAATCGGTAGAAACGGCTTCATTCCTTGTAATAACAGGTATGGTCAAAAAAATAGTACCATATCTGAAATTCTGATTTTTCTGCATTTTAACGGACTCCAATCACCATTCTGTTCACAGGAAAAAGCGTTTATGGGACTACTGAAGTAGGACTTGCGCAAAATAGTCCCCCATTGGTGTTGTCATGCTGAGGTATGTTCACTAGTATTTAAGTTCGTTCACAAAAGTTTTCCAGTAAAATTTGCTGAACAAGGCAACATACTGCTTTGCTTCTCATACCGGATTATTTTTGTGAACGAACTTAGGATTAAGCAAACTGGAGTGCGGAATGTATTCCGCACAGCACGATTTCGATAGCATTGACTGCGGAATCAATTCCGCACTGCAAGCCTCTGGGTAATGTTTGCTGCGGAATCAATCGCTACACCGCACGAAATCTCGCTTTCAAGCCTTGGGCTGTGTAGTGCGCCATTGCTTGAATAGAGAGCATCGGGTTTGCGCCGCTTGCTTCGGGGAAAGGACTGGAATCTGCGACAAACAGGTTTTTTACCTCATACGTTTCTCCTTCAGGCGAGACGGGATGCGTGCTACGCAAACCTCCCATGCGGCACGTTCCCATTTGGTGCGCGGAGAAGAGCGGGAAATCGTTGGCGCGCCAGTTCCACGAAGCCATATCGCGCAGCGAGCGCTCTACACTTGTCCAGCCTGCGGGTGTTGTAAGGTCGAAATACGTGAAGCGATTATGAGGTAGATACAATTCCGTCGCACCCGCCGCCGCGTGGATATGCGCTGCTTCGAGAATACCGCGTTGCAAATGTGCGAGGTCGAACGCGCTCATATCGTAGTGCGCAACGGGATTCCCGCGCTTGTCAGTCGTGATGCGCCCTCCGTCGCGGTCGCGTGTGAGAACGATAAATGCTCCCACGTGGGCAGCCTTCCGCATCGCGTCTTTATGCGCCTTTCCACCCTGCCAAGGAAGTGCCATGCCCAGCAAACCACTATGAATGGGCGGTGTTTCCAGCTTTACGCCCCAATTCCCTGTCTGACGCGCAAAATCATTGCACAGCGCGGTCATCATGTTCCCATGCCAAGCATTGACGCGCTCTTTGTAGATACCGGCTACGGAAACGGTCGGGTGCAAGTGCAAATGCTGACCAATGTGCGGATGCTTGAGCCCGCTTCGGATAAGGAGCGCAGGTGTGTGAATCGAACCCGCCGCTACGACGACAAACTTTGCGTTAATTGTTACTTCTTGTCCTGAATCCTGCATGGTTACTCGTGCGCCGACGGCAGTGCTGTTTTGGATTATCAAGGAATCCACATTTGCATTGACTAAAAACCGCGTACCTCGCTCAAATGCTCGTTGCAAATAGGTTTTCAGAACACCCGTTTTCGTGCCGCGTTGGCAACCGAGCGAGCAGTAGCCGCACATTGTACACGAACTATCGTCCGCAGCACAGCCATTGGAATTACGAGCAATGGTACTGGTTTTATGCTCCAATATGCCTGCACCTCTCAGCAATGCTTGGTTTTGCGTGTTGTGTATTGATTCGAGCGTGTCCACGTGCGTTGCCTGCTCGACGGCATCAAAACTGCGTTGATAGTCTGTTGTGAGGAAGTGCGGGTTTTCATGATTTTTTGCCCATTCCTCCAAAACATAGTCTGGCGTGCGCAGTGCCGCCGACCAGTTAATTGTTGTGCCGCCTCCCAAGCAACTGCCCGCAAAGATACTTACAGAGCCGTTTTTAGTGGCATAGCCGCCGCCTGCTTCGTACAATTCGCCAATCATATGAGCCTCGCGCTGCGTAAAATCTTGCTCGGCGAAATATTGCCCTTTTTCGACCACAATCACATCGAAGCCCGCTTCCGAAAGCTCACCAGCCACAACGCCGCCACCCGCGCCGCTTCCAACGATAACGACATCGCATTGAAGCTGCACTGGCGTAGAAGATTTTTGCTGTGAAAATGATGAATGAAGCGAGGAATTAAGCGGTTGAATGGGGCGTGGCGCAGCCTCGGCTGAAGGCGGTTTGGAGAGGGGACCTGGATAGCCAATCGCCAGCCACGTTAGATTTGGTGCGGCTTCTTCGGAATATCCGTACATCAAAAATACAGAAAACCTCTTCAATGCCTGAAAACCCTGCCGCAGCAAGCCAATCGGGCTGTTTGACCACGTATGCAAGAGCTTCGTGCGCTGCTGAGGCGTGAGATTTTGTACGGGTTTCATTGCGCCAAACCATGTCAAGCCAAGCGCGGGCGAAGCAAGAAGGTCAAGAAGTTGGAGGAAATCTTGCTGCTGCGTGGGTGTGATTTTGTCCAGTGCGATGGTGATTTTTTCAGCAAGTTCGGTGTCTGATGCTTTCAATGCGTAGAACTGACGCACTTCTGCGCTCAGCGTTGCTGCTTCTTCGCGTGAAAGCTCGCATTCGGGAATGATAGCGTCCAAAATAGCGCGAAGAGCTGATATTTGCTTGCTTGTGAGGTTCATGGTACTTGGCAGATGATGGGTGTACTAAAATGCAACAATCGGAAGACAAAAGATAATCCACGTTTTCATAAGTGGTTCTGACCAAACTATACTAAAAATGGGCTTTGTTGCATAAATCAAAAAACAGATGACCCCCGATACTTCATTGTTCAACAACTTTAAGCGGCTTGTCGAATAACGGATTTCGGCATACCATTG
>RDXM01000114.1 GCA_004292595.1 Candidatus Kapaibacterium sp. | reverse complement strand
GAATGCCTGTGCCACGACAAAACTGATAGATACTGGCTTTGGTGGCACAGACATTCCTGTCTGTGAGCTTCAAAAGCATATTTTGCGAAAGTCCTATTTAGTTATACATTTCCACTCAAATATCTTCATACGCATTTTTTTCGCAACAAGCCTTGTGCGCTTGTGAAAAAAAACGGTAAATTGAAGGCTGCTGTAATGTATTTGTAATGTATTTGTCGTGTGTCGTCTAATTCAGTTCACCATTCCACCCAATTTTCCTTGATGCTATGAATCGCTCTTCATTGCTGCTGCGCATATTCACTCTTTGTCTTTTTTTTGGTACATCGCCGTTTTGCTCATTGCAGAGCATCGCCCAAACGCAGATTTCATCGGATAAAATCACGATAGAAGGGATGTATCGAGGGCAGTTTCGTGATATTGCTACCTTGCCCGCTTTGCAATGGTGTTCGGACGGTTCTGCGGTGATGCTGGATTTCCGCCAAGCAGCATCATCACGCGCTTTCGAGAAGCTCGACCCCGCAAGCGGCAAACGCACTCCGCACGGTGATATGGCGAAAATAAAAGCAAATTGGAAAACGCTCGTTGGTACAGACGTTGTGCCGTTTCCGAGCTTCAACGCAAGCGGTGGTGCGGGTTTTGTGGAATGGGGCGAGGATGTGCATATTTTGAACGTCAGCACGGCGGAATGGCGTTCCATCCGTGGCGTGAAGGAAGATTGTACGCGCTTCTCACCCGATGGCAAAAAAATCGCCTTTGTACGAGCAAACGACCTCTACGTGTACGACATCGCCAGCAGCAAGGAAACACGCCTGACGACGGACGGTGGCAAACTGCTCTACAACGGTACGCATTCGTGGGTGTATTGGGAAGAAGTCTATGACCGCGCCGATGAAGGCTACACTTGGTCGGCAGATTCCAAAATGATTGCCTTTTTTCAAAGCGATGAATCGCCCGTCAGCACCGTGATTTTCCCTGATTTTAAGCCCGTTGTACCAGAAAATATCGAACAACGCTATCCGAAAGCAGGAACGGCAAATCCAAAAGTGCGCGTGGGCGTTTTGAACATTGAAAATCCAAGCGCGGTTCGCTGGGTGGATTTTCCTACAAGCGGCGGATATGCTGGTGTTGAGCCAAAGATAGAATACATCGTGCGCCTGAAGTGGCTGCCCGACAACAAGCGGTTGTCCGTGCAAACAATGAACCGCGCACAAACAGAACTCACGCTGCATTTCGCCGATGCGGCGACGGGAAAAACCACGCAAATCTTGAAAGAAACCAACGACGGCTGGGTAAATGTGCATGATGATTTGTATTTTCTCGCCGACAACAAGCATTTTCTCTGGGCTTCCGAGCGCACGGGCTACAACCACATCTATCGCTACACACTCGACGGCAAGCTCGCAAACCAAGTAACGAAGGGCGATTGGGCAGCAGGTGGCGCACGCGCAACCGCGATTGCGGCAGTGGACGAAAAGCGTGGAACGCTGTATTTTCGCGCTTTGGAGAAGTCTTCGGTAGAACGCCATTTATACAAAATTCAGTTGGATGGCTCGAAAATGGAGCGTTTGAGCGAGGAAAGCGGCACACACACGGTGAGTATGAGCAATGACGGTGCTTTCTACACCGACAATTTTTCCACCTTGACCACGCCGCCCACACTGCGTTTGCACAAAAACGACGGCAAACAAGTAACGGTGCTGGCTGCAAGCCGCACAGACCTCAGCGCGAAACTTCCCCTGCAAACGCCACGCATTTTCACCATTCCTGTCAGTGGCGGATTTGCTATGCCCGCGCAGATTCTCACGCCGCGCACCTTTGATTCCACCAAGCGTTATCCCGTTATCATCTACGTTTATGGCGGTCCGTCTGCGCCCGTTGTGCAAAACGGCTGGCAGCAAGACCGCGATAAATACTTCTACCAAATGCTCTCTGACGAAGGCTACATCATCGTGAAACTTGATAATCGCTCGTGTTCAGGCATTTCCAAGACCTACGAAAATACGTGCGTGAAAGACCTCGCAGGCGACAGCGAAGTGAACGATTTGCTCGCAGGAGTGCGCTGGTTGAAAGGGCAGAAGTACGTGGATTCAAGCCGCATCGGGATGTGGGGCTGGTCGTTTGGCGGAGCATTTACGCTGCAAGGAATGACGCGCTCAAAGGAATTTAAGGCGGGAATTGCCGTCGCTGCGCCGTCGGACTGGCGGTACTACGACACGAAGTACACCGAATCTTTCATGAAAACGCCGCAAGAAAACATCGCTGGCTACGATAAAACCAACGCCAACGTCCGCGCAAAAGACCTCTCAGGGCGATTGCTGCTCGTTCACGGCACCTACGACGATAACGTGCATCCGCAAAACGTCTGGATGTTTATCAACGAACTCGTGAAGGCAAATAAGCAGTTCGACTTGATGATGTATCCCATGCGCAAACACGGCATTTCGGACGCTCCAGCGCGTATTCACTTGTACAATCTGATGTTTGATTTTTGGAAGAAAAATTTGTAGTTGTTTCTACATGGTGAAATCCCTGAACAGTTGTTAAAATCAGGCGTAACTGGTCAGGTCTGAGCAATAACAAGGGGACGCAGATGAAGATGATTGGATTGATGAAGATGAGAGAATAAATGTAGGACTTTTGCAAAATGTGCTTTTGAAGCTCACAGACAGGAATGTCTGTACCACCAAAGCCAGTATATATCAGTTTTGTAGTGGCACAGGCATTCTTGCCTGTGAGGTTTGCGAAAGTCCTAAAATGAATACTTTTTACTTTTTCATCATCTTCATCCATTCAATCATCTTCATCTGCGTCCAAAAAAATTATGACCTGACCAGTTACAATTAGGCTTCAGTGGCACAGACATTCCTGTCTGTGTTTTGTACCTGAATCCAGCACTAACCTCACAGACAGGAATGTCTGTGCCACTATTGAAAATTTTTTGTCGTGTGCTGAGGTATGCGCCACTTACTTTCCACCACCTTTTTACACCCATGTACATCAATTCGCTCGAATTTGCCCGTGTTCACGACGATGCCGACCCCTTGCAGCATTTTCGGCATTGTTTTCATTTCCCACAACATAATGACCGCGATGTCGTCTATTTCACTGGCAATTCCTTGGGGTTGCAGCCGAAGTCTGTGCGCTCAATGATTGACCAAACCTTGTCGGACTGGGCAACGCTTGGTGTGGAAGGACATTTCCACGCGCAGCATCCTTGGTGGCAATATCACACGCTCTTTGAAGAACCGCTTGCCCGGATTGTCGGCGCGAAGCCGCATGAAGTCGTCGCAATGAACGCGCTGACGGTAAATTTGCATTTATTGATGATGAGTTTTTATCATCCAACTCCGACGCGGAACAAGGTTTTATGCGAAGCAGGAGCATTTCCCTCCGACCAATACGCGCTGGAGACGCATCTGCGCTTGCGCGGCATCAACCCCGATGAAGCAATTATCGAAGTCGCACCGCGCACGGGCGAACACACCTTACGCACGGACGATATTTGTGCGGCTATCCGTGAAGCGGGACAGGAGCTTGCTCTCGTGATGTTTTCTGGTGTGCAATACTACACAGGGCAGGTGTTTGATATGAAGGCAATCGCATATGCGGCGCATCAGGTGGGCGCGGTTGTGGGCTTTGATTTGGCGCACGCTGTGGGCAATGTTCCGCTTGCTTTGCATGATTGGAATGTTGATTTTGCCGCGTGGTGTTCGTACAAATATCTGAACTCTGGTCCAGGCGGCATTGCGGGTGCGTACATTCACGAAAAACACGCGCTGAACCGCTCCACGCCTCGTTTTGCGGGCTGGTGGGGCAATGAGGAATCGGAACGCTTTCAAATGAAAAAAGGTTTTCGTGCTGCTGAAGGTGCAAAATCGTGGCAAATGAGCAACGCGCCCATTCTCATCATGGCGGCGCACAAAGCGGCGTTAGACATTTTCGACGAAGCAGGAATGGAGCGTCTGCGCACCAAAAGCGAGCATTTAACAGGCTTTCTGGAGTTTATCGTGAAAGACAGCGCGAAAGAGCGGATTGAAATTATCACGCCCAGTAATGCTGCCGAGCGCGGTGCGCAGCTTTCAATGTTCGTGCATGGCGGCGGACGCGCCGTTTTTGATTCGCTCATGGCAAACGGCGTGATTGTTGATTGGCGCGAACCCAACGTTATTCGTGCTGCGCCCGCGCCGTTGTACAATTCTTACGAAGATGTCTGGCGGTTTGGCGAACACCTCCGTAATGCCTTATAAGCGGCATAAATACTCTCATTTTTCAAAAATGATGCTCATTCAACACCCTCTTTTTTTCATTACCTCAAAAGGATAGATTCATGGCTACAGTTGGACAACCCGCACCCGATTTCGCGCTCAAAACCAAGACCGCCGAAGGTCCCTCAACAATTTCGCTCGCAGATTATCGCGGCAAAAACGTCGTATTGCTGTTCTTCCCAATGGCATTCACGGGCGTTTGCACGAATGAACTTTGCTCGGTAAGCGGCGGCTTGGAATTGTATAATTCTCTGAACGCGCAAGTCTTTGGTATTAGCGTGGATAGCCCGTTTACGCTGGAAGTATTTGCACAAAAAAATAACATCAGTTTCCCACTTCTTTCCGATTTCAACAAAGAAGCCTCCACCGCCTACGACGCGCTCTACGGCAATTTCGTCCCAGGCGTGTGGGATTTGCAAGGCGTGTCCAAGCGTTCAGCCTTCGTGATTGATAAAGAAGGTGTCCTCCGCCATGCCGAAGTCTTGGAAGATGCACGTGAATTGCCAAACTTCACGAAAATCGAAGAAACATTGAAGTCGTTGAACTAAGGAACAAAAAATGAGTGTTATCACTCCGTAGTGCTATCACCGCGTAGTGTTATCACTCCGCAGTGGCTTGGACATTCTTCTCTGCATTTTTCGCCTGAGTGCCGCACCAATACTTACAGGTAAGAATGTCTCTGCCACTGGGTAATGTTTTTGGTATGTAAAAATTTTCCTCATCCTCACCACAAGCACAATGGCACGAACACAACGCCGAGATAGTTTCTTGGGAATAACGATTGCGCTAGCTATTGTGCTGGCGTGGAGCGGGCATCTGCTCTTCGCGCTCACAGGCAACGACGCACTCACGCTCCATCCCGCACAAATACTCGTGCATCTGCTTGTGCAAACGTTTTTGTTCACTGGCTTGTTTATCACTGCGCACGATGCCATGCACGGCGCGGTGTGTCGGCATTATCGCGGGCTGAATGCGGCGATTGGCATAGCTGCGGTGCAGCTCTACGCCTTGTTTTCTTACGAGAAGCTCTGGCACAAGCATTGGGAACATCACCGCCACGTTGCCACGCCGAATGCTGACCCCGATTATCACGACGGCGAGCATAAAGGTTTTTTTGCTTGGTATAGGCATTTTTTGATGAATTATATTGCTTGGAAGCAGCTTGTCGGTATGGCATTGGTATTCAACATCATGCAGCACGGATTTCACATCTCCGTAGCGAATATCCTTTTGTTTTGGGTTGTTCCCGCGCTTGCAAGCACGGTGCAGCTTTTTTATTTTGGCACGTACCTCCCACACCGCGAACCAGAGGGCGGCTACACAAACCGTCATCGCTCGCTTTCAAGCTCATTTGGTACGCTGCTTTCGTTTTTTACCTGTTATCATTTTGGCTATCACATTGAGCATCACGAATTTCCTGCCGTGCCATGGTGGAAGCTCCCTGCCGCACATCGAAGCTATAAGCAGCAAGGCTAAGAATCGTAATTGTGGGTTGCAAATGTTGGTATGATTGATGATAAGAAAAATTCTTTTGCAAAACACTATAAAAAACGTATCTTTGAGGTTCGCCTTAAATTTTTTGCACCATTCTTTCCATATCATTATGAATAGCAAAGATTATATCGTCAATCCAGTGGCAATTCGTCTGGACTCGTCCGACAGAGGCAGTATTTATGAGGCTATTACGGCAATGGGCTTACGCGCTCGCCAAGTAAACGACGATGTAAAGATTCAGCTTCAATCACGGATGCAACACATTGACCCGCTTGAAGATGAGACCGAATATGGCAACTACGACCAAATGCAGATTAGCAAAGAATTTGATAAAATTCCCAAGCCAACTTTTATCGCTATGCGCGAAATCTTTGAGCGAAAACTCTTTTATCGCGTAGAATCACCCATGCCACCGCCAATGATGGATTAAGGAACGGTTGAAAAATAAAGTGTTTTTTAGGTTTCAGTGGCACAGGCATTCTTGCCTGTGAGTCCTGATAGGCTTTTAAGACTCACAGACAAGAATGTCTGTGCCACTAATGAAGAAAATCATACATTTATTTCGACATCGTTCCTAAGAGGAAGAATCAATTATGAAGTATGAAAAGCGTTTGAATACTTGATTGCACGTGAAAACTTCAGACAACATTTCAGATAAAACAACGGCGTAATGCTGCTGCTCTTTTCTTGTAGAGCGCATCATTACGCCGTTGTTGTTTTAGATATGCGTAGAAAGTATGTTTGCTATTTGCCTGTGCCAAATGATGGAAACCAATACAGCGTGGCGCGTATGACCGAATAGAGATAGCCTATCTGCTGTACTCGCGTTCCATTACCATAGTCTTTATCGCGCGGCGAAAAGAATGCGCCATTGATGTGCAGTTCCGCGCCCGGATAGAGCAAGCCAAAGGAAGTCGGTACATTGAGCCCCACCGAAATGAGCTTCAAATGCGCACCAAAGCCTGAGCTAGAATCAGGAGGCGTTGTTGGTCCAGCGTTAAAGGTGGAAATGAGATAGGACGCACCCACGCCAAAGGAAACATTGAGGGTATTGCCCGGATTCGTCGTAAAGTATAATCCTGCATCAATAGCTTGAAATCTATTGGGAAAGGGCTGTGGCGGTGAGCCGCCAGGAACAGCAACTGTTGGTGCAAAGTTGTTGCCCGTGTAATAGCCAGCATCAAGCGCAATGGCATCCGTGAAATAATACCGCATATTGCCGCCGTAGATAATTGCTTGCCCAGTGTAGGAAAGCGTTCCCGAAGGGCTGTGAACGTCAATCAGCGTGTGCGCACCAGCAACTCCGCCGATGCCGAAGGTTTTCGGGTATGGATTGACAAAAGGAACAGGCGTGTCATCTTCTTCTTCGCTTTGCGCAAAGGCGGTCTGCGTAGAGACGAATGCAAGGCAAGAAAGAAGCAGCGCAATAAGCATTTGTGCGGTGTTGCCGCCCGAAATGCGCGTTGGAATACGAAAAAACTCGTGCGCTGTTGCGCTTGTTGTCGTTAGAACATCTTCAAGGCTCATAGAGCGAATTTCTGCAATTTTCTCCGCCACAAGCCGCACAAACGCTGGCTCATTGCGCTTGCCACGATGCGGCACTGGCGACATATACGGCGCGTCGGTTTCAATCATCAGTGTATTCATTGGAACAGAAGCAACAGTTTCAGAAAGAGTGGATGCTTTGAAGGTGATATTTCCCGTAAAGGAGACGTGAAAGCCAAGATTGACGGCGCGTTCAGCCTGTTCGGGTGTGCCAGAAAAACAGTGCAAAACCCCGCGCAAGCTGCCATCTTGTTCCTCGTCCAGAATGCGCATCATATCGTCGTCCGACTCGCGGTTATGCACAATCACGGGCAAATTCCGTCGCTTGGCAATCCGCAACTGTGCGCGAAAGACATCCTGCTGCACATCGCGCGGCGCGAAATCATAGTGATAATCCAACCCAATTTCGCCAATGGCTTGCACACGTTCCGAAAAACTCAAGTCCTCTACTTGGCGAAGCGCGTCGCTACTGGCTTCTAAGGCATGGTGCGGATGAATGCCCATGCCGCAGAAAATACGTTCATCGGAGCGCACGATATTCAGAACGGTTTGGAAGCGCGTCGGCTCAATCGCGGGAATAATCAAATGCGTCATACCGTCAGCAAATGCTCGTTCCAGCGTGGCAGCGCGGTCGCTGTCGAATTGTTTGTTGTCAATATGACAATGGGTGTCAATCATAGTTGGAAAGGAGGAAGTATGGGGGCTGAGGGCTGAGGTGGTGAGGCGTAAAGAGATGGTGCGCTAGAACATCGTGCAAGAAACGCGTTCCAAACTTCATCCCTCAGATTTCATTCCTCATCCTTTAATTTGTTTTGCCTTCTGGCAAGGCGGGAAAGCCGAGAATAGGGGGTTTTGCTTGGGATTTTGCTTTTTTCTGCGCTTCAATCACATTCACGAGCAAGCTCGGCGACGAGGCAGAAACTGGCACACCGCCTGATTCCGCGCCGCACACGCCGTTAAACACGCCCAAATCATTCGCCGACGCGCTTATTTGCTTGAAAGTGGTGAGCGGTGTGCCAATCAAGTCCACGCCGCGCACAATTTCATCGGCTCGGCTGGCATCGGCATATACCTTATACACCAGCAATGGCAAGACGTTGAAGGCATTCGGCATGGTACGATTGGTGAAGGTAAAGCCGCCTTGAATTTCCACAAAATACAAACCATATTCTTTGCTTTGTTTTTTGCATTCGGCACGAAGCAAGCTGCGAAGCGAGTCGAAAGGAACTTGCTTTGCTGATTTCACGATTAAGTTTGATTGCCGCGCCACCACAGGGAAACCCGCTTGTCGCCGCCCGTGTCCGTTGGAGTTCAGCATTTGGTCAATCGGCGCACGCGACATCAAAAACTCACGAAACACACCATTTTTCACGGTCGTAACGGGTTGTCCTTGAATCCCTTCATCGTCGAATTTGAAATATCCTGCCACATTTTGTCCGCGCAAAGAGCGCAAACGCGGGTCAAAAACAACATCAATAAACTCAGGCAGAATACGCTCTCCAACAAGATTTTTGAAGGTTTGGCTGGAATTCACATCCTTCTGCCGATGCCCTTCGATGCGATGCCCGAAAATTTCATGGAAAAACACGCCAGCCGCTTCGCCCGATAAAATTGATGGTCCTGAATAGGTTTCCATAAGCGGTGCAACGCGCAATTTCCCAAGCAGCACAATCATTTCTTGGATGTCGCGCCGCATGAAATCAAGCGTTGGAAGGCTATCTGCTTGAAAGGCAAAATAGGAGCGGTAGAGCGGAAGCGTCATACCGTCGTCCGCTTTGGTGCGACCTTGCGCGAAGACACGCACGTAGGAATCGCTTGTTTGCAAGACCGTTCCTTCGCTGTTCACGAAATAACGGTGCTGCACTTCGGCACGAAGAAAAAGCTCGCCGCCGTACATTTTGGGGTCGGAATTGAAGAGCGCAGAAAGTTCGCGCAAGCGTTTTCGCCAATCGTCAGTATTGATGCGGAGTTCAATGAGTGGCTCGGTGTATTGCGCGGGCTTTTCTTTGGAAAAATCACCCGACGAATCTTCTTCTTTTACCTTCACAGCGCGGTTGGAAATCACTTTCAAATATCGCTCCGCCGCCGCTTTGTATTGGCGGTCGGTGCTTGCCCAAATTGCCGCACGAATGGCATCAACGTTATCATCCAGAGGAATCGCCGCACCGCGAAAGTAGCCGCCCATCTCGAAGTTTGTACCGCGAATTTGCCGTTTGTTATCCACGTCGTAATTTCCAACGCGCACCTCCACGTCTAGTGTGCGTGTGCGGTTGGAGTCTTCCAGCACAATTTTCCCAAATGCCGCACTTATCGTAACATACTGCGTTTCAGTAATAGCAAACGAGCTAAAGTACGGCGGATTCGGCTCTTTGGCGAGGTCGGTCATGGTGCGCTGCATTTCGGCTTTCATTGCCTGCAAGATTTTGGATTCCTGCGCCGAAAGCTCTGGAACACAACACATATTCACAATGACATTCACAACCAAAACGGCTGCAAGACTGATAAAGACGGCAATAGGACGCTGCATGAAGAGAGGGAAAATGGAAAACGGTGATTATTCCAATAATGGCTTCGGTAGCGCAGACGCGCTTGTCTGTGCAGATTTAATGCGCATTGGTAAATTCAGCCAAATAGCGTTTGCTGAGAACCTTCAAATCTGCATCTAATTCATAAATTGCGGGAACACCCGTCGGAATATTTACTTCCAAAATCTCCTCTGGTGTGAGATTTTCCAAGTACATCACGATTGACCGAAGCGAGTTTCCATGCGCTGCGATGAGGATATTTTTCCCTTCGCTGAGTTTCGGTTCGATTTCCTCTTTATAGTACGGAATGCAGCGTTCTTGCGTGTTCTTGAGCGATTCTCCGTTTGGTGGCGGAATGTCGTAGCTGCGTCGCCAGATTTTCAGCTGTGCTTCGCCATATTGCTTGCCAATATCATCTTTGTTTAGCCCTTGCAAATCGCCGTAATGCCGCTCGTTCAGCTTTTCGCTGCGCGTGGTTGGAATGCCGCTTTTTCCTGCTGCTTCCAGCGCGAGGTCGGCGGTGCGCATTGCTCGCTTCAAAACAGAGGTATAGAGCAAATCAATCTGAAACGGCTCCAAGAGCGGTCCTGCGGCACGAGCTTCTTCCTCACCCTTGGGCGATAATTCCACATCAACCCATCCGGTGAAGCGGTTTTCAAGATTCCATTGCGATTGTCCGTGGCGGAGCAAAAAAAGATTTGGCATAACAAATGTAGAAATAATGAAAAAATACAAATAAGATTTTTTACACGATGACAAGCCAGTACAGAAGCGCAAGATAGCGTTTTTTTGTGACTCTCGGCAAAAGAAAAACGGCGCAGATAAGCGATGCTGCATACAACATCAGTATCTACACCGTTTATATATTTACAAGGCAAAGATTGACAGAGAAATGGTAATAGGGTTAATAGGGTAACTAGTCAGGTCATGATTTTTGAGGACGCAGATGAAGATGATTGAATGGATGAAGATGATGAAAATGCAGAAAACATCAACAACGGATAAGGTCTGCATTCACGCTCTGATTTTTTTTATCAATATCATCTTCATTCATTCAATCATCTTCATCTGTGTCCCCTCTTCATTGTTGAGACCTGACCAGTTACTTAATAGGTAAAGCGGATGTCCGTACTCTTTAGCATTTTGTCAATTTTGCGTAATTCTTTCTCAGGGATAGGATTATTATTGAGCATAATGATTTCTAAATTTTTCATCTTTCCCATGTTGTCGGGTAGAGCTTCAATGCGGTTGTAGCGCAAATTCAAGAGGCGGACATTGGTCAATTTGCCCATATCAGGCGGAATAGCCGTGAGTTGATTGCCGCCAAAATCCAAGACGTTGAGCGTTGTCAGTCCGAATAATTCTTTCGGCAATTTGCTAATTTGATTCGAGGTAAAATACAACACCTTCAACTGCTTCAATTTCGTAACACACGCTGGAACTTCCGTCAGTTGATTCTTACCAAAATCTACCGACTTGAGGCTTTTCAAATTGCCAAATTCCGCAGGAATACTGGTAAGTTGATTGCCGTATAAACTGAGCGTGTGCATATTCACGAACTTGCCGATTTCAGGCGGCAACGAGGTAATGTTTTTCTCGTGAAGGTCGAGAAAGCGCACCGCTTCTGGTTCTTTCAATGCTTCTTCAATGGATTCATAGCGTTTGTCGGATTTCTGAAGTGAATCCAACAGTGCCATTTCGGGGTCGGCTTTGCGCGAGGCTGCGTCTTTGTCCGCAAGGGTTTGCGGTGTGGGTGCAGTCGTTGTTGCTCCTGCTGGTGTAGCCGTTGTTTTTTTAGATTGTTTACTAGATTTTGCTTTTTGGGCAAAAACACTTGTACTGAGCAGTAAGCCACAGCAAACAAGAATTGAGAGAGAACGCTTCATGCGTACTGAACTCCTACGTTAGTGAAACGAGAAAATGAGATTCTACATAAGTTTTTAAGCAGTCTTTGAGGTTTTTTGCGCTTCGCATAATTCCATCAGCACACCGCCTGTTGATTTTGGATGCAAAAAGGCAATGAGCATATCGTGTGCGCCCAACTGTGGGGTTGTATTGATAAGTTGAACGCCCTCGCTCGCAAGCCGCTCCAAATCGGCACTCACGGCATCGGTGGTAAAAGCAACGTGGTGAATACCTTCGCCACGCTTTTCAAGAAATTTTGCGATGGGCGAATCCTCGCTCGTCGGCGCGGTTAATTCCAGCAGCACTCCGCCAACACGAAAGGAAGCAATTTCTACTTTTTGCTCTTCAACGCGCTCGCGGTGAAAGTGTTCTACGCGAAAAATACGGCGATACAAGTCCATGCTTGCGTCGAGGTCGCGGACAGCTATGCCAAGATGATTAACGCCAGAAATCATTTTTTTCAGTGTTGAGTTTTGAATGCTGAGTTTTGAGTGCTACGTTTTGAGTGAAAAGCAAAGATTGATGAGGCTTTTAGCTTTTGTTGTTCATCCTTCATTTTTCAGATGTCATCCTTTGTCTTCAGGCAAACTGCTCTTCGAGTGCGCGGCGAGCATCTTCGAGCTGCTCGACGGTGTTAATGCCTTGCACTTCCTCGAAAGCGGTGCATTTCCACGCTGCAACGGGCGCGTCAGAGGCTCTGACAATGCTCACAATATCGGTAAGGTAGTATTCGCCTTGCGCGTTGCTGTTCGAGACCTGGTGCAATGCTTGGAAGAGCGCACTGGATTGAACGAAGTAAATTCCGCTATTAATTTCCTTGATACTGCGCTCCTGTTCGCTTGCGTCTTTATGCTCGACAATACGCTCGAAATCGCCGTTTGCGGCGCGGACGATGCGCCCGTAGCCTGTTGGGTTTGGATTTTCCACGCTCAACACCGAAACAACACTTTTGCTGTCACGGTGAAATGCGGCGAAGTCTTGCAAGGTTTCAATGCGTAAGAGAGGAACATCGCCCGAGAGAATCAGAACATCACCCGAAAAGCTCTGCAATGCTGATTCTGTCTGCATGACTGCATGACCCGTGCCAAGCTGTTGGTCTTGGTGCGCATAGTGCAACACCTCCGCGCTGCGAAGCCCATGAAAGCTCGCGTCCAAGTGCTGCATCACCGATTCTTTTTGAAAGCCAACCACAACCGCAATTTTCGCTGGATGGAGCGATTCTGCTTGGCGCACGACGAAATCAATCATTGGTTCGCCAGAAAGCTCGAACATGACTTTTGCTTTGTTGGGATTGTTCATGCGTGTTCCCTTGCCCGCAGCAAGGATAATAACGGCAAGTGAGGATGACGAAGAAACTGTAGCAGACTGATTCATAAAGATAATTTCGACGAGATAATTTCAACAACAAAAATTTCGACAACAAAAATTTCGACAACACATTGGAACGCAAAAATAGGGTATGCGCTGCGTTAGTAAGGCGTTAAAAGATGTTAAAAGCAAATGATGGGAAGAATTGAGGTCAAGGGCTGAAAGAGCAGATAGCAGCAGCTTTGCACAGCTTTTGGGCGATGACACTTTTTCTAATTCAACTTTTCTAATTCAGCACAACCGTTTCGGCAATGACTTCGTGGCTTTTTTGAATAATGTTATTATCTTCATCCACCAGCACAACCGTCGGTTTATACTTACGGGCTTCCTCGTCGCTCATGTTGGCATATGTGATAACGATGATACGGTCGCCAAGCATGGCTTTGCGGGCTGCTGCGCCGTTCAAGCACATCACTTTCGAGCCGCGTTTGCCCGGAATAACATACGTTTCAAAGCGTTCACCGTTATTGATATTCACCACCGACACCTTCTCATATGCCAGCAAATCTGCGGCATCCATGAGATTTTCGTCAATAGTCAGGCTACCTTCGTAATGCAATTCCGCCTGCGTAACCGTCGCACGGTGGATTTTTGATTTGAACATGATGCGATTCATCACTGCTCCTTTGAAACAAAATAATTTGAAACAAAACACACGAACCAAACACGTACACCGCACCGCACAATAGAGCGTCAAAATACAACATATCAACTGTTTACGCTTTGAATATTTATGAAGAGTACGGGCATAAAACTTTCAAGCCAAGACTACAAATCTATGATTTTTTTTGCTGTTTGCAAAACTCTTCTTTCGCAAACACTATTATTTGGAAGCATTGTAGCGGAGAAAAGTTTAGCGCAAAAGCAACGCATGGCAGCAGCGTACACATTTTTACGTGCATTCACGCACCCTCACGGCAAAAATCCTTGAAAGCCAGATTATAGCTTGCGTGTAGGGGAATCATATGCGAAGCGCAAAACTCAAAAAAAAGCCTTGAAAGCCAGATTGCATCTAGTGTGTAGCTAGGTCAAAGAGTATTTTTATGGCTGTAATGCCACAAAACGCTGATAAAAACTGAGTGCGCGGCGAGCTTGCGTCATCACGTCGAGTTCTTCGCGCATGAAAGTGCGTGTTTGTGCGCTTCGTGTGCTGCGCTCGGCGGGGGATTCGCTGAGTGCTGTGATGACGGTTGCCGCAAAATCTTCTGCCGAACCCGACGGCGAGAGCCAACCAAGCGGAAAGCGCGTAAAATAACGCGGGAAATCGCTCACGGGCGTAAGCGCGACGGGCGCACCAGCATTCAGATAATCCGTTACTTTCGAGTGCCAGCGCGCGGCGTTTGCGTCGTTCACTTCCATTGGCAAAATACAGGCGTTGGCGGCAGCAAAGTAGCGATACACTTCCTGCATCGTCGGTACAATGCCTGTTCTGTGGATGTGATAGCGTTTGCAGGTGTCGGCATCAATTTCGTGCTTGCCTACCCAGACGAGTTTGTAGGAAATACCACGCTTTTGCACAATATCTAGTGCGCCGAGAAGCAAGCGAAAATCCGATTCGTAAATTGTTCCTGCGAAACACAATACGGATTCGTTTTCCTGAATACCGCATTGTTCCTGAAGCCACCGCCGCGCATCGGGAAAAGAAAGCGTCTCTTGGCTCGTGTCCACGCCCAAGTGATGCACTTCAATTTTTTCCGCCGCGTAGCCAAGCTGCTCCAAGCGATTTTTCAAATAATACGTAATGGTCGTCGCGCCGTCGGCATACTTGCGGAATGAGGTTTCAAGCCATCCCTCGAAGCGTCCGGCGGTATTGGCAAAAAAGCTGCCAAAGCGCGTACTTCCTTGCCCAAATAAATCCCACCACGATAAAACAAAAGGAATGCGAAAACGGCGTTGGGCGTACAAGGAAGGAATAATCACGTTTGGGCGGCAATCCACCGCGTGAAGCACATCAAAGGGATACTCGCGGTGAATGCGCTTGAGTGCGCGGCAGCGTACAAGCGCGTTCCAGAGGTCCACGCCCTGCCGGAGCTTGCCCCAGAGCGCGTCGGGAGCTTCTATCACGCGAACGCCATCACGCAGAATTTCGCGCCAACGCAAACGCTCGGTTTTTGAGGTGCAAACAAGCGTAACGCGGTGTCCCATTTTCACGTACGCGGCGCATTGCTCCAAGACTTTCCAATACGGTCCTGTTTCTGCTTGATTGTGAATGATAAAAGCGATGTGCAGAGAAGATTTCACGGTTTTGTGCGGTTTGTGGACAATAAACAACAAGGGCGAAACCCTGTTCGCCCCTGTGCTTGCTGCTCTTGTGAGCAGGATGTTTTTCTATACTACAATGTTGCTTCAGATGTAGTCTATCTTTGAGACGGACTACATCTCATTTCGCTTTTTAGTATAGCGCGATTTTTCCAAAATATTTACTTGAGTGCAACAACTTCAATTTCTACCTGCACATCCTTTGGAAGTCGCGCCACTTCTACGGTTGAGCGAGCGGGTTTGATGTCGCCGAGATAGTGGCTATAGACCTCGTTCATCGCTGCGAAGTTGTTCATATCTTTCAAGAACACCGTTGCTTTGGCGATGTTTGCAAAGCTATAACCAGCTTCTTCCAAAACAGCTTTTATGTTTTCCAATACTTGCGTTGTTTGTTCGGTAATGCCGCCCGCAACTATTTCACCGCTCGGCAAAAGCGGAATTTGTCCTGCCAGAAACAGCATCGTTCCTTGTGCTTCGACTGCTTGCGAATATGGACCGAGTGCTGCTGGAGCGTTTGTTGTCGAGATGATTTTTCTCATGAGGTATGAATGAAGAATGTGGAAGAAAACAACAATGAATTTTCTGGATGAATTTTTTGGCGTTCTTGGAAGGCGCAAAAATACTGATTTATTTGTTGTCGTACCACGATTTTCCTACAATTTCAGCAAGATTTTTTCCTCAGCATCGCTCAAGAATAAAATACGATTCCCCACAAAAAACTCCCCAAAAAAACAAAGCCCCAACACGATGTTACTCGTATCGGAGCTTTTGCCCTACCTATCTATCGCATTCATCAACGCTTCGTCAATGATGCGGGATATGTTTTTCTGATGTGGTTATCGTTTAATAATCTTCTCGGTGAAACGACGCTGACCGTCGGTCATTTCAAAGATATACACACCTGCCGACAAGCCACTCACATCAAGTTGATGTGTGAAGCGTCCGCGCTGTACCTGCTGCTCAAACGACGTTACCGTTCTGCCAAGTACATCGCTCAGGCGAACCCGCAAGAGCGTTGAACTGGTGATATCGGTCTCGAAGGTAAGCATATCATCCACTGGATTTGGATATGCGCGTCCTGCGAGCGGCGTAATAACAACGTTGCTGACACCAACCGTCGGACCGAAGAGCGTAAAGCGACGACCGTCGGGATTGGTAACAACAATGCGACCATCACCGAAGAAGAAGCCCTGCGGCGCGATTGCGGTAATCACCGAATCAGAGCCGCTCACAATACGAAGCGGCGAGCCGCCAATCGTTATCGTCGAGTTCGGGCTGAGATTCGAGCCACGGAAGGTGAAGGTTACGTCATGACCGTAGTTGTTTGTTGGGCGAACCGTTGTTGGCGTGAAGCTGCGGACAATCGGACAGATTGCGCAGCCTACCGTGAGCGGAATGCTGGTGCGTTGCAAGTCGGAGTTTACTGCTTCGACAAGCGCATTACCTTCCCGCGTGTTCAAGCCGGCTGGAACTTGCGCAACAAGGCGTGTGGACGATGCCTGCAAGATTGCAAGCGGTACGCCGTTGAAGAGAACTTGCGTTCCAGCAAGAATCTGTCCTTGCGCGTTCACGCTAAAGTTCCGTCCTTCGAGCGTTATCACAAACGGCTGACCGATAGCTACTTCCTCGCGGGGCGAGATGCTAGTAATAATCGGACCATTTGGTGTGCCAATCGTAAACAAGCCCGATGCGTTTTGACCGTCGGCATTGCTCAAAGCTACGGGGAACACGCCTGGCGTATTCAAACCACCCGGAACCGCGATAACGACTTGCGTTGGCGATGTACTCACCACCGTAACGGCTTGACCATTGAAGGTTGCTGTCACGCCGATGCGGAAGCCTGAACCATTGACCGCAAGCTGGAACGGGAAGATAGAAGCAGCCGTTACAGGTTGTCCCTGATTTGAACCGCTTGCTGTCAAAACGCTCGATACCGTCGGTGCTGGATAGCCAATCGGGAAGAATATTGATGTCGAGAAGCTGAGTGGATTCCGTACTCCGATTGTCGGATTAGCAAACGTTGAGAGAAGGTCTGCTGGAATCACTGCCACGATGCTGGTTGTTGAGCGCGCCAACACTTGGAGTTCAGTATTTCCAAGGCTCGGAATTGCGTTCAAGAAGAAGCCCGAACCAGTAATTGTGACGGTCATCGTTGAAGAGCCAGCAACTGCCCGTGAAGGCGATACGGTAAATATCTGCGGACGACCTGGATCGCGGACGGTAAATCCAACACCTGCCGACTGACCATCCGAGTTTTGCAGCGTAATGGTTAAGTTTTGCGCTGCTGAGTTCAGAGGAATCGGAATCGTTACCGCAACTTGCGATGGACTGAGTGTGCGGAAGGGCAGATTAGAAACCACTCCAGCCGCAGTGCGAGCCGTAACGGTCAAACCAGAAGCTCCAAAGAAGTTCGAGCCATTGACGATTGCTTCAAATGCCACACCCGTTGCGGTGGTGATATTTGGCGTGATGCTCGTAATTACTGGCGGTTGATTTGGCGTTAGCTGGAAGGGAACAAAGGTGGATTGTGCGTCTTGGTTTTGAACGTACACATACCGTTGCCCTTGCAGATTAGTAAACGAGCCAGAAATCGTTGCGCGAATCTCCGTTGGCGTTACGCTTTGCACCGATACGCGCAGTGCGGGGCTAATTGCCATTGGATTATTGATAACGTTGAAGAACACACCAGATTGCTGAACCGTGATAATATCAGACTGCGAAGGATTCAATGGGAAATTAAACCCAGTACCGCGAATAATAACCGACACTGGCTGACCGTTTGCAACGGCAGTATTCGGCGTAATTGAGGTAATCACTGGCGGCGGATTGTAGGTAAAGCGTTGGCTTGAGGTAATAACGCCACCTAAGGTTGCCATTGTTACTGGACCAGAGCGGCTTTCGCTGAAGGATCCCGTCGTAACAAGAAGCGGACCAGTAAGCTGTACCCACACAAAATTGCCCGTCGTTGTGTTGTTCAAATTCGGGTCTGGATCAACAACGGCGCGAATATCAGCAATGCGAATATCCGATACGCTGAAGAGATTGATACCACGAATGAGAATACGCGCACCCAAACCACCTGAGGAAGGTACAAGCTCCGTAATAACGGGAGTCAAGCCAGTGGTAAATATCACTGCTGGAGTTTGTCCTCCGTTCGAGCCGGCGGGAATTGCTCCCTGCGCTGGACGCGATACCGTTACTGCGCCCGTGTTTACGCCAGGAGGAGCTACGGCAATAATCAAACCATCGCCAGCGACGCGGAAGCTCGCTGCTGGAATGCCGCCAAAGCTCACAGCATTTACGCCCGTAAAGTTTACACCTGTAATCTGCACTTCCGTGCCTGGACCACCAACTGCCGGAGAAAGGTTAGAAATGCGTGGGAACACGTTTCCTGCATTGACCGTTACAATCGCAGAGGTAGAAAGCACCGCGCCACCAGAAGTACCGCTAATGCGCAAGCGTACCTGCGTACTGGAAGGACTACTTGTTGGGTTATTCCAATTCAGAAGAATATTGTTGAAGCGAATACCTGACTGATTCACAAATACACCACCTGTATTACCTGCGATAGTAACGCTGCCGCTACCCGGAACAGTCGGAATAGGTTCGACCGTCAGCAAGACACCGATGTTTGTCAAGGAGCGCGTCAGTGCGCCTTGTAAGTCAAACAAACCAGCATCCACGTTGAATGGAAGACCGCTTGTAACGTTCAGGCTACCGTTATTGATACCGACGGAACTTGTCGAGGATAGCTGACTCAAGCCTAAGAAGGCTGGAGCATTTGCCGACGACGACAAGCGAATGGTAACGGTGGTAGATAAGCCAGCAAATGCCGCATCAATCCTCAACGTTACGTCAATCGGTGGCGGATTTGCTCCTGTCGGATTGCGCCAATTCAAAGTGATATTGGAAAGCGTACCGCGCTGCACAGCAAATGGCAACGACGTGTTGGTATTACCGTCTATCGTTACATCCTGACCAACGGGCGGCGTAACGGTGAGGGTAAAGGTCGAGTTCGCTGGATAATTTGCGGTCGGAATACCCCATGCGTTGTAGAAACCGTAATCAACATTGAACGGTGTACCGCTCGACACGCGAACTGGGTCGGCAGTGCCGCCTTGACGTATGGGATTGTTGTTCAGGCTTATGCCTTGTGTGCCGTTGGTCGAGCTTTGGCTCATCGCAAAGACCGCCGCCACACTACCTGTTGTGAAGATGCTAATGTTGGCAGTCGTGAGCAAGAGCGTTGTTTGTCCACTAATAGCTCTTAGGGTAATGACTGCGTTGCCGTAACTCGGCACCGAACCTGGATTTGTCCAAATAATGGTTGGTCGTAGCGAGCCAATACCATTGGTGGAGGCAATAAAGGTCGGACCACCGCCCAGCAAACTAAAGGTTGCATTTGTTCCGGCTGCTGACGACACCGTGAGTTCTACCTGCGTCGGTGTCTCAGGACGAACGACCATGCCGTTTTGAGCAAAGGCAGCAAAGTTTAATGGGAACGGAACACCCGTAATAATCGGATTTGTCCCTGCTGGCGTGAAGTTTGCGTTGTTGATGCCAGAGAGCGAACGAACAGGGTCGGAAATATCACCTGAATTAACCGAGTAGCCCAAACGCGCAGGAACGGTTGCTCCTGTGCCGATATTGACGATAACGCTTGTGGAAAAACGGAACGGGGTACCAGGGTTCGCCGTGAGGGTTAGTAGCCCCTGCACGACACCACCTCCCATACCAGCGTTTGTCCAGTTCACAATCGGACTGATACGACCATTGATGGCACTTGTCAGCGTACCATTCACATATGCGGGATTGATGAGCAAGCTCGTTGTCATCGTGATGGGAATATTTCCTGTTGTCGTAAGCATCGCGCCGCCAGTAAGCGGTGTAACGGTTACTAACACGCTGGTTGCTGCATTTGTCCCAAGCAAGAAGTTGTCTCGTGAGTAGAAGCCGAAATCAATCGGGAACTGTACACCACCAATGATGTTGAACTGCCCCAAACCACCACCATTAAAGCCTTGTGTGCCAGTGCTAGAGTTCTGCACTTGCGAGTAGGCAATCGTGGAAGAACGTGGCGGCGGCGCAAGAATCGTAATAGTCAGAGGCACAGAGGTTAAGGCATTTGCCGCTCCGCTCTGGTCGTACAAAATCAACGTTGCTTGTGTGCTTGATTGATTGCTTGGGTTTAACCAATCAAACACCAAGTTTGTTGTGGTTGCGCTTACTGAATTACCTGCTTGAAGAAGCTGAA
The DNA here is from genome assembly GCA_004292595.1 of Candidatus Kapaibacterium sp. GTDB lineage: Bacteria > Bacteroidota > Ignavibacteria > Kapaibacteriales > UBA4661 > PH2015. Next base: position 14,402 of record RDXM01000114.1, on the reverse strand, counting down.
TCGGTGAGTTTACACCTAAGATAAGTCCACCTGTGCCTGTTGTGCTGAAGGTTGCCGTACCGCCTGGCAGTGCCATAAGATTCGCACGGACAAAGGTGTTTGTTCTGACGGGAGAACGTTGGTTCAAACCGTCAAACGCGCTAATGCGCAAGGTAAACGGCTCGCCACTCGTGATAGTGAGATTCCCACCATTTGGACTCAAGAAGCCAAACGAGCCAGCACCCGTATTAAAACCACCAGAAGCTGATGGAGCAAGCGAGTCTGCTGCCAAAATAATTGCCGATGGCGGTGTGAGAATAACAAACGGGTTTGTTGCTGCCATGTTCACCGATGAGTAGCTTACCGTATGCCCCCACTCTGGACCAGTCACCGCCGGTGCCGATGCAGTAACAGCCGAAGAAAGCGACGAAGCCGTTTGGCTGTAGCTCGCGCCATTCCACTGTGCAGCAAAGGTATTCTGACGGAAGAACCCAGGCAAGCCTGTTTCGTGTTCTGTGTGCCAGCCATAATGCACCAGTTGGTTTGTTGCCGCTGGTGTGCTTTTTGCAATCGTCCACTGCGCGTTTACTCTGTCGGGATAGGTTGCGTTTTGGAACGTCAAACCACGCTGAAGGCTAATGGTGTAGGTATCTACCAAACCGCTTTGATTGCCAATCATCAGTGGCGCAGGGCGAATGAAACTTTGTGTATTATTCGTTACGCCAATCGGGAAGGTGCGGAAGGTGTTATTCGGAATGGTCATTGTCAGCGAGCCACCGGGCGACAAGTCAATAAAGTTATTGTTTTGCAAGCCAAAATTTGCTTGTGCAGCCGTGAGATTACCACTGGTTGCATTTGCACCTGCTCCGGTAATCGTCAAATTCACCGTCGGGCTCATCAGCGAAACGATGTTCCGCGTAATGCCCACCGCATCGGCTGTCATTGACGACAAGAGCGAGATTTGACGCTGCCCGACAGCGGGAACAGTCGCAGCAGGATTCAAGCTAAACTGACGCAATGAGTTTGCATTAAAAGCCATCTGCACATTGAAAATACGCTGCGAGGTAATTGCGATAGACGTACCCGGAAGATTATCACCAGAAATCGTACCGCTTGTTACGTTTGTGAGGATTTGCCCTGCTGCTGGAGCAGTTGTCCCTGTCAATCGCAATGAGCTACCATTAAGTGCTAAGTTTCCTACGCTGTTATCCAAGCGGAGTGTGCCTTGATACGTACCGTCGCAGGCAGGCGTACCACCTGATTCGATATTCACAACGGCACCTGTCGAAAGCGTCAAGGTTGCTGGACCGTTAATCTCAAGTTTATTCAAGAAACGACCAAGATGAGTGCCAGTAGCATTCACTGTTCCCAAGAAAAGATTGCCGTTTTGTGAGCCGTTATAGACAAACGACGATGTTCCTGCGGCATCATCACCAAAAATACGACCGCCACCCGGCAAAATGCGGGCAGTAGGAGAAATGGTATTGTTCAGAAGGTCCGCAGCAGCAGGAAGCGTTTGCGCCGCGCTACCAACTTTGAACATAAAGCCCATGAGGCGTAAATCGCCACCACGAAGTTCGACTGTTCCTTGCGTTACCACGCGGCAGCCATTCGCACCAGCTAGGTCCACAGTGTTGGTTGTTGTTGCCGCCGAAAAGTTTTTATCAATAACTAAGCTACCATTGAAAATTTGTGGGAATACCATCGGGACGGCTAATTTATTCGCAAACCCCATACCTTCGGCAGAATACAAAAGACGCGAAGCAGCATTCAAGTAGCGCACAGGATTCACGCCTGGCGTACCGGTTACGTTACCATTGTTAATGATATTCAATGTTCCTGTTGTGCCAATATCTATACCACCGGTTGCAACTGCTGCTGGCAAAGCCATAGCACCGCCGCTAGGGAGTGCCAGTGTGCCGTCCACGAGCATACGACCGCTTGTGATAGTACCTGTGCCATCAACACGGAAGGTGAGATTTGGATTCACAATCATACCCGAAGCAGTAGTAGAAACCGCCGTGCGAGCATTGGTCATGTTGAAGGTTGTTACGCGGAGATTCGTTACAAGATTTGCGGTCAGGGCTGAGTTCGGAGCGGGGTTTGCGAGGTCCTCAAGAGTAAGAGTATTCAAAAGCTCACCATTCGGAACGAACTGAAGCGTATGCGTACCTGCGCCATTCAAGCGAAGAATAGAATTTGTTTGGTCGCCGAGAATACCCGTGTCAGGCAATGAACCTGTGATATTCAATGTGCGGCTTCCTGGCGGATTATCAATGCTGTTACCGCCTGGATTGGTTGCTGTGCCGACATCAAGCTGCACACCACCCGTTGTTAAATCAAGAATGCCAGCACGCAAGGTTGCGGTACTCGTAATTTGATAATTCACATTGAAGCGGAATCTTGCCCCTGGCAAGGTTTTATTGATAACAATATTACCCGGAAACGGCGCAGCTGGAAGCTCACCCGTTGTACCGGTTGGCGTACGAGTATCTGTTCCACCAGCAGCATCTTCGTAGAGCAGGGTTGCGTTTTGCGTATTAAAATCGTTTGCTCCCGCAAATGTGTATGGCGGCGTAGAGTTTGTGTTGCTACCATATCGCAAGGTTGTTGCTGCTAATTTCTGGAAGCCTGTCGTCGTCGCAGGCACCGACGAACCCGATGCAGCACCGATATGAAGCGTACCACCATTGGCAATCAGGATGGTACTGTTTCCGTCTTTATGGTTGTAGGTGCTGTTACCCAAAACGGAAAGTGTACCAAAAATAGACGTGTTCGGACCATTTGCTGTTCCTGTAAGAGGAACCGTCAATTCAAAGGGAAATCCTCCTGTACCGATAGCAAGACGTGAGTTTGGACCAATAAGAATGTTGTCGTTGTCTGCCAAGTCGCGGTTGACGCTGAGTGTGCGCGGAACGTCGGTAGGAGCGAGCGTAACGTTTGCTCCTTCAATGACGCTTAATTGCTGAATATTCGGCGGGATATTGGTTGTGATGCGTGGAGCTTGCGCTTTGTCGAAGACCGCCCAATCACTCACGCCCGGCGGATTTGCCGAACCACCCGTACCAGCCGAGCTCGAAGCCCAGTTCGCAGCCACACCCCAATCACCTGTTGCCTGAGAGCCACCAACCCAGTACACGGGGAAGAGTTCGTTGGAAACAATAAAGACGGTGTTACTGAGCGCACCGTTGTAGGTTGCCTGAATCCTACGAGCATTCACGCCAAGACCGACAACAGGCGTTGTTGGAAGGACGTTGCTGTAGGTTGTTCCTGTCCAACGGCGAATTGTGGTCAAATTGATACCTGCTGGCGGACCGGCAGCAGCGAGCGTTGCCGCAAACGCCGCAGGGTTATCGCCCGCAACCGTCGGTGCTGGGAGGGGGAATGCTGTATTGCCCCAGCCGAGCGTCAGCACACCACCAGCACCGTTCATACCCGAGCCGCTGGAGATATTCCATTGCCCGCGCATACTATTATTGGCAAGCGAAGGAATCGAAGGAACAAGATTGACGATGTTGGAGGTTACCGTAACGGTGTAGTTTTCGCCGGGCGAAGTCGTAACGCTATTGCTCACGATGGCAGGGCGATACCGCGAGGGCAGAACTGCACCGTTCACACCGACAAAACTCACACCCATCGGCAGAAGAACGTTGCCAGCAGCAAGATAGCCACGAAGCTGCAAAGAACCGCCCTGCGACGCATCAATGAAGTTGCCCGCATTATTCGGGATATTCGTCGCCGTTGCCAAATCTGGTGGGTTCAAGACCGTAAGATTTGCGTTATTGCCAAGCTGAAGAATTGCGTTGTTCTGTAAGCGCAACGTGTTTGTTTGGAGGACTGTACGCAGCGAAACCATGTAATCGATCAAAGCGGTGGGAGCCGTACCGCCAGGAGCAGCAGCAGCCACACCGTCAGCCTGCGCACGCAATTCGTTCAGCACCTGTCCGCCCGGGGCGAAACGCGGGAAGGAACGAATTTGATTGGACAAGAAGATAAGCTGTGAAGAGCCATCACCAAAAATTGCACCGACTGACGCGCTCGTAACGGGAATATGACCACCCTGTGCTGCGGGCGTTGTGTTTGCTGCACCCGCGCCAGAGAAGGTGATTTCGGCACCATTCAAAATAAGATTGCCTGTACTGTTAAAACGAAGCTGCCCGTTATAGTTGGAAACACCTGCCAAACCATATGCAGCTTGCGCTGTAGCACCGTTAATAGTCAATCTTGACGTTGCCAATCCTGGAACACCGAGGCTGAGACTACCAGTATTATTGATCTCCATGTAATTGAAGAAATTTCCATGCGGAGCAGTTGTCGCTGTCGTAACAAGGAGTGTTCCTGGAGCAATAGAATTATATACCAAAGCCGATGTTCCGGCTGCATCATTGCCAGATATAAAACCACCAGAACTTGTAACAGTACCATTTAAGATAAGTTGTTGGCTATTCAAGCCTAACGTTCCTTGCGCAAGCGTTAAAGGACCATTCATTACTGTATTTTGCTGCAGCGCAACAAGGCTGGTAACGGTTGCTGCTCCGCCTGCTTCGCTATAAAGACGATTCACCGTAACAGCACCACGCATATCTGCGGGAAGTTCTGCGGTCGAAGCAGTGCGCGGTCCAGCTGGAGCAGCATATGCGGCAACTCCTGTAAATGCTCGCATGAGTCCCGCCGTAGCAGCGTTTCTATCAAGATATTCCAACGTTGCTGTTGGACCGTTGTAGAAAGCACCATTGGCAGTACCTGTTATTGTCGCGCTACCATTGAGCTGAATACGACCACCTGGGTTTATCAAGAGACCAGCAAGCGGGCTGTTGGCATTCGTATTATTATTTGCGAGCGTTGCGCCCGTCGCAATGGCGAAGGTACCATCAATTATCAAGCGACCAGTGTTGTTCGGCGCAGCAATTGTGCCTGTTCCAAGACGTAAGGTCAGAGTGCGTGTTGCGGGAATGGTAATTTGCCCGCCAGCTACTGGGACTGTGGCATCTCCTAAGGTAATACCAGAAGCTGCAGCACCAGTGGCAACAATGTTCAAATCAGAATTAATAGACAAATTCATCGTAGCAATGTTGTTTGTCAAGCTACCCAGATACTGACCATTGGGAATAATTCCCGCAGGGTTCACGCCAAATGACAAGTCGGAAACGGTGGGATTAAGTGGTGTTCTGCCCGCCGCCGCCGCCAAATCACGATACACGAGATTCGTATTAAATGTTGTACTTGCAGCAAAGATATTACCGTTGTTCACCATACGGCTTGCTGCCAAATTTATCGTAATGGCATTGGGTAAATTCAGCGCACAACCATCAACAATTAATGTACCACCAATCTGCCGTACACCACCATTGGTAAATGTTGTAACAGAAGCTATAGGGCGACGAATAACAAGATTCCCTAAAAATGCTGTTCCTGGTGTTGGTACTTCCGTCGCATCATTTGCAGCAGGAATAATAACGGTTGTATTGTCATCGCGATCATAAACGAGCGAGCCGCGATTTCCTGTAAGCGAGTACTCAACAGCACTCGTCGCGCCGGCTGCGGTAAAGGTACCACCCGACATACGCAGCGAGCCACCATCTTCAATTCTAAAGCGAGAAGCAACGCTGTTTGTTACTGTGCCACCGATACGAATGGATAAATCACCGAAAATAGAGGCAGAAGGGTTCATTAAACTATTGACGTTCGCCGTCATATCCATCGTAATATTTTGGTCAATAAATAAACGGCACAACGACCCCACAAAAAGCGGTGAGTTTGTGCTGGCAGCCGTACCGCCCAAGCGGATAGTAGCGACCGTTGATGCACCACCACCAAAGGTTACCTGCGGACCAGAGGAAAAGCTATTCAACAGGCGAATCTGCCCTACGGCAGCCGCCGCACCATTCGTCGGAAAGCCTGTGAGAATGGTGACGTTTGTATTACCATCAAAAATAGCAACGTCTTGAACGTTTCCATATGGGAAGCCCGGAACACCAGCACCACCAGGACCGCTAGAAGTAAGGCTCCAGTTGGCAGGTTGTCCCCAGTCAGCAGATGTTGTATTTGCACCAACCCAGAAATATGTTGCTTGTGCCTGTGCCATATTCAGCACCGCAAAAAGAGCAATACAAAAGGCTATCACGTGCGGCATCATACCTTCGCCACGAGTAGCTTTGCGCAAAGCGTCCATACTGCGGGCAAAGAGCGTTGCTCGGCGCTGCGCTATGGCAGTCGTCGTTACGCCTCCGTGCAATACGGTTCGTTCTGCGCAAGTCTCTTCCTGAGGGCGCAGTGCTACGCCACGAATGGGCGTTTTCTGCGGAAGAGAAGTGTGTAGAGAGTTCATAAACCTATCTCCAAAAACAAAGAAGTGTGTGAATTAAAAAGAGGGAATTTTCGTGAGGGATAACGCATGATACATGAAGCATGACAAATAAAGCATGACAAATTGAGAACACAAATTCAGAACATTTCTCACAAGTGCTGTTTTTTCAATCATCTCTCGTTTCGTTCTTTTCTTCATCAAGTCTTGGTCACGGCTGCATTTGTCCCATTTTTAGGCATCTGGCAGCACATTTTGACCCGCGAATACAGAATGCAAATTTTATGCCGAATTTCTCGGCTTATGTAAAGTGTTTGTCACTGTTCAGGTCTTCGCATCCTGCGCTTTCCTAAGCGGTGAACGGGTGTTGCAGAAATTGAGTATCTCAGAAAATAGTACCGTGAAACCCGTTCTACCGTTCAGAAACGGTAGGACGAACAACAACGCCAAAAGCCGCTTCCCAACGCACGTTTGCGTGAGAAAGCGGCTTTTGGCTGAAGGTGTACGAAATAATCTTCGCGGGAAAATACTCGTTTTTACCTTTTGCCCTTATCCTTTATCTTTTTGCCTTTGATTTAGTGTTCAAAGGGCAAAAGCTCTGGGTGTGCGGCAAGCATAGAATTGATTTCCTCCAAAATGCGCTGAATCGCTTGGATGCGTTCCTGCGCAAGGAGGTTATTGTAGCGGCGAATCATGCTCAGGGCGAGTGCGCCCGTTGCGAGGTCGGAGCGCGAAAGGCGTTCGCGGCTGTGCAGCTTGACTAAAATATCTTTCATTTCGTGCTGTAGCCATTCTCCTGCGGCGGAGCTGGGCTTGTAGAGCGTTGTTGGGGCGGCGGAGTTCATAGAGAGTGTACGCATGGGAGTAAAAAAATAAGTATTGCAAGAAAAGGATTTAAAGTAAACCAGAGAAGCAATACGGCATCATAGTTGATAAAAATGTTGTGGATGTTGTTGTTTATTAGAGTTTATCTCGAATAAGGTTTTTAGGGTTTTGGAGCAAGGCAGCATGCTGCCTTGTTTCGTAAAAAAGTCTATTCGGAATAAAGTCTATTTTGTTTCGACACTTCACTTTTTGACGAGCATCTGCTGCAAAGTTCGGAAATTTTCACAAACTGTGGTAGTAGCTGAAAGTAATAATCTTTCATGGCTAAAAGTCATAGATGCGGGCAAGAGCGTGTCGCTGAGATGGCACAGCTTTTGAAGCAGTATTCTTTTGAATACACACATTCATCACGCAATGTTCCTCAATTCGGCGGTGTTTTATGTTGATACACTCTGCAAATGTTATCGTAAAAGTGTCTCACTTTGTGAAGGTTTTGAAACAACTGGAAACCTTGCCAATGCACCTTCTTTTGCCGAGAAACTACCTGCGTGGAATGCTGATTGTAAGCGTTCTTGCGGCGATGTCGTCGTGTCAAAGCAGTATTCGTTTTAGTTCTCGTTCTTCTGTGAAAGAAGTGGAACACATACCTTCTCAACAGCATTCTTCCAAAAGCCGTGCCAATTCATCAAACAGCACTGCAAAGAAGCCTTCTTTTCCACCAGAAAACCTCACCAGCACACAAGAACGCCTTCTGGTAACGGCAGAGCATTGGCTCGGTACTCCCTATCGCTATGGCGCAGCTACTCGTGCTGGAACAGATTGTTCTGGCTTTGCAATGCGCCTCTTCGAGGAGGCAGGTGTCGGCAAGCTCCCACGCAGCACCAAAGACCAATGGACAATCGGCAGCAGCATTGACCGCCAAGAGCTTCGCACGGGCGATTTACTCTTTTTTAACACCAACGGAATTGGCGTGTCTCATGTCGGCGTGTATGCTGGGCAAGACAGTGTTTTTCACGCTTCCAGCACCTACGGTGTTGTAAAGCAGTCCTTTTCTGAAACCTATCTCACACGAGCATTTATGGGTGCGCGGCGGGTGTTGTCGTTGCAGAAAGAATAGCAAAAAAATAGCAAAAAGATTCGGGCGCTCGCGCACCACATCTGTCTTACCGACGGAGGTCGGTATCTCTGCCGTTTTCACCTTCCCAATGGATGCCAACCTGCGTCGGCATGATACGCATTTGGCGGTGGTTGCGAACGTTCTATTCTTGATAAATTCTTGATATACTAAAAAAGGTGCAGCGTTTTAGATGTAGTCCACCTCAAAGGTGGACTACATCTCATTTCCTTCACTTTTTGATATGCAATTTTTACCCGTTTTTAGTATAAATTCCTGATAAATTTCCTTACACAATGAAATCACAATATTCTTCTTTCTTTACCGCATCATTCCTTGTGTTTGCGGCACAGTTCTGTTGTGCGCTGCCAAGTTTTGCGCAAGCAGACTCAAACAAAACAGCTCGTAAAAAGGTTGCCAGAGCCGATGAAATCACGGTTATTGCGCTTCGGCAGCCAGAAAAAGCATTGGAAGTACCGCTTGCCGTTACCGTTGTTCCAGCAAGTATGTTTCAGAATGGGCGCGGCTTCGGGCTGGATGAAGCATTATCACTGGTTCCGGGAGCATTGGTGCAATCGCGCACAGGCAATCAGGATGTTCGCGTGATGATTCGCGGCTTCGGCGCACGTGGCGCGGGAGAACGCTCCAATGCTGGCACCTCGCGCGGCATCCGCTTTTACATTGATGGCATTCCCGAAACCGAACCCGACGGGCGTACTGCCTTCGACCTCATTGACCTCGCAGGAGCAAGCAGCGTTGAGGTCTTGCGCTCGAATGCCTCCGCGCTCTGGGGCAATGCTTCGGGCGGCGTGGTGAATATCAGCATGATTCCGACGCAAAACCACGCATTTGTGTCCGCGCAAACGCAGTTCGGCAGTTTCGGCTTTGCCAAGCAATCGCTTCGTGCCTCCACGCCGACGGACTTTGGTAAAGTCTTTCTTTCGGTGAATAATACGGGCTTTGCAGGTTGGCGAGCGCAGTCCGAGAGCCGCTTGCAGCAGGCATATGTGGGCATGGTTTCCAATCTTTCGGCAAAATCTCGCTTGAATGTGTTTTTAGTGGCGGCGAGCAATGCCTTTCAAATTCCAGGACCGCTTACCGAAGCGGAGTTTGCTGCAGACCCCGCGCAAGCACAGGACGACCCTGCCATTTACAATCCAACCTACGTGCAGCGCAATGAACGCCGTTTCAACCGTCTAGGGCGCATCGGGACGACGTTTGAGCATGAATTTGACGCACATAATAGCATTTCCACAACCGCATTCTTGCAAAGCAAGTATTTACAACGCTCCGAGCGCAATACCTTTCGCGACTTCAATCGCTATCACGCGGGCGGCAACGTAATTTTCCGCAATCACGGACAGCTCGCAAGTTGGCTTAAACACTCGCTTGTGGCTGGCATTGACCAGCAATACCAAGACGGTGCAATTCTCTTTTACAATCTCGTGAACGGCAATCGCGGTACAACACTCCGTGACAACCGGCGAGAGGGCGCGAACAACTTCGGTGCGTTTGCACAAGAAGAACTCATGTTTAGCGGCAACCTCAGTGTTCTTGCGGGTTTGCGCTACGATAACATCACGTATTTTTACGAGAATTTCATAACTCCTGCGGTCAATGAAATTCGCAGTTTCGAGCGATTAACCCCGAAAATTGGCGTTTCTTTCCGCCCTTCTGAGGAAATGACCTTGTATGCGAATCTTGGCGGCGGCGTGGAAGTTCCTGCTGGCAACGAAACCGACCCGCCAAGCGTTGCGGGCGAAGACACCTTGCGCAGCGTCAATTCCCTCCTGAAGCCGATAGAATCTACCACCTACGAAATTGGCATCAAGCAAGCATTGCTTGTGGACGAAGGAAACTTCCTTGAGCGATTTTCCTACGATGCGGCTTTGTACCTTGTGAATGTGGTCAATGATATTATCCCCTATCGCGGCGGGCGTTTTTATTTCACCGCAGGACGCTCCCAGCGCAGAGGGCTGGAACTTGGCTTCAATGCTCAGTTTGCGCACGGTTTGTCGCTCATGGGGGCAGGAACATTTATGCAAAGTAATTTTCTGGAATACCGCATAGATTCAGGCTTTGTGAGCCGTTCACTGGAAGGACGCTTTGCGGATTATGCGGGGAATAAAATGCCCGGAATCCCTGATGTATTCGGCTCTCTGCGCCTTCGCTACGTGCCAAGTTTCTTGCCACAAGCCTTCGCCGAACTCGAATACCGCGCTGTCGGCACGTACTTCGCCAACGACGCAAATACACTCACCGCGCAAGGTTTTTCGGTGCTGGACGCTAGTATCGGCATAAAACAAGGCTTGCTGGATGAACGCTTGTGGATAAACGCTTTTCTGCGCGGGAATAATCTTGCGAATACGAAATACGCCGCCTCGATTTGGATAAACCCCGACCGCGCTTCAAACGGGCAATATCCGTACATTGAGCCGGGTTTGCCGTTCAATTACGTTGCTTCGATTGGCGTAGAATGGCGTTTGTAGCAGTGCGAAAGAGAGTTTGCTCTCAATACGTTGTGTTGTCTTTTGTCGTGTCGTCCTTTGTCGTGGTATCGCTGATATTTTTGCGTTTCCATATTCCCAAAAATGACAGCGTGTCTGGAACAGCCCTCCAGAGCAGGTGCGTAGGAAAGTGCATCCAACGGCGGAGATACGCAAAGCAAAGGCTGCCTTCCACCAAATAATACGTCATAATGCCGAGCGGCACTGCCTCCGAAATGCCCACATACCCAACAGCGCAAAGTGCCGCCACGCCGCATCCCACCGCACTTGCAATGCTCACAAGCAGAAATTTTCCGTCGCCGCGAGCAATCATGTACGAAACCAACACAAGAAAGGGCATTGCGGGCGTACTCAGCACGAGGAGCTTGATGTAGCCAAGTGCGGCGGCATACTTGGGCGCAAGAACTAAGGAAACAAGCCACTCTGCAACGCCCGCATACACCAAAGCGATAGCACACAGCGATAAAACAACCCCAAACGAAAGCATTTTGGAAAATAACGCGAGTATCTGCTCTTCTTTGCTTTCCCGTACAAGCCGCACCGTTGTTGGATAGACCAGCCCCGTAATGGCGTTCAGAGCTTCATCAAAAAAGCGGAATAGTGTTTTTGCAGACTGATACACGCCGACCGTTGCGGTATTGAAAAAGTATTGCACGAGCGTTACGTCGAGCTGTTTGATAACGTTTGCCAACATTCCTGCTGTGCCTTGATACGCGCCAAAATTCAGTAATTCTTTCCACGAAATATGTGCTGCGCCGCCTACGCCTACGCCTACATTCCGCAGATTCAGGAGCTTGCGCGTAAGAGTATAGGACACAACCGAGCTTGCTGCCATACCGCACAGGCTTATCAAAAAAATGATTTCAAAGGATTGTAATTGCCCCACAGCAAGGAAATATGCGCTGAGGAGAGTCATCGTGCCGAACCAAACAATATCCACTGCAAAAATTGCGCGTGCCTGCACAGCGCGTTGTAAGTGCTTTTCTGCTATTTTTCTGGGAATACTCACCAGCGACATAAGCGGCAGATAGCGCATCACGACTGCAATGCGGGCATCGTCAAAAAAATCCGCCAGAACGCTTTGCAGCACCAACAGCACACACGCGCCACCGACGGTAATCACGGTATGCCAAAACAGCGCGAAACGATTGATGCCAGCACGTTTTTCCGCATCGCCGCCATGCAAAATAATCGCCTGCAAAATAAAACTATCGCTGACCGTAAACAAAAACGTTTGCACCGCCATAAACAGTGCATACAAGCCAAGTTCCTCCGCAGGAAGCGCGTTGTTTTGCACAATGTTCACGAAGCCATATCCGATAAAAAGAATTTTATCAGCAACAGTCCACGAGAGCTTACCGAGATGGTCTTGAATACGCACCATTTTGAGAAGAAGTGTTGAGTGCGAAGTATGAAGTGCGAAGTATGAAGTGCGAAGTATGAAGTGCGAAGTATGAAGTGCGAAGTGAGCATTGGCGGCTCTTCTAGCCTTGTGCCTTGCTTGATTCTTTCCGTACTTGCTCGTAGAGCAGACCCATTTTTTGGGCAATCGTTTCCCACGAATATTCGCGGAGTGCAATTTTACGGGCATTGCGAGCGAGTGTTTGTGCGAGGTCTGGGGAATGCAGAAGTTGGGTAATTGCATGGGCAACGTCCTGTGCGGTGTCCGCCAACAGAATGCTTTCGCCGTGCTTGACGGCAATGCCTTCTGCGCCTACCCGCGTAGAAACTATCGGCATTCCAAGCGACATTGCTTCGACAATTTTCAAGCGCATTCCGCCGCCGCTCAACAGCGGAACAAGCAGTATTGCGTGGGATTGCAGAAAATCTGCTGCCGAAGGCACGTCGGGGTGCATGAACGCGCCGTGTGCTTCGCCGAAAGCACGGAGTTCTGCCGACATTCGCTTTCCCGCAATGTGCATCTCCACACGAGGATTCATGCGGCGGACAAGCGGCAGCACCTCGCGCACACACCATTGCACGGCTTCGATATTCGGTTGCCAATCCATTCCGCCAATATAGCAGAGCGTCTCGGAACGCGCTTGAATACTGGGCTTTGGGCTAAATTCAGCAATATTCACTCCTGCTGGAATAAGCTCTGTTTTGCCCGTATAGCCCATATCGCGCATCATTGCTTGTTCTTCGGGCGTAATTGCCATAATCGCATCGAACTTCGGGAAATATGCCGTTTCGTAGGCTTTCATACGCCGCGCCAAAAACTGCCGATACCACTTTTTTGCTGGATTACGCTCGTGTGCTGCCAAACGTTCTTGGATAATGTGTTCGATGTTGTGCGTCCGAAGCACGATGGGAGGCGGCTTCGGGACACGTGCGCGAATGGCATCCACGTACCAAGCAATCATTGTGTGGTCGATATGCACCACATCGAATTCTTCATCGTGCAGCGTCGCGCAAATGAGATTCGCAAATATTTCTTTGTGAAAACGCTCGGCAATGTACGGACGACGCGAAAAAACAAGATTCCGTGCAGCATCCAGCGCACGAACATCGGTAACAATATCCACTGCGTCGATACTTGTGCAAACATCCAGCATTTGCGCGGGGTCTTGATGATGCTTGTTGGTGTTGAGCGCGAGAAGATGCACCTCGTGTCCGGCAGCATGGAGGAATTTTACTGAATTATACGAGCAGATTGCACCGCCATCGGTGAGCGGCAAAGGAATCCGATTCAGAATATACAAAATGCGCATATCATCCTTTTTTCGGTATTTCTACCGTAAAAGTTGTTCCAACGCCTACGGTGGAGCGACAGCGCACCGTTCCACCCATTGCTTCGGCAAGCTGCTTGACAATGGATAGCCCCAACCCAGTAGAATGCTCGCCGCCAGTGGGCTGCGGGGTGAGCTTGGCAAAGCGTCCGAAGAGCTTGGTTTGGTCTTCTGCACTCAGTCCCGGACCTTCGTCGCGGACATCCACCAGCAGCATTGATGCGCCTTGTGTTGGTGCGCCTTGTGTTGATGCGCCTTCGTGGGTCGTCACCCAGATGCGCCGCTCTGGGGGCGAGTATTTCACTGCATTGGAAACGAGATTGTCGAGAATTTGCCGAAGCGCGTGTTTATCAGCATAGCCCAACGCAAGATTTGGTGCGCTTTCGGTGAGAATGCTTATCTGCTTGCGCTCGGCGGCATCGTGGTAATCTTCCACCGTTGCATTCACAATCGCAGCAATATCACATTCTTCGAGAGTAAGTTTGAATTTACCAGATTCAATCGCCTCAATATCCAGCAAGTCCGTGATGATTTTGTTCATGCGCTCGCCTGTTTCCTTGATGCGCTGGGTGTTTTGCAAGTGGTCATCTTTCGTCATTTTGTCGTAATAGCGCAGCATGAGCGAGGACGACATCAAGATAGCTGCCAGTGGGTTCTTGAGGTCATGCGCCACCACGCCAATAAGCTCATTTTTGCGTGTGTTGAGGTCTTGCAGCGCAGCATTTTGTTCGTGAATTTGTGCGCTTGCTGCGGTTATTTCCCGCGCTTGTGCCTCCAGTTTCGCGCTGTATCGCTCCATTTCTTCGGTGTAATCTTCGAGTTGTTCGTTCACGATAGCGAGTTCGTCGTTTTTGCTTTGCAGTTGGGTATTTTTTTCTTCAATGACTTTGGCTTGTTCTTCCAGTTTCGCGCTGTATCGCTCCATTTCTTCGGTGTAATCTTCG
>RDXM01000113.1 GCA_004292595.1 Candidatus Kapaibacterium sp. | reverse complement strand
TTGACTGTATTTTGAATACTTTGATTTGAGCAAGGCAGCATGCTGCCTTGTTTCGGAGAATTGAAACTATTCATTTTACAATCGAAACGGTATTAGTGCGGACTCTAGGCGATATTCACAGACAAGAATGTCTGTGCCACTCAATATTTTTTCTCCAAAATACCTGGTTTTGAACTGCATTTCCACTTGGTCTGCATACTATCGAATCCCCTGAACAAATGATTTTACGCGCCCTTCAGCACATTCACCCGCAACCCGCGCCCGCACTTGCCCTGAAGCATCCACGAAGAGTGCCGCAAAACCTTCTTTGTAGCCGTATTTGTCGCCCATAATACCGTCCCAATCGCATAAAACGGGAGCTTTGGCGTATGTAGATTTCACTTCATCCCGCGCCCAGCTTTTCGGCACAAAAAATGGCATTCCTTTGAAATACGCCACACGCACGATGTGAAGAGGCTCTGAAGGTAATTGCTTCTTCAGCGATTCTTCCCAACGTGGCATTTCTTGCAGCCCCGCACGGTCGCCAATCATCACGATTGTTTGCTTTCCTTTGAACTCAACATTTTGCTGTATCTCGAATTGGTCAGCAAGCGAAAAATCGGCTGTGATGGCTGAAAAGCTCATGGCAACAAGGGCGAGGGTAAAAAGGAGCATGATGTTCAAAAAGGAAAGATAGTGTACAAATTACTCTGTGAATCCCACAAGGCGTACCAATACTTCGTTCCGGCGACCAAGCATTTGCGTCGGCGGATTGTAGTACAAGTATTCTGCATTGCCGTCGTGCTGCACACCTTGTGCCTGCAAGAGAGCAAACAAGCGGTCTCGGAGCTTGTTCATGTCCGCAAGCTGCGGAAAGCCGCTTACGCTGAGGACTGCCACATACATCGGCTCGGTGGTGGTAAAGGCGATAAACTCTGAGTTCGGGCGCGGGCGCGATTGCATCGAAAAATTCTGCGGCATCGTAAACGCCATCGTGCCAGAAAGCCCGCTATCACTTGCTCCGACGGTCATCACAACAGGCGCAGTCATGGCAATCTGCTCGCGGCGTTCATTATTGCCGAAAATGTAGCCGCCAAGCTCTCGGAAGCCGCGATTGCGCATAAAATCGTAATCTCCTTCGCGGCTCATTACCTGCACATTGGCGCGGTGTGCGGGTGGATAAAAACGTATTTCAAATCCGTTATCACGCCCATCCAGAACGCGGTATTGCTGTTGTTCGGTGCTGTTTGCCATAATGGTCATGTATGTTTGCCACGCAAGAAAAAGCGCGACGACGGTGGTAGTGAGAATGAACATAGTTTTTGGTGAAATTGCTTTGAAAATCGTGGTAAATGTTCTACGAAAAGTCTTCCCCTCCTACCGTTGCTGAACGGTAGAACGGGTTTCTTGGAAAGACGCACTGAAAATCGACTTATTGTAGTGCGACTTTGAATTACTTTGTCAGAAATTATATTCAATAGCGAACTATATTTGCAAAGTTATTCAAAACCGTACTATATTTGCAAGTAAAATGATTCAACTTTGAATTTTTATTTTTCATTTTTACTATGAAATACTCGCGCATTCTTGAACTTATCAGCCTTTGGCAAGAATTTGAAGTGCTGGAAGAATCCCACGACCTTGCGAAAAAAGATGCGAAAGAGCATGATTTCAGCCGCTTTGCTGTCTGGTTAAGCCGTCGCGTGAGCGATGATAAGCGCGTAAGCATAGAACTCAAAAAAGCTCCTCTACCTTTGAAAGAAGTGACGAAAGAGAACGTAAAAAAAGGCAAGAAAGAACAAGAAAAAATGCCTGTACAAGCCACGTATCAGGCAGTATTGGAGCGGGGTGCAGAGTTTGAGAAGCGTGTGCGACGCGGTGAAGAAGATGTGATGGAATATCACCAATATCTGCCCTTAGAAGCGCAAATTTCCGCGCTTTTGACGCGCATGAACCGTTTTTCAATGTTTTATACCAAAAAAGCATTTCAAGGATTAGTGATTAGCAATGCGACGGAGTTTGGTATTTTAGCAGGAATAAAATCGCTCGGAAACCCGCGTAAAACCGACGTTATCAACTTTAATCTGCTCGAAAAAACAACAGGAACAGAACTGTTGAAGCGCATGATTGCTGACGGCGTTGTCGTGGAGTCCGACGATGCCGACGACAAACGCTCGAAGCGGGTGCGCCTCACGCGCAAAGGGGAAAAGCTCGTGGAGGAAGCATCCATGCGGCTTCTGGAAATGAGTTCTCTTGTAACGGGAAATTTGACGCACGAACAAAAGCAGGAATTGTCGCAAATGCTGCACGAACTGGGCGATTTCCACAACACCATTTATTTCAATCAAGCAGAACTCAGTGTGAGTGAAATTATTGAGCGAAATGTGGTGAAAATATAGTGAAAATGCAGTAATATTGCGGCTGCAAAGCACATACATACTTGTACAACCAAGCTGATGACTTTTCTCAGCTTCCATTCCCGAGGTTTTTTATGATGCTCTTGGATATTGACAATTACTGGCTTACATGGTCATTGCTGATGACCTTTCTTTCGGTGCGCTACGGCGTGATTGCAGGTGTATTTTTTCTGTGGTGGTATATCGTGCGCCGCGAAAAATGGGCGCATCGGAAAATTCAGACAAAATATCCTTCTGCGCAAGACTACAAGCGCGAAGTGGGGTATTCACTTATGACGTTTATCATTTTTGCAACGATTGCGGCGGCGGTGTATTTGCCAGAAGTCCGCCCGTACACGCACGTCCACCGCGATGTCAGCGAGATAGTTGGCGCGAATACTGCTCTGCAAGCCGCCTACTGGCTTGGTGGCGTTGTCGTGATGCTTTTTGTCCACGATGTTTATTTTTACGCTATGCACCGTATTGTGCATCAAAAAAAAATCTACCCGATTGTCCACAAGGTGCATCATACCTCGCACAACCCCACGCCGTTTGCTGCTTTTGCCTTTCATCCTTTCGAGGCACTGACGGAGTTTCTCATTTTTCCAGTGATTGCCTTCACGATTCCGCATACAATCGGCATGATTGCGACGTGGCTGGGGATGATGACGTTCTACAACGCTTACGGACACTTAGGATTCGAGTTGTATCCGAAGGATTTTCATAAACACTGGCTGGGCAAATGGATAAATACATCGGTGAATCACAATATGCACCACAAGTACGCAACGAGCAACTACGGTCTCTACACGCTTATTTGGGATAGAATGTTTGGAACAGTTCACGCAAAATATGATGCAATCTTCGAGGAAGTATCGGCGCGAAAACAAACGATGTAGGCGAATTACAAGGTTTCATGCGCTGTTTCGGCGTTTTCTCTCTGCGATGCAAGCGTTGGTGTTGGTTCGTGCGCAAACGCAATCGAAACGCCTTTGCCCGTGATGTAGGTGTAGAGCGCGGGAATGATGTACAAGGTCAGGAACGTCGAAAAGACCAGCCCGCCAATAATCGCAATGCCCATCGAAACACGGCTTTCCGCGCCTGCGCCGAGTGCGAGTGCGATGGGGAGCGTTCCCAAGACCATTGCAATACTTGTCATCAAAATCGGTCGAAGCCGCTCTACGGCTGCTTCTTGGACGGCATCGGCAATCGAAAGTCCGTGCGCTTTGCGTTGGTTGGCAAATTCCACAATCAAAATACCGTTTTTTGCCACCAAGCCGATGAGCATGATAATCCCGATTTGACTAAAAATGTTCAAGGTTTGATTGAAATACCACAAGCTGAGAAGCGCACCAGCTAAGGCGAGCGGCACGGTCAGCAAGATAATAAGCGGGTCGCGGAAGCTCTCGAACTGTGCCGCCAAAACAAGGTAAATCAGAACAAGCGCGAGAATAAACGCCAACGCCAAACTCGACGAACTCTCGGTCAAATCACGCGCCTCGCCGTCCAGACCTGTCGTGAAAGTTTCATCCAGCACTTTTTTTGCAACCTCGTCCATTGCTTGAATGCCTTCGCCAATCGTGTAGCCACGCGCCATGCTGGCAGAAACCGTCGCCGCAACGGAGCGATTGAAGCGGTAGAGTTGCGGGGTCGCGCTTTGTTCTCGAATGGAAATCAAATTATCCATTTGAATAAGCTGTCCTGCATTGTTGCGGACGTAAAGCGAGCGCACATCCACAGGCGCGTCGCGGTCGCGCTTGCCGACTTGCCCGATGATTTGGTACTGTTTGCCATCGTAGAGAAAATAGCCGAAACGTTGCCCTGAGAAAGCGGCTTGCAGCGTTCCAGCAATATCCAACGTCGAAACGCCGAGCGACTGCGCTTCATTGCGCTTGATGTCGATAATTGCTTCGGGTTTGGTGAATTTCAAATCCACATCCACCACATCGAACTTCGGATTTTTGCGAGCTTCATCAAGAAATTTTGGCAGAACAGCGCGTAATTTCTCAATGCTCTGCCCACGCAGCACGTATTGAAGTGGCAGCCCACGTCCGCGCCCGCCCGTCGAAATCGTTGGTTCTTGCAGCACCGCCACACGCGCCTCGTTGCGCCGCCGCGCCACTTGCGAGAGCATTGCCGCGATGTCTTGCTGGGTGCGGTCGCGTTTGTCGGGGTCGGGAAGGATAATGCGCACAAAGCCTGAATTGGTCGCGCCTGTGCCGAGTCCGGGCGTGGTTACTGCTATAATTGCCTCGCTTTCTGGCACGTAAGAGCGCACGGTATCGCTCATGGTTATCATCATTTCATCCATTGCTTGAAACGACGTGCCTTCGGGCGCGGTGAGTGAAAGACGCAAGCCAGAGCGGTCTTCGAGCGGCGCAACCTCCGTTGGCAAAAGCGAAACAAACAGCACAATCAAGCCCAGCGATACCGCCATTCCCACAAAGCCCAGCCAGCGATGCCGCATAAACACGGCTAATCCAGCGCGGTATTTTTCGGTCATACTCACGAAAAACGGCTCGGTTGCTTCGTAGAAGCGGCTTCGTTTCTCGTGGCGTTTCAGGAGGCGCGAACACATCATGGGCGTAAGCGTGAGCGCGACAAAGGCTGAAATCACCACCGAACCCGCCATCACCACGCCAAACTCGCGGAAAAGCCTTCCCGTAACGCCTTGCAAGAACACAACGGGCAAAAACACGGCGGCAAGCGCGACGGTCGTTGCCAAGACCGCCAAATACACTTCCTTTGCACCTAGCACGGCTGCTTGCTTTGAATCCATTCCTGTTTCAATTTTCGCATAGATATTTTCCAGCACCACAATCGCATCGTCCACCACAATCCCGATAGCCAGCACGATTCCGAGCATGGTGAGGATATTGATGGAAAAATTGGAAATGTACATGATGAAAAACGCGCCAATGAGCGAAACGGGAATTGCCAGCACGGGAATAAGCGTGGCACGCCAGTCGCGGAGGAAAAGGAAAATTATCAGCACGACGAGAACAAACGCAATGGCGAGGGTTTCAATCACTTCGGTGATGGAATTGCGAATGTATTTGGTTTGGTCGAAGCCAATGCCGAGTTCAATATCCGCTGGAGCATTTTTTTTCAGCGTTTCCAGACGGCGATAAAATTCATCCACAATTTTCACGTAATTCGCGCCAGGCTGAGGAATCAGCACCGTTCCAACCATTGGCACACCGTCGCGGCGAAGCAAGGTACGGTAATTTTCCGCACCCAATTCGGCGTAGCCAATATCCATAAGGCGAACTTTTTTGCCGTCAATTTCGCGTACCACCAAGTTGTTAAATTCGTCCAGCGAGTTGATGCGCCCCATCGTCCGCATGGTGAGTTCGGTAACGTTCCCTTCGATGCGCCCTGAGGGCAATTCTACGTTCTCGCGTTGGAGCGCGGCGCGAATATCCTGCGGCGTGAGGCGGTAGGCAGCGAGGCGTTGCGGGTCGAGCCAAAGGCGCATAGCATAGAGCTTTTCGCCCCAAATCTGCACTTCGGAAACGCCTGGAATAGAGCGGAAATTTTCCTTAAAAACATCATTGGCAATTTTGGAAAGCTGCAATAAATCTCGCTTCGCACTTTTGATATTGAGAAACAAAATCGGCACCGCATCGGCATCTGCTTTTTGCACGATTGGGCGGTCAGCATCTTGCGGAATGCGGCTCACTGCCTGCGATACACGGTCGCGCACGTCGTTGGCGGCAGTTTCAAGGTCGGTTTCGAGGGTAAACTCGACGGTAATGACGCTGCGCTGCTCGCGGCTCGTGGATTTGATAGAGCGCAAGCCCGGAATCCCGCTCAGTGCCTCTTCCAGAGGCTCGGTGATTTGCGCCTCAATGACATCAGGGTTCGCGCCTGCGTAGGCGGTCTGCACCGTCACCACAGGCGTATCCACGCTCGGATACTCGCGCACACCGAGAAAAAGAAAGCCAATCACGCCAAAAAGGACAATCGTGATGGACATAACGATAGACAACACGGGGCGTTGAATGCTCGTAGAAGTGAGGCTCATAGCGCGTATTTCCTTGAAAGGTGAGCGGTGAAGTGAGAAAATGAAGAAAACATTGAGCAAAACACAGAGCGATACATAAAATACGGAAAAATTTGTGGAATGTTTGCATTTGTGGATTGCATCAATGAGAAAAATACTGTATCTTTTGAGCTTGTTTGAAAAAAAATCGAAACAACTATAGAAACAATACTCTTCCATTCTCACACTTTTTGGAACAAATCATGGCTCAACTCGGCACAATTCCTCAAATGCTCTTACCCGTAATGATGACGCTCACGCGCGGAAATCCACCCGTAAAAGAAACCGCTCGCGTGGAAATGAACTTTGAAAGCGTTGCGCTGGATGCAGAAGCTGTCAAGGCGTACACGGCGTTTTGTGGCTTTCAAAGCGGCGCGGTTCCTGCTTCATGGCTGTATTGCTTGGCGCAACGAGCGCAAATACGGCTTATGCTGGAATCAGGCTTTCCGCTTCCCGCGCCAGGCATGGTGCATATTACCAATGGTTTGGAGATAGTGAACGCGCTGGATGTGAGCAAGCCCGTCAGCATTTATGCTTCGGCAGAAATTCCTGGAAAGCACGGTGGATCGTTGTTTCCGCAGTTTACGGTAGAAATTTCGCAAGGTGCGACAAAAATTGCGCATATTACAAGTGGCTACATTGTCAAGCGCGGTGGTGGCGAGAAGGCTGCGGAAGCCTCTACTGAAAAAACGGAATCGCCGAAACCGATAGATTTTTCGGCAGCAAAAGATGGTGGAAAAATTGTGATGCCAAACAGCATCGGATGGGACTACGCCAAGGTTTCGGGCGATTTTAACCCGATTCACATTGCTGGTTTTGCGGCAAAAGCATTTGGTTTGCCTGGAAAATTGGTACATGGTTGGTATTCTGTTTCGATGTTTGCGTCGGTGATTGAAAATATCAAAAAAATGCAGGTAAAAAAGATTGATGTCCAATTCGCAAAGCCAGTAATGATGCCGACAACAGTAAATATCGAATACCTCGAAACAAGCGACGCAGAGATTCATTTTCGCATTACGAGTCTGAATAAAAAAGGCGATACGGTGGTGCATTTGACGGGCTCGGTTGCGTAAAAAACACGACCATAGCTCAATGATGCCGTTTGATGGCGTTTTCGGTACAATAATTGAGCGTTTTTTTATGCAGACAATGATGTTTGTTCTCGTAATCAAGAGGCTTTCACGGGAAAAAGCCATATTTTTTTATTTTATTTCTATGCTTTATGTCGTGGTTTTTAAATCGTACTATTCGTTTTAAAATTCTGAGCGTGTTTGCACTTGCCTTGGTTGCTGCCTTGGCGTTGAATTATCTCACCTACCGAGACAAGCAGCAAATGAACCAATACACGAAAAATATCACTACAAACTGGATGCCGTCAATTATTGCGATTACTTCGATGCAGTCCTCAATGGCGATTGGTCGTGTGGCGGCGGTGCGTTTGATGTATGCAGACTCCAACGAGCGAGCATTTTTTATTCGCCGCGCCGACACCTTGCGCACGGAGTATGCCCGGCAAGAAATAGAATATGTTGCGTTGCTCACGCTAGGTTGGGAAACTGAAAAATATCAAGAATTGAAGCGGCATACCGATGAATACTACAACGATGTAAAAAAGGCAGAAGACCTTCTGATGGCTGGACAAGTGGACGCAGCCAAAGATATGATGCTCAATGTAGCTCGGCGGCAGTACGATGTTATTCGCGTCTTAGTCCATGAACTCGTGGAATTTAACACCAAAGGTGGGAATAAAGAAGCGGAATTGAGCGATGAATTTTTTGAACGATCCATGCGGCATAGTTTTATTGGTATTGCTCTCAATGGCGTATTTATTGTTCTTCTGGCGATTGTTATTGCGCGTTTGATTTCAAATCCTGTGGAAGAACTTGAGCAAGCGGCGCGAGAGGTTATCAAGGGTGATTTGAATGCGCACGTGCAGGTGCGTAGCAACGATGAGGTCGGGAAGCTCGGCGTAAGTTTTAATCAAATGGTGGAGACGATTCGCCGAGCGAGTGAGAATGCGAAAGAAAAAACTATTATTGCCGAGCAAGCCAGCAAACAAGCGGTGAAGGCGCAAGCTGCTGCTGAAGAGCAAGGAGAGTACTTGAGCCGCAGTGTGGAAACCATCATGCAGGAAATGAGTCTGTTCTCTGGTGGTGATTTGACGGCGCACGTCGAAGCAGAACGCTCCGGCGACGACGTAGCAACGCTGTTTCATGGTTTTAATTCAAGCGTTGAGCAAATGAATAAAGTCGTGCGGCAAATTTTAGACAACACCGAGCGCGTGAATACTGGCACAAAGCATATTAGCAATGCAACGATGCAGCTTGCCGCGACTGCCGAAGAGCAATCCTCGCAAACCTCGCAGCTTGCCGCCGCTGTGGAAGAAATGGCGCAGACCGTTGCGGAAAATGCTCAGAATGCGCTTCGCACCTCGAATGTAGCGGAAGAAAATCGTCGTCAGGCATTGCAAAGCGGGGAAGTATTGCAAAGAACACTCGGAACAATGCGCGATATTGGCGATGCGATTCAGCAGTCTGCTGCCGTAATTATGCGCTTGGGCAATTCGAGCCAAGAAATTGGCGATGTGGTGCAGGTGATTACCGAAATTGCCGACCAAACAAACCTGCTTGCCTTGAATGCGGCAATCGAAGCTGCTCGTGCAGGCGAGTCTGGGCGCGGCTTTGCGGTCGTTGCCGATGAAGTGCGCAAGCTCGCCGAGCGCACCGCCGAAGCCACCAAGCAGATTTCGAGCATGATTCAAACGCTTCAGCACGATTCGGAAGCGGCAGTGCAGTCTATTCGCAGAAGTAGTTCGCAAGGTGATGCGGCGATTGAACTGGCAAATCAAGCGGGAAATGCCTTGCAGCAAATTATTCGCGGAACACAAGAAGTACAAACAATGGTGCGGCAAATCGCCGATGCCAGCGAGCAGCAATCTGGCTCGACGGAAGAAATTGCCAAAAGTATTGATGCTATGTCGCAATCGGCACAAAGCACCGCCGAAACATCCTCTGGCATTGCCCGCGCCAGCGAGCAGTTGGATAATTTGATGGCAGATTTGCGCCAGCTTTTAGGATTATTCCGCGTAGAGCAGACAGATACTTTGTCAAAATCGTATCGCCTACCAAGACTATAATCTTCGTGTCATTATCACACTACTACCATGATGATACTATGATGAATCCATTCGACCAGCTTATTTTGATTGTTGATGACCATGAAGAAAACTTGCTCATTGCGAGTGAGATTTTGCGTGGCGAAGGCTATCAAACAGCAACAGTACATTCTGGCGAAGAAGCATTGACATTTTGTAGAGTACGCACCCAAGCGCAAAAGCCGCTCCCGAACTTGATTCTCTCTGATGTGATGATGCCTCTGATGGATGGCTTCACGTTGTGTAAAGTTCTCAAGGAGCATCCCACGACAGAAAATATTCCTGTTATTTTTATTACTGCGATTGCCGATGTCCGCTCAATGACCAAGGGCTTCGATGCTGGCGGTGTGGATTATATTACCAAGCCTTTTCATGCACAGGAAATGTGTTCGCGCGTCCATGTTCACTTGTCGCTTGCCGATATGCGCAATGAACTTGCATTGAATAACGAGCAGCTTATTCAGCTGAACGAGGAGAAAAATAATCTTCTTTCGATTGCCGCACACGACCTGAAAAACCCGATTGCGTCTATTATGACGGCAAGCGTGATTATCAAAAAGCATTTTGCGAAAATGACACCCGATAATATTTTGAAAAATGTTGCTGCAATATACGATACCGCACGGCGCATGACAGATATTATCGGTAATCTCTTGGATATTAACAAAATTGAATCTGGCGAAATTGTGCCAAATATTATCAGCCTTGATGTGAACGGGGTTTTAGCAAAAGTGATACAAGAATACGACGACCGTGCAAAAGAAAAGCTCATACGATTTGAGACAATACTACCGAATGAGATGGTGTTGATTGATGCTGATGCCGTGATATTGCGCCAAATATTTGATAACTTGATTTCTAATGCCGTTAAATTTTCGCCACCAGACCATGCTGTTCGTGTAGCACTGAAGCGCATACAAAGCGAGCAGCCAACGACGGAAACCAAGACGGAAGCAGTGCAGATTTCGATTCAAAATCAAACAAGTTTCCTCTCAGAGCAAGAAAAACAAAAACTTTTTAGTAAATTTGGCAAGCTCTCCAATCGCCCAACGGGCGGCGAAAGTTCAACGGGTTTGGGATTGTTTATTGTGAAGCGTTTAGTCGAGGCAATGCAAGGCAAAGTTTGGTATGAAACAGTAGAACATTCCGTAGATGTAGTGAGCGTTGCTGACGGAACAGCAACGACGCTGTGCTTTACTGTTCAGTTTCCTTGTAAAAATGCCTGAGAAACAGCAGACTTTTGACTTGAAAGCCGCGAGAACTCCTCAATCAGTATCCATATTTCCGAAGTTTCAAGTATTTGAAGTTGAGATAAAATTCTGCGACCCGCATAAAACCTTGCTTCTGTGCTTGCCCTCACTTGAGCCCTCTCCCAGAGGAAGAGAGCTTCAGAAGTATTTGATTTTCTTTGTCTTAGCTCCTTCTTCCTTTGGGAGCAGGCAGGGGATGAGGGCGAAAGTGGGTGATTTTATCTAAACTTCAGAAGTATAAAATATGATTTTGCTACAATCTCTTTTTGGAGAATGTTATGAGCGTTGTGTCTGCTGAGTCCCATAAGGGTTTTGTGCTTATCGTGGATGATGTTGATGAAAATTTAATGATTGCTTCGGCAATTATCAAAAAAGCTGGCTATAAGTATTCAACAGCAAAATCTGGTCCAGAGTGCATTAAATTGGCAATGGAGCTGAAGCCAGATTTAATTCTGCTCGACATCAATATGCCTGGCATGAACGGTATTGAAACGTGCGAATTCCTGAAAAAAGAACCTTTGGTAGAAGAAATTCCTGTTATGTTTCTCACAGCTGTTTCCGATTCTGGGCATATCCAACGTGCTTTTCAGGTGGGCGGTATAGATTACATCGTTAAGCCCTTTCGCGCACCAGAGCTGCTGGCGCGGGTGAATGTTCATGTAGAATTGAAGCGCTCGCAAGCCAAACTGCGCCAACAAAACGAGAACTTGGAAGCCCTGAACCGCGAAAAGAGCGAGTTTCTCGGCATTGCGGCGCATGACTTGAAAAATCCGTTAAGTGGTATTACTGGTTTAGCGGAGCTTATTGTCTCGCGCTATGAAGTCAATATTTCGGAGCAAGAAGTAACGGAAATGGCAGAGCAAATCAAGCATTCAGCAAAGTTTATGTTTGAGATTGTTGCGAATTTGCTTGATGTTAACCGTATTGAAGAAGGTAATATCTCGTTGCAGTTGGAGGAATACAATATTTACAAAACGTGTGATATTCTTCTTGCTCGTTACGAATACGCTGCAGCAAGTAAATCTATCAGTCTCTCGTTATGCTTGCCCGACAACGAAAGCGAATATGTGGTCGTTGCTGACCCGACGATTACCGTCCAAATTTTAGATAATATCGTCTCGAACGCGATTAAATACTCGCCGCATGGCACGGCAGTCTCTCTTTCGCTTCAAAACATTGTAGAGGACGCAGCACCTCACGAAAGCACAACGTCTCTTCAAGAAACAACAGATAAAAAAAAGGTGGTGCGCGTTTCGGTGCAAGATGAAGGACCTGGCTTTACCGAAGAAGATAAAAAGCTGTTGTTTACAAAATTTTCAAAACTCACCGCTCGCCCTACTGGTGGGGAGCATTCTACGGGCTTGGGTTTGTCTATTGCCAAAAAACTCATTGACCTCATGGGAGCTTCTATTAGGCTAGAAAGTACCGTAGGGAATGGGGCAAATTTTATTATTGATTTTCCGAGCTCTTTCGTTAAAGGATGACCGAATACGTAAAGAGTAAGTACGCGACTAAATGTAGTTGAGGATGCTTCGACAGGCTGAGCATGAGGTCGGAAGCGGTCTTGACCCTGAGTTTGTCGAAGGGTATAACGCAAACTATATTGAGTGATGTACTTATCAGAAATTGTTGCTGATGTTGCTGGTTATATTATTGTTGTATGCTTCACCACCCCTTTCATGCCCGCTATTTATCAGAAGAATTCTCGCAAACACGAGCTGTTGCAGGATTCTTGCCGAGATATACGCCCGTGGCAGTTGTCGTCGTGGGGCTGCTATGCATCCACGCACTGTGCATACATTCTTCGGCACCCCTCTTTGCGCAAACACGTCTTCTGGATTCTCTTCGTGCTGTATTGCCGCAGCATACAGATTCTTCTCGGTATCGTATTTTGCTTGCATTGTGCTGGGAATCGCGGGCGGTAGATCCACAAGCATCAATCAATTATGGCGAAGAAGCACTCCACGTTGCTCATAAATATGACTTTAATTCCGATGTTTCGCGGACGCATCGCTTTGTTGGTGTGGCATATCGTAATCTTGGAAATTATCCAAAATCAACCGAGCATATTTTCAAAGCACTGGAATTAGACGAAAAGTCTGGCGACGAGCGCGAAATCGGACATTCGCTGAATACCATTGGGCGTATTTTTATTTCGCAGCAAAAAGCAAAGGAAGCCTCAAAGTACTTAGAACGCGCTTTCCAGATTGCACAGAAAGTGAAAGATGAGCGGCTCTTGGCGTATTGTTTGCTCAATATGATGCAAGTACGGCATTTGCAAGGAAACTACTCGGAGTCGCTTGGCTATGGGCTTCGTGCGCTCAAGATGTGGGAAAAAATTGGTGCAAAATCGAATATTGCCGCGACCTACTTGGACTTGGGCTTGCAATTCAAGGAATTAGCAAATTATCAAACCGCGCTTGAATACTACTCCAAAGCCCTCGCACTTTTTGAAGAATTGCACCAAGAATCAGACATCAGCACGACAAAAAACCGTATTGGCGTTATTTATCTCGCGCTGGGACAAATCGCGCCAGCCCGCTTGAATGCTGAACAGGCGTATAATATCGCTCAATCAATGCAGCTTCGTGTGCAGATGAAAGAATCGTTATGGATTCTTGCCGAAACGTCCTCACGCTTGGGGAATTTCAAGCAATCGTTGGAGTATTACCGCGTATTCAAAAATATGTCGGATTCGCTCTTCAACGAAGAATCTGCCAAGCAGTCCGCACTCTACAACGCACAATATGAATACGGACAGCGCGAACAACGGATTGTTTCACTGGAAAAAGATGTTCGGCAGCAAGCATTTGTGCGCAATGCACTTATTGTGATTGCGGCATTATTAGTGATTGCACTGTTGCTTTTTGGTACGCGCTTTCGCTTAAAACAACGCTCAGAAGCGATGCTTGCCCGCCGCGCAGAAGAACTTGCCGAAGCAAATACAAAACTTCGCACTGCACAGCTCGAAATTGCCGAGCAAAATCGGCGTTTGCGCGAAATGGATAAGGAAAAAACAGAACTTCTCTCGCTCACCGCCCACGATTTGCAAAACCCGCTCTCAGCGATTCAAGGCGTTGCTGAGGCGTTACATAGCGAATCCCACGACGACGCAGTCGTTCCTGCTGCGCTCGTGCATACTATGTCGGGCGTGATATTGGACACGGCAAAGCGGATGTTTGAAATGATTGTAAAAATTATTAGTGCCGACGCACTAGAATCTGGCAAATTCAGCTTTGATAGCACAACCTTTCAAGCAAATTTTATTGTTACCAGCGTTGTTGATAGATTTGAGCAGGTGGCTTTGCAGAAAGATATTCGCATCAAAACAGAGGTTCCCAGTGCGCCAATCCTTGTTTTTGCCGACCAAATAGCAACGATAGAGATTATTGAAAATTTACTTTCTAATGCAATAAAATACTCTCCAAAAGGAAAGCAAGTATTGGTGCGACTGTCCGAATCGGAGGTGCTGCGCACAAACCATATCTGGACACGCGAAGAATGGGAAAAAGTGCAAAATGGCACAGCCGAATTTGCAATGGAAGCGTGTGTACGCATTGAAATAAAAGATGAGGGTCCTGGCTTGACAGAAGAGGATAAAACCCATCTTTTTACTAAGTTTGCAAAACTTTCCGCACAACCCACCAACGGAGAGCATTCTACGGGCTTGGGCTTGGCGATTGTGAAGCATCTCACTGGTGCGATGAACGGGCGCGTGTGGTGCGAATCCGAGCGCGGTCAAGGGGCGAATTTTATTCTTGAATTGCCTCAAACAGCACAGAAAAAAGGATAAACAAAAGAGAGCAAAACAAAGATTTTTTGGCAAATGGTCTCCCACTCGTTGGTAGTTTCGTAGAAATAAAATAAGTTCTCTTTTTTAGCTTCGGTCGCAGGTCGTACCTATTTCTTTTCTTCTACGTAGCACGGTACGCAAACAACCTTGAGAAGAAATACTACTCATCGCATCGTATTTTCCCCCTTGTAAGCATTTTTTATTGTGAATTTTTCTCGCACATTATCATTTTGGTAGAGCATATGGAAATTGCAAATAAACGTATTATGGTCGTGGACGACGTTGAAGAAAACACCTACATTGTCTCGACAATTTTGAAAAGTAACGGCTATACGCCGATTGTCGCTAATTCTGGGAAACAAGCTATCCAGCTTGCCGAACAGCAGCATCCCGACTTGATGCTTCTCGACATCAATATGCCCGAAATGAATGGCTACGAAGTATGTCGATACTTCAAAGAACACGAATCTATCGCAGATATTCCTGTCGTTTTCTTGACCGTCCATGCCGATGCCGAATCCATCACCAAAGCCTTTGATGTTGGTGCCGTGGATTATTTGACTAAACCCTTCAAAAAGGCGGAATTGCTGGCGCGAGTCCGTGTTCACATTGCGCTTCGGCAGGCATTGGAAACCTTAGCACATCAAAACGAAAAACTCAAACGCTTGAATGATGAAAAAAATGAGTTTTTGGGAATTGCCGCGCATGATTTGAAAAATCCTCTCAGTTCCATTCGTGGTATGGCGCAGATGATTGTCAAGCGCAAACAGGTGGAATTGGCGGAGGACGATTTAGACGAAATGTCGCACCAAATCGAAACGCAGTCGAACTTCATGTTTGAAATTATTACGAATCTGCTGGATGTGAATAAAATTGAGAACGGAAAACTCACGCTCCAAATGATGCCTGTCGAGGTGCTTATGTCGCTCGACAACGTTGTGAGTCGCTATCAACTTGCAGCAGCAAAGAAAAATATTACGCTGAGTTTTGAGACGGATGCTGATGCACCGCAAATCTATGCCGACCCCACACTAACGATTCAAATTTTGGATAATATTGTTTCAAATGCCGTAAAATACTCGCCTTCGGACAAGCGCATCTGGGTGCGCTTGAAACAAGATACCGCGCAGAAGCGTGTGCGCGTGGAAGTGCAAGACGAGGGTCCCGGCTTTAGCGAAGAAGACAAAAAGAAACTTTTTGGGAAATTCGCCCGCTTGTCCGCAAAGCCGACTGGCGGCGAGCATTCTACTGGCTTGGGACTCTCTATCGTGAAGCGCTTGACCGAGGCAATGGGCGCGAATATTTGGTGCGAATCCGAACTCGGCAACGGCGCAATGTTTGTCATTGAATTCCCTGACGCTAGCACTATTCCAAGCGATACTGCGGTTGCAGATTAAACGACTACACGAAGACCTACACTGTTACGATTGTTTTTTTTGATGTTTCAGCATGGATATTTATTTTTTTCAACTGACGAACCAATTTGTTGCGCAATCAGCAGACCTCTTTTTCTTCGCTGTTGATAGCGCAGAAGATTCGTGGGAACTAGCTGCGCTGACGTTAATTGGTTTGTGGTTTTCTGGTATTTCTACCTATTCGCAGCAAACCTACATCGGTAGTTTAAGCGAACACGGCAAGCAGCAGCGCTACATTCGCGGTCGCGTTCTTGTTCTGTTCGCCGTGATGGTTGCTGGGTTTGTGGCGGCGCGTGTCTTACAGCATTTTTTCGAGCAGCCTCGTCCTATGACTGCCTCGCCAATGCTTATTCCCTTCGACCCAGCCATTTGGACAAGAATGAAAGTACATATTTCTGAGCAAGGCTCGTTTCCCAGCGACCACGCCGTGATGTGGTTTACCGTTGCGATGGGAACGTTTCTGCTACACCGCATAGCTGGTATCATTGGTTTAGTCATTGCCGCAATACTATGTTTTTTTCGCATGGGAACAGGCTACCACTGGGCAAGTGATATTCTTGCGGGAACAGCACTTGGTGTGGGCTTTACGCTTCTGGCTTTTTACGTTCTCAACCGTAATACCTTTCTGCAAACATTGCTATACTATGTTGTTGATATCTTTGAGCAGTATCCAGTGCCAATGTACGTGCTTGGTTTTCTGATTATCTCTGACTTTGCCGTAAAATTTTCGGGGTTATTTGGTCTATTAAAAAGTATGCTCAAGGTCTCTGTAGCACATTAGGAGAGGAAGATTTTTCCGATAAAGATTTCCTCAGAAATTCATTAAAAAATCTCTATTTTAGCGGCGCAGCAAACTGTATTCCCTTCACTTTTCTTTCGTTTTTGTGGATAAATTCGTTATTACGGGCGGCAAACCGCTTCATGGTCGTATTACCATTTCTGGCGCGAAAAACGCTTCTCTGGCTATCATGCCAGCAACATTCCTTGCTCCAGGCGTGTTTCATCTCACGAATACTCCGAATCTCCGCGATGTCTGGACGCTCTCGCGCCTGATGGGGGCAATGGGCGCACATTGCGAGTTGAATAACAACGATCTCTTTGTTGATACAGCAAATATTACCTCGTTTGAAGCTCCGTACGAACACGTCAAAAAAATGCGTGCATCCTTCCACGTTTTGGGTCCGATTCTAGCTCGCTACGGCGAGGCACGTATTTCCTTGCCGGGCGGTTGCGCATGGGGACCGCGTCCAGTGGATTTGCACTTAAAAGGCATGGAAAAATTGGGTGCAGAAATTACGATTGAAAATGGCTATGTCAATGCTAAAGCACCGCATGGCGGCTTGCGTGCAGCGCGTTTTCACTTCGATATTTCGAGCGTTGGCGCGACGGAAAATGTTATGATGGCGGCAGTGCTAGCAAAAGGCACAACGATTCTCACAAACGCAGCCCTAGAGCCAGAAGTAACCGCACTGGGGCGAATGCTCGTGAAAATGGGTGCAAAGATTGAAGGCATTGGCACGACAACGCTTGAAATCGAAGGCGTGAACGAATTAAAACCCGTAAACGAAGAAACAATACCAGACCGCATTGAAGCAGGAACATTTCTTATTGCCGCAGCAATGACGCACGGGAAAGTAACGATTGACAATATCAATCCGTATCATCTTGCGGCGGTCATTGCAAAGCTGGAAGAATCTGGCTGCGAGCTTGATGTCAATGGCGATAATATCACGCTCACCATGACCGAAGCACCCAAACCAACCGACATCACAACCGCGCCCTATCCAGGCTTCCCAACCGACCTGCAAGCGCAATGGATGGCGTATATGCTAACGGCGCAAGGCACATCTAGCATCACCGATACCATTTATACCGACCGTTTTAAGCACGTGCCAGAGCTGCTGCGCTTGGGTGCAGATGTAGAAATGGCGGACAATACAGCCATTATCAAAGGCGGTAAAAAACTCAGCGGTGCAACGGTGATGTCCACCGACCTTCGTGCCAGTGCGTCGCTGATTTTAGCGGCTCTCGTGGCAGAGGGACGCAGTGAAATTCTGCGCGTCTATCACCTCGACCGTGGCTATGATGCCATTGAAAAACGCCTAAATACGCTGGGAGCAAGCATTCGCCGTGAACATACCGAAGAGTTCTAAAACAAGTACACACCATTGCTCAAAGATGAGCAACGTTCATGCTCCGCGCTTCATTGTCGTGATGGTAAGAATATCTACATAATTCGTACAGAACTGTCCATAACTTTTGGAGTGTGAACCAATGAGCATGAATATTCCCCAACGCGGCGACATCTGGTTTGTGCGCTTTCATCCGTCGGAATCGCCGACAATGGCGGTGGTGATGAATACCGCGCATGAAGAAGATGAACCGATGTATTACACCGTCATTCCTCACGAAGCGCGTCCTGAAGAATTTCGCTTCGATGTGCCTATTGTCAATCGCTATATGCGCGATGGCGTTTTCAACGTCCAGCGCGTTCATTCGGTGATGAAAAGCCAATTTATCCAATCGCTTGGCGTTCTTTCGCCCAGCGACCTTGATGCCCTGCAAAACCGCTTATACACGTGGTTGGATATGTAGATTGGTGTGTTAGGTCGTTGGTCATTATTCGTTGGTCATTTAACCAATCACCAAGCAACCAATCACTTTCCTTGATAATTCCTTTTTTCCCATTTCTTTTCAGTTATTATGAAATTTTCTCATTGGTTATTTGATATGCGCCGGGTTCTCGTGGTCGCATTATTGCTCAGTGTGAGTCTTGTTGCGTGTAAAAAAGAAGATCCGCGTTGGTCGGAAGCAGATAAAAAAAGCAAAGAAGCTATCGAAGCAAAAAAAGCAGCGCAGGAATCGGGTGCATTGCCAACGCCAGAAGAAGGTGGCTCGTTCAATAAGTTTTTCCCAAAAGATGTTGCTGGATTTGACATCAGTGCCAGCCAAGAAAAGACAGGCTTTGCAGAATATAAACTGAAAAAAGACGGCAAAGATATGGCGATGATTGCTATTTCTGATGTGGCAAATAATCCGCAAGCCGCAGAAAAATTTACGTCCGCAACCAAGAAAATAGGCGGCTTCCCAGCCGTGGACCAAGGCAGCACCGCAACAGCACTGCTTGTCGGCGGACGCTATCAAGTAAAAGTGCTTTCGCGCTCACCAGAGTTCGGCAAAGCAGACCGCGAGGCATGGCTTGAAAAGGTGAATCTTGCTGGCTTGGCGGCATTTCAAGCAACAAAATAATTCAACACTCAACATTCACCGTTCAATACTTAACACTACAACAATGAGCAAACCAATCTTTGAACTCGTCAATGAATTACCCACAAGTGGCGCAACGGTCATGTCCTTGAAAGCCCTTGATTACGTCGTTCCGGGCGAATGGCAAAATATCTCTGGTTTTGAAAATATGATTACGCTCGTAACGGGCGAAAGCGACCCAAGCATGATTCAGCAAATTGGCGAGCGTGCAATCACGCTCTACAACGACCCTGCTGAAGGCTATCAACGCGCTGTGTGGCTGTACCAGACCGCAAGCAGCGTTGGCGGGAAATTGGGTGCGGCAGCATTGGCAAATAAAATCGGCGAAAGCGTATCATTTCTCGGTTTCTTGGAAAAACTCACACCAAAAGCTGACAAAGCACAAGCGATTGACTTCGGCATTAAAGTATCTGCCGAAATCATTGCCTACGCAAAAACAAACGGTATTCCAGGCGACGGCGTTGCAGAATTTATGGGTGCAGTCGGCGATTACGGCAAAGAATCTATCATGCGTTTGGCAGCACTGACGTGCTTCGACGGCTTGATTCCGCTTGGTCCAGACTTTTTGCAAAAAATGGAGCAATTTATCGGCGGACTCGCGCCAGCAGACTTAACCTCCAACCCCGCATTTTCGGCTATTGCTTCGGCAATTCCGGGCGGTGGTGCTGATGGACAACTTGGTTTTATTCAACAAGGATTCAGCAGCATCAAAGGCTGGATGGGCAATTTTGTTTCTTCCAAAGGCTTGACCCCAGAAAGTGTTGTTGGAAGTTTGAAGAATTTCATTGATGTTTCCGACGATAAATTGGATTACGTCGCGGCATTCCTCGACACAACCACAAACTACTTTGATTACACTGGCACACAAACCGTTGCTCGCCGCCTCATTGAACGCGCAGTGGCGGAAATTTAAGTGGGCATCAAAGCAGCACTATTGGCTGAATCATACTGGAAGCAAGGCAGCACAGCTGCCTTGCTTCGCAGAGAGGAAAGCGGAATGTTTTAATATTTCTGCAAGGACGAATCTACGTCGTCTGCATACCGCAAAATCCCACCTTTGAGATTGTACAAATTATCCTGCTCCAAGTATTGCTCCAATGCCGCAACTGCCTGCCCGCTTCGTCCGCCGCTTCGACAATAGATAATTACTTGCTTTTCCTCTGAAATTTTATCCGTGTTTTGCATGATGCTACCGAGCGGAATATTTTCGCCACCAATCGTGGCAATCTCGATTTCATGCGGTTCGCGGACATCAATGAGCTGAAAATCTGCGCCCGAATCTATCAGTGCTTTGAGTTCTGTCGGTGTAATTTCTTTCATAGAGCAAAAAGAATAAGTAAAAAATAAGTATTGGATGAAATGAGTACATGAGTTTTGGTGCAGCCAGCATTTGTACCTGCTGGTGTATCGTCATTTTGTTCGTAATATTTTGAAAATTTAAGACTTACAGTTTATTTAATTCCGCTTGAAAATTTCGCAGTTTTGTGGTGGATTCGCGTATATTTTTGATGTACTCGTGCCAGTCGCGGGCTTGTCCCAAAACAGTGGTTTGGATATGCCGAATCCGTCGCAGCGTTTGCATTGCCTCAATTTGATAATTGGAACGATGTTCTTTCAGCAACCTATCAACGTGCTTTTTGTAGAGCAAAACGTATTCTGCTGGGTGCGTAATAACGAGTGTTTCCTCGTATTTCATCATTTCTGGGATGTTTTTTTCGATAGTTTTCCACAGTTTTTCCATATCGCCTTGTTCGTAGTAAATGCCCGCAAGCAAGGGTGCCGCCAAATCCGAAAAAGCATAGTTATTATTTCCCTTCAAGAGCTTCATTGCGCCAGCAATCATTTTTTG
Source organism: Candidatus Kapaibacterium sp. (assembly GCA_004292595.1). Classification (GTDB taxonomy): domain Bacteria; phylum Bacteroidota; class Ignavibacteria; order Kapaibacteriales; family UBA4661; genus PH2015. The sequence continues at coordinate 14,159 of RDXM01000113.1, read as the reverse complement.
CTGAATATCAGCAGCATCGGCAGGACGCAAGTATTTTTTTGATTCGATAATGATAGCAATACTCCATTTTCCTTGCTCAAGAGCGATGCGAAAAAGCTCGTGTACGCGCTCGTCATTGTTTGTGCTGACGAAGTGCTTGAGCAACAGCGAAAAAAATGGATGTTCGAGTGCGTCCATCGTGCGGCGGAAGGGTTCAAGCGGGTTCGTTTCTGGTTTTCCTATCGTGTTTCGAGGAAAAATTGACATTCCGAAAGCATTGAACACCGTAACATTGCTATCGTTTTTCAAGTGTTCAGTGAAAATGCGCAAAAGCGCGTCGTAGTTGCCTTCCGCAACATAATGTTCCGAAAGCATTTGCAGAAGCGTGAATTTCATTTGCGCAGTACCAGAAACGTTCAGTACACCGCGCTCGGCAATATCAATCGCTTTCGGGATGTTGTTCTCTTCGTCGCGCCAAAACTTCGCAAGCTGCACATAATCGCCAATACCCACAAGGTTGTGTTCCAGCATTTGTATTCGTGCTTCTTTATCCTGCGTTTTGGTAAAAATAATCTCCAAATACGGCTTTAATCCTTGCTTTTCCCACGTATTAGTTGCGGCAAGAAACTGTTTGGTGAGGGCGTTGTAATCCTCCTTCTCAAGGCAAAATTCTAGCGCAAAATGAAAGACATTCCGCGCACTGTAGTTGGGAGTAACGATGAGTTTGCGTACAATAAGAGCGAGCTTCTCAAGAAAGGCGTGTCGCTGTTCGGGGCTTGCAAGGCGTTCTTGATTCATGGAACGAACATCCTTAGAGAGAGCCTCGTAGGTGTCGTCAATACGCCGCGAGTTCAGCATTCTCGCGCTAAAAAGCTCCAAGAGACCAATAACAAGCTCCGTTTTCGGTTGCCACTGCTGGCTGCGCGGAAGCTGTTCAATACTTGATTGCAAGGTTTGAAGCTGCTTCATAAATGCTGTTGCGGTGAAGCGCTTAAATTCAGCATTTTTCCTAGGAAATATCTTGAAAATTTCTTTGGTAAGCTCCTGCAATACCTCGTCGTTATTGGTGCGGAAGCGAATCAGTAAATCGCGTTTTACCTCTGGATAGCTTTCGGCAAATTGCACAATAAGCGTCGTGAGTTCGTTGGTCGAAAGCATTTCTAAGTGCGGTTGCAAGGTGCTTTCCACGCCTTTTTTTACATTTTTTTTCGTGTTTTTTGCGCTGGTGGCTTTTGTAGCACTCTTGCTGGCATCCGAAGCGTTTTTTTTGCCCTTCTGTTTTCCAGCATTTGCAACCACAGATGCGCCATGATGAGAGCTTGCGCCGCTACCAAAGCGTCGTGCATATTCGTCTGTATTCCGGTAATGCAGTAATGCTGCAAGAACGGCAGTTTCTGCTGCTTCGGGATTGTTCTCAATATCAGAATCCCACACCAGCCCGCTTTTTGCGCTTTCGCTCATATCAACGTTGCGCTCTGCGCCATCAAGCAGTAGCGTTCCATAGACAACGTTATCGCTGATATTAAATTCTGTATTCAGCACCGCACCTTGCGCAAGGAGCTTTTGTGCAGCGTTGAAGGACGCAGTTCCAAAATGTGCTTTCAGTGCGTCGTCGCTAAGGTTGTTGAATGCAAGGGAGGAAGCCATTTCTATCAATCAATGTTGATGTATAAGGAGTTGGACTATATGTTCGATGTTCGTCAAAAACAAAAAAGGCAATTACTGTTCAAGTAACTGCCTTTTCTACGAGAAATTGGTTCTAAGATAGTTGGTGGTGGAAAAACGATAATGATGCGGCTGTATTCAACTGTTATATTCCAACAGCCAAGCAACACATTAGGGTACTCTTCCAAGCCAGACTATGGAGAACCAGAATATTTTGCTCTTAGTCGCGGAAATACTTGTTGCGATTATCAACAATATCCGAGCGTTCACGAAGTTCGTTGCGCCATTTGAAGAAAGGCTGTCCCATTGCTTTGGTGCGTTCTGCTTGCGCAAGCGTGGTGCGTTGTGCGGCAAACGCTGCTGCATCGGCTTGTTTGCTGCCTTTGATTTGCGCAATGTAGTAGCCGCGCTCGCCGCGAATCGGACCAATAATTTTCCCGCCCGCTTGCGCTGCTTGTGCGAATAAGTTTGCCGAAAGAGCAACATCCGCGCCGAGCTGCGGCACACGACCGTTATTAGTAATACCTGCCGAATTGACTACCATCAACGTAGAATCTACACTTTTTGCTTTGTTCAAGGAATCCAAGCCAGAAACTTTTGCAAAAACTTCTTGTGCTTTGCCCTTGAGCGCGTCAAGTTTTTTGCTGGTGAGAAGTTTCATGCGAATCTCCTCGCGGGCATCTTCGAGCGGCTTAATGCCAGCCAAGCGGCTTTGTGCGATTTGCGCAACAACAATGCCTGTACCCTTGATTTCAAGCGGGTCGTGGAGGTCGCCTACATTGCCCTCGAAGGCAAAATTTGTCAAAGTGCGCGAACCCAAAATAGACGAAATGCGGCGGAAGAACGCTGTTTCGCCAGCTTGAATACCGAGCTTTTGTGCGGCTTCCAAGAATTTTGCGCCGCCTTGAGTTTGCTCTTTCAAGCTCGCTGCTGCACGGAAGAGGCTGCTGCGCGTTGCTTGGCTAATTGTCGGTTGCAGCACAACTTCGCTGTACTTGATTTCATCAGACTTGCGGTCGGTTACTTTGATAATGTGCCAGCCGAATTGGGTTTCTACTGGACCAACAATCGAACCAACAGCAGCCGTACCAGCCGCATCCTCAAAGGGCTTTACCATCATGCCTTTGCCGAAGAAGCCCAAATCGCCACTATTTTGCGCTGCGCTGGGGTCTTTCGAGTATTGCTTTGCAAGAGCGTTGAAATCTTTACCCGATTGCGCTTCTTGCATAATGCGCACAGCTTCTGCTTTTGCGCTGTCCTTGTTTGCGCCGAATTGCAGCAAAATATGGCTTGCTTTGGTTTGCGCATTTACACCAGAGCGGCGGTCGTCCAAGCGAATAAAGGTTGTGCCTTGTTGTGTTTGAATGGGACCAACAACACCGCGCAAAGGCAAATTGTTCAGCATCACAAGTGTTTGTGGCGGAACGTCTTGCACAAATTTGTAATCAACGGTTTGTCCACCGTAATCGCCCACGAAGCGTTCAAAAACGGTGTCGCGCTGTCCAGGAGTTTGTGCGGTGTTCAGGTCGCCCATCATGCGCTCAAGACGCTTCTGAACGCGCTGCGAATCTGCTTGCGACGGCAGAATCGGCAAGATAGCATAGTTCAATTTGCGAACTGCTTTTTGCTTATACGAGGATTCATGCGCTTTGTAGTAGTTTGCAATTTCTTCCGCACCGACAGTTACGGCACTGTCGGAAATAAGATTTGCATTCAACTGAAGAATATCCGCATCAAGTGTGGAATTATCAGTGGTGAAGCGGTTTTGCACATAGAGCGGGTCAATCGCGCCAAACGCACTGCCCACCGCCGCACGCATATTATTTTGGAGCTTATCTAGGCGAATGGCATCTTCAATGCGCACAAGATATTTTTTGAAATTTGCTGCCTGCTCTGCGCTACCGCGTTGGGCGATAAGGTCAGGATTGGTAACATACTCCAGATACATATCGCGGTTGAAGCGACCGACCGAATCCGTGAAGGGACGGCGCAACACATCGGGCGGGTTTTCCAATAATACGTCTAAAATTTCGTCGTTGCTGACGGTGATACCAAGTTTTTTCGCTTCTTGGCGCAGGAGAATTTCATCCACCATATCGTTCCAGACTTGCTCGCGCACGGGAGCTTCGTCAAAATCTTCTTGGTTTGGGTTTTGCTGACGCGCCACTTCCGCTTGTTCTTTCACGCGGCGTTCAAATTCTGCATACATAATTTTTTCGCCATTGACCTCACCGAGCTTTGCCGTTGCGAGATTCTGACCTTGAGAGGTGATGGTCGGCAAGTCAATATCCGAAATCACCATAAAGAGGATAAAAAGCACGGCAATCACCACTAACACATATGGCGAAATCGTGCGCATTTTGGAAAGTGTACCCATTGCAGGTAAACTCCTTCAAAAACTGAATAAAAAGAATAATTGAATTGTTTGCTATCATACTAGCTTTCTCAACCAGATTTTACGCGGCTTTCAGAGAATATTTGTTCGGAACATTCTTTACCCAGAAAGCGTTTTTGTAAAATTGGCACAGATTACAAATTTACGGTTTACTTCCCGATTTTCCAACAACTTTGCCGCACACGTCTCTTCACAATCTTTTTGGCAAAGAATATTTCCATGAAAAATCATCCTCCAATGCTGATAAATACTGAATTTTGAAAACCAATCGCAAGCAAGAATGCGCTTTAGAAAAAAACGTCTTGCAGGAGAGTGGAGGAGAGCGTTTTTTTGTAAGGAGTTTTTTTGAGCAGATAAAAGTTCCATTGACTATTTCACCATTCATTTGAATCACCCCAACTATGGCTAAACGACGCAACCACCGCCGCAATGATGACGACACACCCAAACTCACCCGCGAACAATCCCGCGCACAACTGGGCTTTTTGCTCACCTTTCTCGCTCCGCACAAGTGGCGTATTTCCTTCGCCCTTTTGGCACTCGTTCTCTCGAGTGCCGCATCATTGCTCTTTCCGAAGGCGATTGAACTGCTCATTGATGCCGTGCTGAATGAATCTACTGCGAAATATTCCGTCAGCCTTATTTTCGGCGGATTGCTTGCGGTGCTGTTTGTGCAGTCCGTAACGCGCTATTTTACGTCAATGTCGCTGGCAACAATTATCGAAAATACGCTTGCCAGCTTGCGCACAGAGCTTTTTGAGCGAATTATCAGACTGCCCATGAGCTTTTTTGCCGAAAGGCGTGTCGGAGAGCTGTCTTCACGGCTTTCGTCGGATTTATCGCTCGTGCAGGAAACCTTTACTTTTAGCGTTTTGGAATTGCTGCGGCAAATGGTCTTTTTTCTTGGAAGCGTTGTACTTATTGCCTCGACGAGCATTCAGCTTACCGTGATGATTCTGCTCGTGCTGCCCGTGATTGTGGCTATCGCGCTTGTCTTTGCCAAGTTCATTCGCAAATACAGCACCAAAACGCAGGACGCGCTTGCCGAAGCCGCGACGATTGTCGAAGAATCGCTCCAAGCCATTGCGGGCGTGAAATCGTTTGTGAATGAACGCTACGAAGCCACGCGCTACCATTCGGCAATTATGAATACGGTCGGTTTGGCACTTTCGGGTGCGCGGATTCGCTCGGCGTTTGTGTCGTTTATTTTGATGGTGCTTTTTGGCGGAATTGCTGGTGTACTCTGGTACGGCGGCAGTTTGGTTCGCTCTGGCGCGATGACGATGGGCGGCTTAACGTCGTTCATTATTTACACAACGTTTGTGGGCGGTGCTTTGGGCAGTTTTGCGGAATTATTTGGGCAAATCCAACGCACACTCGGCGCGTCGGTGCGCATCCGTGAGATTTTGGAATCCCAGCCAGAACTTTTGGATAAAACCCACAATGCCTCAGAAAGCCCGTCAGTACGCCGTTTGCAGTCGGTGGAGTTTCAAAATATCCACTTCGCTTATCCTGGACGCAAGGATGTACCTGCCTTGCAGAACGTTTCCTTGTCAATTCAAGCGGGCAAGCGTGTAGCGTTTGTGGGCGAATCGGGCGCGGGAAAAAGCACGACGGCGGCGTTAATTCAGGGGTTCTACGCGCCAGAGAGCGGGCAGATTCTTTTCGACGGCGAATCAGCACAGAGCCTCAGTTTGCGAGAAATACGCGAGAGTGTTGGGATTGTCCCGCAAGATATTGTTCTCTTTGGCGGAACGATTGCAGAAAATATTCGCTACGGCAAGCTGAACGCAAGTGATGATGAGGTTTGGGAGGCAGCCCGCTTGGCAAATGCCGTAGAATTTATCGAACAATTTCCCGAAAAATTGCAAACGCTCGTCGGTGAGCGAGGCGTGAAGCTCTCTGGCGGGCAACGTCAGCGCGTGGCGATTGCGCGGGCAATTTTGAAAAACCCGCCCATGCTCATTTTGGATGAAGCAACTAGCTCGCTTGATTCGCAAACCGAACACCTCATCCAAGAAGCAATGGAGCGGCTTATGACGGGTCGCACGACGATAATTATTGCGCACCGTCTCTCGACGATTCGCCGGTGCGATACAATTTTTGTGTTCAGCAAAGGAAAGATTATCGAGTCCGGAACGCATGAATCCTTGCTTGCCGACCAAACGAGCTTTTATGCGAAGTTGTGCGCATTGCAGTTTGGCGAAGCGGCGGCGTGAGACGGGAAAGCAGACAAAAGGCGTAGAATAAAAATTTCATCACTATACTAAATCTTATGCTCTCAAAACAAGCACTCGGCAGCACCCTTTGGGGAATGGCGGACATTCTCCGCGACAAAGTCGAAGATTACAAATCCTATATCCTCACCCTGCTCTTTTTCAAACGCCTTTCCGATAACTACACCGTCGAAACCGCACGGGTGCTGGAGAAATTTCGCCAAGACTATGGCAAAAAACCAAATGCCCAACAATATCAAACTATTCTCGACAAAGCGCATGATTACACGATCCCCGACGGGTGCTTCTGGAACGATGTTCGCTCTGCCGTGCCAACAACAATGAACGACGCGCTTGCCAAAGCCGTTGAAACTATTGCCGAAAAAAATCCCCGCTTGAAAGGCATTATCAACACCGTGCGTTGGAACGAGCCTGCGCCCGACGGCTCCGGCAACAAAAAACTTGCCTCGGACACGCTCATTACTCTCGTCAGCTATCTCGATGCCGTCAATCTCAGCGATGACAACGCTTCGCCGGATGTGCTGGGCGATGCCTACGAATACCTTATCGGCAAATTTGCCGATGAAAACAAGGGCGGTGCCACTGCCGGACAATTCTACACGCCGCAAGAAGTCGTGCGCCTTATCACGCGCTACCTCAAGCCCGCCGAAGGCGACGATGTGTATGACCCCACCTGCGGCTCCGGCAGCTTTCTGATTCATGCCGCGAAGTTCGTCAAAGAGCGCGGCGGTGAGGCGAGACGGCTCCAACTGCACGGACAAGAAACCGTCTGGAACACCTGGGCTATTTGCAATATCAATATGATTCTGCACAACCTCGAGGCAACCATCGAACAGGGCGATACGCTCAAAAGCCCCAAATTCCTCGACGGCAAAGACCTCAAAACCTTTGATGTCGTCATGGCAAACTTCCCCTTTTCGCTCGATAATTGGTGGAGCAACGGCAAACCCAAAAAAGATAAACAAGGCAAATCCACCGCCAAAAATGACGGCTCGGCGCAGCTCCACTACCCCGATAAAACCTCGTTTGCCGACCCCTTTAACCGCTTTCTCTACGGTATTCCGCCCTTTTCCAACGGCGATTTTGCCTTTTTGCAGCATATCGTTACCTCCATGAACGAGCAGGGACGCGCCGGCGTGGTCTGTCCGCAAGGGGTTCTTTTTCGCGGGCAGCCCGCCAAAACCGAAGAAGAAGACGGGCAAAATCGCAAGGCCGATGACGAGTGGCACATCCGCAAGCAGTTTATCACGGGACTGGAAAACGCCATTGGCAACGTAAAAACGCCCAAAATGCTGATGGAAGCTATCGTCGTGCTGCCCGCAAAACTTTTTTACGGTACGGGTATTCCGGGCGCGATTTTATTTCTCAACAACAACAAACGCCCCGAACGCGCCGATAAAATCTTGATGGTCTATGCCGCCCGCGACGGCTGGTGCAAAGAAGATTCCGCCATGAACCGCCTGCTCCCGCACGACGTGATGCGCATTGCCGCGCTGCTGGAGTCGTGGGGCGACCCCGCCGTCTTGGAGCAGTTTTTGCCGCCCGAAATCGAACGCCTCCGCGCCGATATTGCCGACGACCTCGCCTTTCGCCGCAGCGAAATCGAACAAGACTACGCCGACCGCCTGAGCAAGTTGCAAACGCAGATTCACGCACTCCGCGAGGAAATGGACGAAGCCGCGAAGACCAGCAAAAACGCCAAACCCACAAAAAAAGCCGCAGAACTCGCCAAACGCGAACAACAACGCACCGACCTTCTGGCAAAAAAAGATGCCGAACTCGCAAACGCAGAGCAGCAGGCGCAAGGCGAGCGCAACGCTATTGCGTCCGTCGCCGAAGAACTCCGCCGTGTGCTGCGCTCTCCCCAAGAGCGCAAACGCTACTTCGCTATCGTGGACAACAACGAACTTGCCGATAACGACTACAACCTCAATATCCCGCGCTATGTCGATACCTTCGAGCCGGAGGAAACGATTGATTTGCAGGAGGCAATTAAAAACGTAGAAGCCGCATTACATCTGGAGTTGAGCAGAACTAACGAATTGACGCATCTTCTTTCATCCGTAATACAATAAATCCGAATGCGAGCTTTACAAAAATTTATCAATCATGGTATTCCTGAATATTGGTCGCCTATTCGCCTCAAATCACTCATTGATTTGCGCTATGGTGAACCGCTTCCCGAAGATGAGCGGAAGCACGGAAGCCATCCGGTTTATGGCTCTAATGGTATTGTGGGCTATCACGATTCGTACATCGTGAAAGGACCCGGAATCATTATCGGCCGAAAAGGAACGGCGGGGAGCGTGTCGTGGTCAGATGTCAGCTTCTATCCGATAGATACGGCATTTTATGTAGCCATTAAACCCGCTTTCGTAAAGAAGGTTGATTTGAAATGGCTTTATTATACCCTATCGACGTGTGGTTTTGAAAAATTCTCAGGCGCAACAGGTGTTCCGGGATTAAGTCGGAATGATGCGTATTCGCTCATTATCCCACTTCCCCCGCTCCCCGAACAACGCGCCATAGCGCACCTACTCAGCAGCGTGGATGATACTATTGAAGCAGCACACACTAAAATCGCCGCACTCCACCGCACCAAACAAGGGCTGATGCAACAGCTTTTGACGGGCAAGCTACCCGTGTCGGCGCTTGGCGGCAGTTTTTCCCCACCACCCCACACCGAAGGAGCGTAAGCAATGCCCCACCTGAGCGAACAGCACAGCGTCGAAGAGCCGATATGCGGCTGGCTGCAACAAATGGGCTGGGACTGGATTCCCCGCGAGGAACTGAACGCCCGCTACAAGCGTCCGTTGGGGAATCCCGTCCTTGAGGAGATTCTGCGGGAGCGCATTGCGGCGTTCAACGGCATCACCGCCGCACAAGCCAGCGATGCGGCAGAAACGCTGTTGCAGCATATCCGGCACCCCGACCCCGTTATCGGCAACGAAGCATTTCTGCGGCTCTTGCGCGAGGGCGTAAGCGTGATGATAGCCGGGAAGCCGCGCACCTGCCGCGTGATTGATTTCGACGCGCCCTTTGCAAACAGCCTCATTGTAACGCAGCAGTATTGGGTGCAGGGGGCGCAGGTGGTGAAGCCGGACATCGTGCTGCTGGTGAACGGGATTCCGCTTGTGCCGATTGAGGCAAAACAACGCGCTCGGCGCAAAGCCACGTGGGAAGAGGGCGTGAAGCAATTTTCGCATTACCCCCGCAAAGTCCCGCAGCTCTGGGCAGCACACGCTTTCGGCGTAACCTGCAACGGTAGAATCACGAAATACGGCATTCCGGGCGCAGCCAAAACGTATTTTGCCGAATGGCGCGATATGACCATAGACCGGAGTCGCACGGGCAACCCGCTTTTGAGCGCGAAAAACACCTTCTGCCCTTGGGTGGAAGAGGACGGCGAGGCGCGATTTCAGATAGGCTATTATGAGACCGCCGACGGCAAACGCGCCCCCTTGGAGCAGATGAAATGGGGCGTTGCGGGATTGCTGCAACCCGCACGGGTGCTGGATATTCTGAAACATTTTCTCGTCTTTGAGCGCAGCCGGGAGCATGGCACGGTGAAAAAAGTGGCGCGGTATCAGCAAGTTCGCGCTGCCAACAAAATCGTGGAGCGCGTCGCGGCAAGCGACCTGAAGCAAGGCGTTATTTGGCACACGCAAGGCTCCGGCAAAAGCCTGACCATGCTCTACACCGCCACCAAACTCCGCGAAGACGTGCGTTTGGAAAACCCGACAGTCTATATCGTCGTGGACAGGCGCAACCTCAAAACACAAATCGGCGATACGTTTGCCGATTGTGAATTTCCCAATGTGGCAACGCTGCTGAACATCGGCGACCTCAAAAGCACGATTGCCAAACGTCCGGCGGGCGTGTTTATCACAACGATTCAGAAATTCCGGGAATTGGGCGCACTGAAGGACGACCGCACAAACGTCATTGTGCTGATAGACGAAGCGCACCGCACCCAATACGGCGATTATCAAAGCGAACTGCAAGGCGTACTGCCGAACGCACGGCGTTTTGCGTTCACGGGTACGCCTATTCGCAAGACGCACCGCGAGTTTGGTCTTCGGGAAGGCACGGCGGTTGTCGAAAAATATTTAGACCGATACAGCATTCAAGACGCTATCGAGGACGGCGCAACGCTGCCGATTCGCTACACCTTCGGACCGCAAGAGTGGCATTTGGACAAAGAAAAACTGCGCGAAGGCTGGCGCGAAATCACCGCCGACCTCACGGACGAACAGCGCAACACCGTCTGGCAGCGCACGCAAGCATGGAAGCAGTTTTTGAAGCATCCTGAGCGTATGGCGGTTTTGGCAAACGACATCGCGGAGGATTTTCGCGCCGTCGTCGAGCCGCTTGGATTCAAGGCGCAGATTGTGGCGTGCGACAAAGAAGCGTGTGTGCTGTATTTCAACGCACTTTTGGCACATTTTGACCGCTCGGAACTGTGCATCATTTTTTCGGAAGGCAGCTATGACGATGATGCGCGGTCGGCACTCTTCCGCGACCACACCATGAGCGAAACAGAACAAAAAGCCGTTATCAAACACTTCAAGCGGCGGCTGACCGACGAAGAGCGGGCAATCGGCAACAACGTCAAAATTTTGATTGTCTGCAATATGCTGCTCACGGGATTTGATGCGCCGATTGAGCAAACGATGTATTTGGACAGTCCCTTACGCGACCACAACTTGCTGCAAGCCATTGCCCGCACCAATCGCCCCTACGAAGAGCCTTCGACGCGGGTAACAAAGGAATTTGGGCGCGTGGTGGACTACGTCGGGGTGTTCCGGGACTACATGGCAGCACTGGACTACAACCCCGAAGACCTAACGGAATTTGAGGATGTGGCGGCGCTTGCCGAAACATTTCCGGGTGTGATGGAAGAAGCAATGAAGCCGTTTGCGGGCGTGGTGCTGAACGATAGCTACGAGTGCAGCGTTGAACTGGTGCAAGCACTGGCGCGGCTCGACCAAGCGGAATTTGAAGCGAGTTATTATGCTGCCGTGCGCCTCTATGAAGCACTGTCGCCGCATCCGTCGCTCCGCGAGTACAGAACGCAGTATCAGTGGCTGAACGAAATTTATGAATTGTATTTGAATGAATTTAAGCGTATTGAATTTGATGCCGAAGTCTATGCCGCCAAAACGCGCCGATTGATTCAGGAAAGCGCACGGTTGCTCAATTTCAAGGGGCATTTGCCGGAAATTATCATTGACGAGCGGTATATCAACAATTTGCAACAAACAAACCTGAGTCCAAGCGACAAGGCAGAAAAAATCATCCGCGACGTGGAGATTATCATTCGGCAAAATGAATCGCAAAGCCCTGTTTATGCGGAGTTTCAGGAACGTTTAGATGAACTGGTGAAAAAAAAGCGCGAGGCAGACAGTTCGGTCGAAGACGTGCTTGCGCACCTTCACACGCTCTACGAAGAACTGGTGAACGCCGCCACACTGCCGCAGCGTATGGGATTTGCCGACCGAGGAACGTTTGATATTTTTCACGTTGTCAAGCGTGCATCCGCCGCCGAAGCGGTGTTTGATGAACCGTTGGCACGAGCATTTGCCGAGCGGATTGCGACGATGATCAAAGACCGTCGCTACGTGAAATGGCATCTGAGCGACAAAATGCAACGTGATTTCCTTTTGGACGTGGAACTGCTGGCACAAGACGATGCGTTTTTTGCGTTGGGCATAAGCACGAACAGCGAAGCATTGAACGAAATACTCAAGTGGGTTGTGGAACATTATCGGCTAGAGCGATGATAAAACCTCATGTGACACATACAGCTAACGTTTCGCTGCCCTATTCGATTGAGCGGCGCAGCGTCAAGCACGTGCGGATTCGCGTGAGTGATGATTTGGCGGTGCGTATCGTTGTGCCACAGCATTGGAGCGATGTGGAAGCGATTGCGCTTTTGGAGCAAAAAGGCGAATGGATTCGCCGCCAACAAGAGCGATTCCGGGCGCAGCAGGCAAACAAGCCGTACTTGACGCTACACCCGCATCAAATCATGCTTTTGGGCAAGAGGTATCAGTATGTGTATTCGGAGCGGTTGCAGAACCGTGTTGTGGTCAATCATCGGCATTGCACGGTACAATCTGGTAAAGATTTATTGGATGCGAATGTGCAAGAATGTTGGTATAAGCGTTTTGCACGGGCATACATTGCTCAAGAAGCAGAGTGTTTATCGGCTTTACACGGTTATTCTTATAACAAACTGTTTATTCGCAGTCAGCAAACAAAATGGGGGAACTGTTCGCCCAAGGGCAATATTTCGGTGAATTGGCGTATTATCAAGGCACCAGAGTATGTCTTGCACTATGTTTTGCTCCACGAACTTATTCACACAAAGTTTATGCACCATAAACAACATTTTTGGTTTGCTGTATCTGTCGCTTGTCCGCAGTATAAAAAAGCTCAACAATGGCTTGAACAATATGGAAAAGCACTTTGATATAAAATTTTGTGTAAATCGCTAAAAGAACGTAATTTGTGATGCTGTAACAGAAACGATGCTGGACAAAGCAGATACACGCTCATTTTACCCAAACATCCAAGCTCAAAAACCCGCATATTTCCTTCATTCACTCATTCATCAATCACTCGCTTGAATACCTCAGCTTTTTCTCCTAAAACCTTCGTTGTAACGGGCGGTGCAGGGTTTATCGGCTCGCACCTGTCGTCCTACCTTCTTCGGCACGGGCATACCGTGTACGCATTGGACAATCTGTCCACAGGCAGCATGGAAAATATCACCCATGTCCGTGCGCAGCATGAACGGGAACGTGGGATCGAGTCTCCATCGCGCTTTCACTTCATCCGCGATGATATTATGAACCAAATCGTGCTTGACCGCATTATGTCGCAGGCAGATATTGTCGTGCATTTGGCGGCGGCGGTCGGCGTACAGCTTATTGTTGAAAAGCCCGTGCATACGATCGAAACGAACATCATGGGCAGTGAAATTGTCCTCAAAACTGCGCTTCGCTACGGTTGTCGTGTGATGTTGGCAAGTACATCGGAAGTGTATGGAAAAGGCGTAAAAATCCCCTTCAACGAGGAAGATGACGTGCTGCTCGGCACAACGAATAAATCACGCTGGGCGTATGCTGCCAGCAAAATGATTGACGAATTTTTGGGCTTGGCATATCACCAAGAATACGGCTTGGAAGTTGTTCCCTTCCGCCTCTTCAATACCGTTGGTGCGCGGCAAACAGGACGCTACGGCATGGTGATTCCACGCTTTGTGCAACAGGCATTGCGCGGCGATGCAATCCAAGTCTTTGGCGACGGCACACAAAGCCGTTGTTTCTGCGATGTGCGCGATGTGATTGAGGCAATTTACGGTCTCTCCCTGCACAGCAGTGCGCCCGGAACGCTCTACAACATCGGCAGCAACGAAGAAATTAGCATGATGGACTTAGCAAAAAAAGTGCGCGAAATGGCTGGCAGTGCGTCGGATATTCGCCTTGTGCCGTATAGCGAGGCATATCCGTCTGGCTTTGAAGATATGCAACGTCGTATGCCCGATAATACCCGCATTCACGGCTTGCTAGGCTGGAAACCAACGCATTCGCTGGAGCAAATTTTGCACAGCGTAATTGATTTTGAGCACTCGCGTCTATAAACTTAAGGACTTTCGCAAACCTCACAGTCAAGAATGCCTGTGCCACTACAAAACTGATAGATACTGGCTTTGGTGGCACAGACATTCCTGTCTGTGAGCTTCAAAAGCACATTTTGCGAAAGTCCTAAAACTCTTGGGTCGTGTCCTAAGAGTGTTGCTTTCGAGTATTGATGCGGTATATGTAGAGTTTTATGACGGCATCGTGCATGATTTCTGACGTGGAGAAGCAAATAGT
>RDXM01000112.1 GCA_004292595.1 Candidatus Kapaibacterium sp. | reverse complement strand
GCATTCACGCTCTGATTTTTTTTTATCAATATCATCTTCATCCATTCAATCATCTTCATCTGCGTCCCCTCTTCATTGTTGAGACCTGACCAGTTACAAAAAATATTAGATTGAAGAAATTCACAGAAGAAATTTACAGCAGATGGCAACGCAGATTTGCCCTTTTTCACTTTACTTTGAAGCAACCTCGTGGACGTTTCCCAACCCAACATTTTACAACACCTTCTTGATGAACTCTATGCTTTGCGCCGTTCCGATGCCATACCGGGCTTGGAACGCGCACGGGAACTTGCTGCACGGCTTGGCAATCCACAGGAAAAATTTCCGTGCATCCACATTGCGGGAACAAACGGCAAAGGGACGGTTTCGTCGGTGGTGGCTTCGGTGCTGATGGAGGCGGGCTTGAAGGTGGGCTTGTACACCTCGCCGCATATTTTGCGCTTCAATGAGCGGATTCGGATAAATGGCGTGGAAATAAGCAATGATGCGCTGTTGGAACGAGTGCAAGAAATCATGCCGCTTGTGCGCCAGCAGAACGCCATCTTCTTTGAAGCCGCGACCGTTATGGCGTTTCAGCATTTTGCGACCGAAAAAGTTGATATTGCCGTCATTGAAACGGGCTTGGGCGGACGCTTGGACGCAACGAATATCCTTGCGCCGAAGAATGTTTTAATAACAGCAATTACCTCGATTGACTACGACCACACCGAGTTTTTAGGGGAAACCTTGCCCGAAATTGCGGGCGAAAAAGCGGGCATTATGAAGCAAAATGTGCCGTGTATTATTGCCGAATCGCGTCCTGAATTATTGCTAACGTTTATGGAGCATTCCGCCGAAAATCAAGCTCCTATCTGCCTTCTGGACGATGCCTATCGTGTGGAGATTGCTGAATTTCATCCCGATTTTTCCATGACCGCCACGCTTCGTGCGCCAAAACTGACGCTCGAAAATGCCCACATCCCACTCTGTGGCTCGCATCAAGCACGGAATGTTTTGACAGCATTTGCAATCATTCACCAAGTGCGAAAACGCTTGCCGCAAGGGAAAAATAGGAGAGAAGAACTTGTTGCAGAGGAAGTAATTGAGCGGGGTTTGAGGAATATCACGCAGAATAGCGGGTTGCGCGGGAGAATTGAACTCTTGCGGGCTGCCAGCGACGCAACACCACCGATTGTGCTGGACGTGGCGCACAATCCCGCCGGTGTGCAAATGCTGGTCGAAACGCTTCGTGCGTGTGGATATGCAGATACGAGGTGGCATCTCATCTTTGGAGCAATGCAGGATAAACATATTGACCAAATGCTTATGGCGTTGAAGCCTATCACGGAGAAGCTCATCGCACCGCAGCTTGATTTCCCTCGCGCCCGCACAAACACAAGTGTTGTGGAGCTTGCAAAAAAACATGGTTTTCAAGCGAACATCGCCGAATCTGTGGAAGCAGCTTGTCGCATGGCGCTCACAGAGCGTGTTCCCATGCTCCTTGCGGGGTCATTTCATCTTGCAGAAGAAGTGTTGATGCTTTCGGAAATGTTTGGGCAATATCCGTGAAAAAATCTTACAATAATTCCCCCAAAACCTCTACCACACCTGCCCTTGCGGAAGTCGCTTCGGTAACAGCATGGCTAAATTCCTGTCCTTTCGAGAGCGGTACGTGCGCAACAAATTCGACCGCATCTCCGTATGTTTCCTCGTATTTGGTTGCGTAGTGGTGCAGCAGTCGTTTGATGATGTTTACATCTTCGTAAACACAGAAGATTCGTAGGGATTTTGTTTGGATAACGTCGAGTTTTGTGCAAAGTTTGAGAGCTTCTTCCGCAGCAGACGAGTAGGCTCGCGCCAAGCCGCCCACACCGAGCTTTGTACCGCCATAATAGCGCGTTACCACCAGCACCACATCGCTCACATTAGCTTTTTGCAACTCGAAAAGAATGGGCTTGCCCGCGCTGCCGTTGGGTTCGCCGTCGTCGGCGGTTCGGAAATTCAGTCCCTGTTCACCCAAACGATAGGCAAAGCAGTTATGCGTTGCATCGTAAAATTCTTTGCGAATATCATCAATGTACAGCATTGCTTCCTCTTTCGATTTTGCAGGAGCAAGCGAGCCGATGAAGCGCGATGCTTTCACGACTATCTCCGCTCGCTCACGCGAGGCGATGGTACAATAAGAGTCGGATTGGTGTGTCATACCACAAAGATACGTTATTTCTCACACTTTGCGTGGAAACTTTCGCACGTTTTTGTTTCCCATCACTGTAAAATTATCGGAATATTTCTCCAGATTTATCAAGGACAATCAGCATGAAAATCGGTATTGTGTGCTACCCGACCTATGGTGGTAGCGGCGTTGTGGCGACGGAACTTGGCAAATCGCTTGCCGAGCGCGGTCATCAGGTGCATTTCATCACCTACGCCATGCCTTTTCGCTTGGATGGCTATCACAACAACGTTTTTTATCACGAAGTGGAAATGCCGAATTATCCGCTTTTTGAATTTCAACTCTACACGCTCGCTCTCGCCAGCAAAATGGTGGATGTTATTCGTTACGAGAATTTGGACATTCTCCACGTGCATTACGCCATTCCCCACGCCACGAGTGCGTATTTGGCAAAGCAAATCATTCGCAAAGAGCGCGACATCAAGGTTGTAACGACGCTGCACGGCACGGATATTACGCTCATTGGCTTGGAGCCGAGCTTTCTGCCGCTCGTGAAATTTGCCATCGAAGAATCCGACGCAGTTACCTCCGTTTCTCGCTTTTTGCGCGAAAAAACCTTGTCGAATTTCAACATCAAAAATAAAGAAATTGATGTTATTCCGAACTTCATTGATACGAACTTTTACAAGCGTTGCGTGGATTGCGACGTGCGCAAGCAATACGCTCCCAACGGCGAGAAAATCTTGATGCACGTCTCGAATTTCCGTCCTGTCAAGCGCGTAACCGACACGGTGCGTGTGCTGCATGAAGTATTAAAGAGCGTTCCAGCGAAACTCATTTTAGTGGGCGACGGACCAGAACGCTCCGACGCGGAACGCCTGAGCCGCGAGCTAGGAATTGCCGAACACGTGCGCTTTTTGGGCAAGCAAACCGGCTTGCCACAAATCCTCTCGGCAGCGGATGTTTTCTTGCTTCCCAGCCAATCGGAGAGCTTCGGTTTGGCAGCATTAGAAGCGATGAGCTGCCACGTACCCGTTGTGGCGACAAGTGCGGGCGGGATTCCTGAAGTGGTCGCGCACGGCGAAACAGGCTACGTTGCTGAGGTTGGCGACACCGAGCGCATGGCAAAATATATCGTCGAACTCCTCACCAACGAGAAAAAACACGCCCGCTTTGCAAATGCTTCTCGCAAACGTGCGGTGGAAGAATTTGAAACGAAATTGCTCTTGCCTGATTACGAAAAACTTTACGAGCGCGTCTTGGCAATGCCTCGCACGTCAGAAACAAACGGCGCAGCGTATAGCAATGGTGCGCTTTCGTATGTGATTTAAGGAATGGGAGAAAATAAGTGGTGAAAGTCAATAGTGGCACAGATATTCTTGTCTGTGTTTGTGTTTTGACTATACTTTGAATACTTTGATTTTAGCAAGGCAGCATGCTGCCTTGTTTCGGAGAATTGAAAGTATTCATTTTACAATCGAAACGGTATAACACTCACAGACAAGAATGTCTGTGCCACTGAATATTTTGAAATTTATCCATTTAAATTGTGAGCTTTTTTAAGCGCAATAGCGAGTGCGACAGAGACAAAAAATGCCCGTATTGTGAAATGAATCTACTCACAATACGGGCATTTTTCATGCAAAAATTTCTCACCGACCAGGAGAGAAAAAAACCTCAAACTGACGACTATACCTTGCTTGCAGAAGAAATTGACAAAAACGGCAAAAATGAAAAAACAGGCTTACAGGCTTGATTACATCAGGCGCGGAGGCACTTCAAAGTATCTTCACACCTTATTATGCTCGCAACTGCGCGTATCTTGGCAAACGGCGAATATCTGCAACGAGTGTTTAAGCGGCTTGAAGCCATTTGCTTCGGCGACGCGGTCTTGAATGGTGCTGAGTTCATCTGCTTGAAACTCCACGATATGCCCACATTCAGTGCAAATGAGGTGGTCGTGGTTGGGCATTTTGTCGGTTAATTCAAAGTGTGCGCTGTCGCCTTGAAAACGGTGTTTTACGAGGATATTGCAGCGCGTGAGCAAGTCCAGCGTGGAATAGACGGTTGCCCGCGAGACCTGTACGTGCGCGGTGCGCAGGGCGAGATAGAGTTCATCGGCACTGAAGTGGTGTTCTTGTTCCAAAACGGCATCCAAAACCAAATAGCGTTCTTGCGTGTTGCGATATTTTTTCTCTTTCAAAAATTCCGTAAACTGCTCTTTGATTCGCCCTGCATCAATCGCTTGCTCGGTGTGCTTGCGCACGGGCGAGGGAGGCTGAAGGACGGGAAGATTGAAGGTACTGTTCATAACCGATGAAGATTCAAGGAAGAAGATTCAAGAAGAATAGAAACGCCGAAAGTATTCCAGAAATATGCCAGTCTGCGTGTTGTCTGTAAAGCGAGAATATACGGAAAATTTCACTTTCCGTGCTTGCTTTTATCATAAAATCCCACCAAACACCGCATCCAAAAGCAGAATAGAAGCCGCCGAGAGCGTGAAGGAGCGCACCGTACTTTGCCCAACGCCTTCTGCGCCGCCTTCGGTCATGTAGCCAGAATGACAGCCGATAAGTGCCGTAATCCCGCCAAACATACCCGATTTGAACAAGCCAATGCCGATTTCCGAAATCGAAAAGAAGCGTTGAATGGAATCAAAAAACATTTGCGAGGAGAAATCAAACTTAAAACTCGTGAGCAAATACGCGCCGATAATTGCGACAATGTTGGAAAATACTGCTAGCACGGGCATCATCGTGAGAGCAGCAATGACGCGGGGCATGGACAAATAGCGGTTTTTGTCAATCGCCATCATTTCGAGCGCGTCAATCTGCTCGGAAACCTGCATCGTGCCTATTTGCGCCGTTACTGCGCCGCCCACGCGACCGGCAATCACGAGCGCAATCAGCACAGGTGTAAGCTCGGTAAAGACCACCGTTGCAATCGAACCGCCAATGAAAGGACGCGCAATGCCGATAAGATTAAATTTGGCAAAGAGGTTCGTTGCCTGCAATGCCGCGATTGCGCCCGTAAACGCGCCAATCAGCACCACAAGCGCGAGCGAATCCGCACCGACAATCGCCATCTGCTCCAACACCAAGCGACGGTCCTTGAAAATACGCGGTGTGTAGCGGATAACCGCACCCAAGAGCATCATCAAACGCCCAGTTTCTGCGGTGAAATTCAGAACGCTGCGCCCGAGTCGTGCGAGAAAAGTTTGAAAAAGAGAAATCATTCGGCGAGTGAAGTTTTGATGATAAAGAAGGCTCAAAAACATTCAGTGGCACAGACATTCTTGTCTGTGTTTTCCACTTAAAACCCGCACCAACACTCACAGACAAGAATGTCCGTGCCACTACTGATGTTTTTTATGGTGCAAAGGATGGAAAGACGGCAGTAGAGCAAACAAAAAAATCCGCTCTGCGTGGCAAATATACACACACGGAGCGGATTGTAACGATTTTTTATGCGTCTGAAGGCGTGAAAATTCACCTTCATTATTCGGTCATCACCACCAAATATTTCGCATTTTTCCAGAAGGCTTTTTCGTCTTTAATTTTCAGCAAACATTCTGCATCCCCCGCCGGAACAAGCTCGAAGGTATCGACATCGTGATTAGAAACAAGCGATGTGCGCTCTTTTGCTGCAGCAATTTTTAGTTCTTTCAACGACGAAATATCAATTTTCGTAAAGTCTTTGGTATCAAAGTTTTGCTTGACCGAAATGCGTCCGCCGAAGAAGAGAATTTGTCCTTGTTTGTCGATAATTGCTTTTGCCATGAGGTCGTCGCGCTTGCCGATAACGTAGTATGCGGAGTTCAATTCCTTCACTTTGCTGTTGATAATTTGGTCTTTTTCTGCCAGTTTTGTTTTCAAAGAATCGACCATTTTACGCGATGCTGTGAGTTGTTGGCGCAGTGCGATGATTTCCTGTTGCTGCTCGCCAATGAGCTGCGTGAGCGAGTCTGCTTTTGCCGAAACGCTGGCAAGTTTTTTCTCGGTTGCCGCGAGTTTGTTTTTCAACTGACCAATTTCTTCGGCTTGCTTGCGAATCATCACCGTTTTTTCGTTCATTTTGCGGGCAATATCTTCCATGCGTTTGCGGAAATCAACGGAAGACTCGCCGCGCTCTGGTCCGAGCGTCTTGACAATACCTTCTTCAGCTTCTAATGCCGAAAGAACGCTCATCATCTCATCAACTTGGCGCAAAGTCTGTTGGTAGAGGCTGTCGGTGCGTGTTTTTTCTGCGAGAATGTTCGATTTCTCGGCTTGCACTTGAGTCATAACTTCTTCTTGACCGCCGCATTTGGTACAACCCACGATTGCGACCGCCAGAAGTGCGAGGAGAATGCTTGAAAGGCGCATAAATACTTGAGGGATTATGTGAAACAAGAATTTTTTTGCTTGTTAGCGCGGTGCAGCTACCGACTTGTCGCCGCATCACGCTTTTTCAGGCACACGGCGAGGTTCGACCGCGCCCGCGCAAGATTCGGATTGAGTGCGAGTGCTTTTTCCAAATACACAATCGCGGAATCTATACGATTTTGTTGTGCAAACATCGCGCCAAGATTTGACAGCGTTGAATCCGTTGGCAATATTTGTGCTGATTCATACATCAGCAAGAGCGCATTATTGCTCGCTTCGGGGCTGTTTTGACTAAAAAATATTCGACTTTGTACTGACAGCGCATTTGCGAGATTTTTTTGATAAACCGTATTATTCGGATTCAAGCGCAATGCCGCACGAAAATACGCAATCGCTGAATCATAGCGACGTTCTGCCGCAAAAATATTCCCAATACCGTTCACCAAACTCGGCGCAATGGTAGGATTGATGCGGAGTCCAGCGCGGAATTGCTCTTCGGCAGCGCGAATATTCTTTCTTGCATCAAATTGAGACGCTCTATCTTGTGAAGGTACGCCTTGCGTCGCGGTGCCGCTTTTTTGCAACAGCAAACCGCCGTACATCCGGCGCAGGTGAATACTGTTTGGAGTGTTCTCCACATCGGCGCGGAGCAGTGTTTCCGTGCTTTTCCAGTCTGTTGCGCGGGCAAATGTTTTCACCGAGTAAATGCCGCCAAATGCCACCAGCGCAAGCATCACCCAAACACGCCGTTCCTTCGGCAATCGCTCTTGCGCCAACGCAGCACCAACGCCCAACGCAAGCATCGCAAAGAGCGACGGCGTGAACAAAAATCGCTCGCCCAGCAAACCGCCTGCATAGACGAAGTAATTGGACGCAATCGCTAAGGTGCTGCACCACGCCAGAGCGCACAAGCCCACGATGTTTTTCCGTACAACAAGCAAATACGCACCTCCCACGAGCAAAAGCAAGATAATGACTGCAGCACCAAGCGCAGTGAAATTCGACCAATCCACAAGCGGGATTTCATTGTACGTGTATCCAGTCGAGAGCGTTACGGGAAAAAGCGATTTGAGAAAATATAAGCCCATAATCCCCGTCGCTGTGGCGGTGCGCCCCGCGAAGGTTGCATTGGCAAAAGGATTGTTCAGCGTGTCGTAGTAGAGTTTATCTTCCACGCGCCCAATGATGCCGAACCAAATTGCCAAATAGCCCAGAGCCAAGATTACAAGAGGCGCACAGACGAGAGCGAGGCGTTTCCAATCAAGTGTTTTTTGAGTAGAATGTTCATTCCACCGATGCCCATACCACCACAGCGCGAGCGGGAAAACGGGCAAAAACGTAACGGCACTTTCTTTGGAAAGCAAGGCAAGCATAAAGCTGAGAGATGAGAAACAAAGCTGCTTGAGGTCGTTGGTGTCGTAGTATTTCAGCGCAGAAAGCAACGAAAGCAAAAGGAAAAGTAAGGCGAAAATTTCATCGCGGCTTTTGATGTTTGCAACAACTTCGGTGTGAATCGGATGCGCCACAAAGAGGCATGAAACCACGAAGGGAAGGATATTCCACGTGAAATTATGCTTGCGCGAGGAATCTATGTGCGTGAGCAGCAAACGCCGCAAAAGAAACAGCACAATCGCCCCCAAAAGCGCGTAGCACAACACGTTCAGGGTGTGGCTCACAGCAGGATTTTTCTGAAAAAACTGATACTCAATCGCAAAACTGATAAACGATAACGGACGGTACGTGCGGCGTGTTTCCGTGCGCCCTTCCGCCTCGTCCAGCCCGCGAAAACTATCGCTCGTGAGCAATTCGGGAATGCCTGCAAAGCCCTTCTTGACGATGCTGTGTCCCAAAATCACCATGCCGTCGTCCGCAGCGTAGTCGAACGATATAGTGTGCGCGTAGAGCAAAAAGGCAAAAGCCGCAATCACAATGGCTTGTAGCCTCGTGTTTGCGGCAAAAGGGTTCTTTGTATTGACTGGGTTTTTCGGTGCTGATTTTTTTGCCATGAAAGCCTTGAAAATACTGGGTTGCAATGCTGTTCAATTACACAAATTTTTCGCCACTCTGCTCACGCAATGCCGTTACTACCTTGCGAACATCCTGCACACGGTCTTTCGGACAGACCAAGATACCATCAGCCGTAGCGACGATAACGAGATTTTCAATGCCAATCGCCGCAACCGAAAGTGTTTCCTCGCCAACGCTGTTCATCACAATGCAATTCTTGCTGTCCATGAGCAGACTGCCGCCAACGTTGATGTTTCCTGCTTCGTCGGGCGCATAGACACGCTCCAGCGCGTCCCACGAACCAACGTCGTCCCAACCGAAATCACCGCGCACAACCGCGACGTGGTGCGCACGCTCCATCAAGCCGTAATCAATCGAAATGTCTGGCATTGCTTTGAAAATGTCCAACGTGCCAGAAGGCGCACCAATACTTGCACTGCGAGTCTTATCAGTAAGAACGCCGCGCATTTCCTTGATTTTCCAACCAACTTCAGGTAAATGATGCTCCAAGCCGCTTACAATCGTGTCTAGTCGCCAGAAAAACATCCCGCTATTCCAGAAAAAACGCCCTTGGCGGAGGAATTCTTCTGCGGTTTGCAAGCTCGGTTTTTCGTGAAAACTCGCCACAGGAGTTGCCTGCACATCGCTTGCTGTCTGCCCTTTGGCAATTTCAATATAGCCATAGCCCGTTGCTGGGCGCACGGGTTGAACGCCAAAAGTTACAATATCGCCAGTCGTTTCGGCATGGCTGAGAGCCGCATCCACGCTTGTGCGGAAGCGTTCTGCATCTTCAATAAAATGGTCTGCCGTCAGCACTGCCATCGAAATTTCCTGCATGGGCAAATGCGCATATCGCTCGGCAATATACGCCGCACTGAGGGCGATACACGGCGCAGTATTGCGCTTCATCGGCTCGGCAATGATATTTTCTGGGTGAAGCATGGTCAGATTTTCCCGCATAATTGGCTGCAATGCTTCGCTCGTAATTATGAACACATTTTCTGGCGCGACAAGCGGCGAAATGCGCTCTATTGCTTCATCCAACATCGTTTTGTCGGGTGAGACGAGCTTCAAAAGTTGTTTCGGTTTTGTGCGCCGAGAAAGGGGCCAGAAGCGTTCGCCAGAGCCGCCTGCCATGATGAGTGCTGTGCGTTGCATAGTTGATTGCTTGGTGCTTGTTTACTTAATGCTTGGTTGTTGATAGAGTTAGGACTTTCGCAAACTAGGTGGAGTGTGGAATTTATTCCGCATAGTTACTGACTTCCCGCGTGATTGCGGAATACATTCCGCACTCCAACAGGCTCTAAGGAATGGTTGAAAAGTAAAGTATTGCTTTCTTTAGTCTCCAGTGGCACAGACATCGTCTTGTCTGTGTTAATTCACCTGAAATTTGCACTAACACTCACAGACAAGAATGTCTGTGCCACTAAAGGGTATTTTATTAGACAAAATTTAGCAATAAGGCTTTTATCGACAGGGCTGATTTTAGCTCTCTCGGCGAGCATGGGCGGTTCAGTGCATGATTTCAAGCAATGGAAAAGTTTTCGTCCTCATGCGGGACTCAAACGCATCTTCGGTTTGATAGGCAATCGCGTCATTGCCTACTTTGATAGTGCCTACCAAAGTATCGACAAACGGTACCCGCGCTGGGATATTCGCTTACAACAGAAAGCCTTTCGGAATAAGCCCTTGACCGAAGAGCAAAAAACGACGAATGATAAATTTTGTCTATTGCACACGAAACGTAAACGTAATAAAACCAACCATTTCCTTCGTTTCTTGCAAAGGATTGAACTGCCAACGCCTGAGAGCCTCGATAGCTGCTCGCTCCAAGAGCGGGTCGCCTTTTTGCATCGGCAAAATCATGCCCACTGTACCGTTGGGATTGACTGTAAAGCGAATTTTTATTTGCGTGGAAGTGTTCATACCTGGCGGATACTTGGGCAATTCTTTATGCAGCACAACACGATTGCCGCCGCCGCCCCATTCCAAGCCATATCCCTGACCACGCCCTGCGCCCGAACCAAAACGTCCTAAGCCTTCCGCATCAGGACTGGTGCTGCCTTGCTGCGTTCCGACGCTTGTTTTTTGTGGAGTGGAATTGCTTGCAAGCGTGGTGCTTTCTTGCTTCTGAGCAGGTTCTTGTTTGGCAGGCTCTTGTTTGCTTGGCTCTTGTTTTGAAGTGTTCGGCTTCTCGTCATTCGCTTTTTCCGCTTTCGCGCTGCGCTCTTCTTGGACGGGCTTCGTAAAGCTGGGCTGCGTGTATTCACGCGGCTTTGCAGTTGTGCTTGCGCTGGCAAGTGTTTTTGGTGGTGTGGCGGGAATTGGTGTGGTCTGTGGTGGCGTTTTCGTCGTTGTTTGCGTTTGTGCGGTTTGATTTTGCGCGGCTTGCACCTGTGTTTTCGCTTTTACCGCATCGGCAAGGCTTTGTGCGGACGCGGGAGCTTTCGTGGCTGTGCCTTCGGCGGAAAGATTCCCTTTATTTGCCTCGCTGGAGCCAACCACGCCATATTCCAAAAGCTGAATCGGAATGGTTATTCGCTCCTCACGGCGGACGTAGGGCGTAATATCTATCACGCTGAGTCCAAGAAGCAAGAGCAGCAAGACCGACATGGCAAGCACCGAACCAGCAATGGTGTGATTTCGCCGCCGCTCCGCATTGTACATTCCCTGCAACTCCCGTTCCAAGCGCACTCGTGCGAGAGAACGCACTTTTACTGGCACGTCTTCTGCGCTTGTGTCTGCACTCGGTTCGAGGGAGCGATATGCTGCAATGTCTGATTCCATATGTGTTTGGGGAGGTAGTTATCAATCCTTACAATGCAAACGGGTCTTTCGGCATTGCGCTGGAAGGTGCAGCACTTGTGCCGCGCAGAGCAACAAGGTCTTTTTGCGAAAATCCAAAAATGCTTCCGCAAATACCGCCTAAAATATGGGCGAACTGTGAAATATTGTCCATATTGAGCGAGTTATAGACTTCTTTGCCCAAAAACAGCACAACAATTATCACGAAGGTCAGCGGGATGCGCCCTTGCTTCAAGTTCGCAAAGGAACTGAGCAATATCATCATAAACACGATGCCGCTTGCTCCCATAAGACCAGTCGAAAAGAAGAAATTGTTTAAAAGCGAGGTTACAAGTGCGGTCATGGCAATCATAATGACCATATTCTGCGAACCGTATTTTTCTTCCAAAAGCGGTCCGACAAGCAGAATAATGGTGAAATTGCCAAACAAATGGTCCCAATTCGCATGACCAAAAACGTGCGAGAACAACCGAAAATACGTGCTAAGGTCCGACCACGACAAGCCCGGCTGCGTCGAGAACCAATACGCCATCGCGCCACCCGTCGAATTTGCAGCAACCATGACCGCCGCCGAAAGGAGCGTGAAGGTGAGTACCACAGGGGCGTTGTAGTCGAGTTTCATAGCGGTTTGTGGGTTTGTTTTGAGTGGAGTTTTCTCGTGAAAATCATTCTTCGTTTGGTACTATCCAAAAAATATCAATCAGTGGCACAGACATTCTTGTCTGTGAATGTTGGTGCGGGGTTCGGGTAAAAACACAGACAAGAATGTCTGTGCCACTGAAGCCTATTTATGGGACTTACAAAAGTTTTGTATAGTAATCAGCATTCTTCGTTCAATACTTTCATCACATTCTTTTTCATGCGTTTTCCCTTCACGAGCTGCTTGCGCACGAGCTTTTGTGCGGCTTTTGGGGTCATTTCCTCGTGCCACGTTCCATCAGGATAGACCATCACCATTGGTCCCTGCTTGCACAAATGATTGCAGTGCGTTTTGGTAAGGTGAACAGACTTTTGCAAATGCTGCTCTTTTAGCTCGTCTTTAAGCGCGTCATAGACTTCTTCCGCGCCATTTTTCTTGCACGAAGAGCCGAAGCAGCAAAGGACGTGGCACGTGATTTTATCAGCATTGAGCGACATAGTTTCAGAAAAAAAATGGACAAATATTTTCCAGACATTTTCTCAACTCTATCACGCGCCAACGAGATGATATGCGATGTTCAGCAGTTTTGCTTCGTCGAAATGATTTGCCTGAAGCTGCATTCCGAGCGGCAGCCCGTTCGCGCTTGTTCCCATGGGAAGGCTGATGCCTGGTACGCCTGCGAGATTTGCCGATACGGTAAAAATGTCCTCAAGGTACATTGCAAGCGGGTCGGCGAGCTTTTCACCAAGTTTGAAGGGCGGCGTGGGCGTTGCAGGCATGAGGAATACATCTGCTTCGGCGAACATTGCTTTGTAATCATTGTAGATGAGGCGGCGTACTTTCAATGCCTTCGTGTAATAGGCATCGTAGTAGCCCGATGACAACACGTAATTGCCAATCATAATGCGGCGACGAACCTCGCTGCCGAAGCCTTGCGAGCGCGTTGCCGTCGTTACTTCGCCGTCCGCGCCGATTTTCCGCGCACCATAGCGCACACCATCGTAGCGAGAGAGGTTTGATGCGGCTTCTGCAGTGGCAATGATGTAATACGTTGGAATAAGTGCCGACATATATTTCATTTCATGCGAAACAACCTTCGCGCCGAGCGTTTTCAAGCGTTCCAGCGTTTCGTGATAGACTTTCAATACATCTTCCGAACAGCCCTGCAACTGCGATTCTGGCAAAGTAGCCACCGTGAACGATGCAGGAAGCGGGTTTTTAAGCGATTGCACGGTGTTGTGTGCCTCGTAATGTGCGCTTGTGGCATCGTGGTCGTCGAAGCCGCTCACGGCATCGTACAGACGCGCGGTATCTTCGACGCTTGTGCCAAATTGCCCAATTTGGTCCAACGACGAACCATATGCAACCAAGCCGTAGCGCGACACCCGACCGTATGTCGGTTTCATGCCGACAACACCGCAAAATGCCGCTGGAGTGCGCACAGAACCGCCCGTGTCCGAACCAAGCGCAGTGTGGCACATTTTCGCCGCAACAGCAGCCGCAGAGCCGCCCGACGAGCCGCCCGGCACATATTCCTGATTCACAGGATTTTTCACTGCACCAAATGCGGAATTTTCATTCGACGAACCCATTGCAAATTCATCCAAATTCGCTTTGCCGACAATCACCGCGCCCGCTGCCTTCAAGCGTTGGACAGCAGTTGCGTCGTACACGGGAACGAAATTTTCCAGAATTTTCGAGCCACACGTCGTACGCGTTCCTTTGGTAGAGATATTGTCCTTCACGGCAACAACCATGCCCTCAAGCGGTCGTGCGGTGCCGTTTTGAAAGCGTTGGTCGCTCTCCAAAGCCGCCAAGCGAGCTTCATCGGCAGAAGTGCTGAGAAGCGCGTTAATACTGGGGTTTACGGCATCAATCGTCGAAAGAAATGTTTCCAGAGTTTTGGCGCACGTGGTTGTGTTTGCTTCGCGCTCGGCGCGGAACTGCGTGTAGGAAGTGTTCATCAAAATTCGGTAAGGTAAAAGATTTTTTTTGCAAGTGTTGTTGTGAAGATTTCGGCTTAATGCGAGTACTACTGAGGCTTCTGAGCTTCATCCCTCAGATTTCATCCTTTCCAAAAACTACTGCGCCACCGAGCCTTCTGGCGGGCGAATTTGCATCATTGGCGTTGTTGCCTCTGGCTCTGTTACTGCGCTTTGTGCGTCGGAAGCGGGCGGCTGAATCGGCTCAAGTGTGTGATGAATAACGGGCTTGGGATTATCAATATCATCAACGCTCTTGATTTCCTTTTGCACGTCTTGCACAGTTTCTTCAATTTCATCGGAAATGGCGTTCAAATTACGTTGAAAATCGGTCTGCGCACGGCGTATGTGCGCCATTCCTTTGCCAAAAGAACGTGCTAATTCGGGCAATTTACTTGGTCCGAAAAGCAGCAACACTGCCATCAAAATGAGTAAAAGTTCACCACCGCCAACGTCGAACATAGTGTTTTTTAGAAGAGAATTGTATCGTTCAAATTTTATTGTCGTATGCGTTATGCGTACCAATCCACATCCAGACAATGAAGGATTTTTCTTCTTTGCGCCCTAAAGCACGATAATTTTGGTTAATGCGCACCGACCAAATATCATGCCCTACGTGCTTGAACACAAGGCTGGGATGCGCAGGATTACTGCGCCAAAGACGATATGCTTTGCGCGTTTCATCCTGAATGGCTTTCGGCAATTTTGCAAACATGGCTTTGAATTGCTTAGTGCGCCTTGATTTCATGCTCATCCTCATCCGAGAAGCCGCCTTCTTCCGTATTACCGTCCAAGAAGTCTTGATGCGCTTGCATGGAAAGCATTTTCAGAAACGCATCCGATTCTGGTCGTGCAAGTAGCTCCTCCCAGATTTCATCACCGTTTTGCGGTGATGTGGGCGTTTCTACTTTTTGAGTTGGGCGCAGAGATTGAGCTTTTGCGCTGGGAATATGTGCGTGGAGTGCCATAAACGTATGCTTATATTTTTACGCTTGTTTTTTCTCGTCTTCCTCAAGATTTGACGCTTTCTTGAACTCCTTTACGCCAGAGCCGAGACCTTTCATCAGGTCAGGAATCTTTTTCGCGCCGAAAAGAAGCACAAGCACAACAGCAATGATAAGGATTTCAGGTGTTCCTAAGCCAAACATAGTAGTATTCTAAAAAGTGAAAAAAGTGTTTCTAGGAAAATATCACCAAGCGCGGAAAAATTATGCTTCCGCTTCCTCTACTGGAGCATTTGCGGGTGCTTTGTCGGGTGCTGCGCCCGTGGCGAGACGCGCTTTTACGTCCGCTTCGAGATTCGCAAGAAGTTTGGAATTTTCTTTCAAAATCACTCGCATTGCATCGCGTCCCTGCACTCGCTCATCGCGGTAGCTGAACCACGAGCCGCTTTTCGCAATAATCTTGTATTCGAGCGCAAGGTCAATCATATCGCCAAGTTTCGAGATGCCTTCGTTGTACAAAACATCGAACTCAACTTCTTTGAAGGGCGGCGCAACCTTGTTTTTCACGACTTTTACTTTGACGCGATTCCCGATTGTTTGGTCGCCTTCTCTGATAACTTCCTTGCGGCGAATATCCAAGCGCACCGAAGCGTAGAATTTAAGCGCATTTCCGCCTGTTGTAACTTCAGGATTGCCATAGACAACGCCAATTTTCGAGCGGAGTTGATTGGTGAACATAACGGTTGTTTTGGAGAGACCAATCGCCGCATTCAGCTTGCGCATTGCCTGCGACATCAGGCGTGCGTGCGACCCCATCTGCGCATCGCCCATATCGCCTTCAATTTCCACACGCGGCGTAAGCGCAGCAACCGAATCAATAATAACGACATCAATCGCATTCGAGCGCACTAGCGTTTCGACGATTTCAAGAGCCTGCTCGCCAAATTCTGGCTGTGCAAGCAACAAATTGTTCAAATCCACACCCAAGCGTCGTGCGTACTGCACATCAAGCGCGTGTTCGGTATCAACAAATGCCGCAACGCCGCCTGCTTTCTGTGCTTCAGCGATAATGTGCAAACAAATGGTGGTTTTGCCCGACGATTCTGGTCCATAGATTTCGATAATCCGACCGCGCGGCACACCGCCAATACCGATGGCATTATCCAGCGAAATACAGCCTGTCGAGATAGCATCAATATTTTGAACGGTTTTTTCGTTCAAGCGCATAATCGCGCCTTTTCCATGGTCTTTTTCAATCTGGTCAATTGCCGCTTTGAGTGCCTTATCGCGTGCCTCTTTCATTGCGTTTGACGGCGCGGACGCATCAGCTTTTTCTTTGGGTTCTTTTTCTTTGGGTGCTTTTGCTTCAGCCATGGTAGTAAGTGCTTGGAGATTAAACAATATGAATTACGAAAGCACAAAAAATAGAGTTTTTGTTTTCAATAATCTTCAATAGACTTTATTCCGAACAGACTTTTTTACGAAACAAGGCAGCATGCTGCCTTGCTCCAAAACCCTAAAAACCTTATTCGAGATAAACTCTAATAATTCTCAATAATATTTTTTCAACTATTTTTAGTACCGACGCAATACGCAAGTTAGCATTTGTTTTTTTTTCGGACAACATTATTCGCGGGCAACTTCTCTTGGCAAAAGACGTAGAAGCCACTAACGGCATATATCCAATAAAATCAGCACTGATTCGTTTGTGAGGTTGCGATATAATCCGTAAAATATCTTTGTCAAAGTAATAGGAAGTCCGTACATTTGTGGCTTGCTATTTTTGCAACACACGTGATTCCAGCAACAAAATTTTTGTTGAATTGTAGAGTTTCAAACACCCCATGCGCATAACAAAACAGTACACAAACCGCGAAAGCCAGTCGCTTGACAAATATTTGCAAGAAATCGGGCGCGTAGAACTTTTAACAGGAGACGAGGAAATTGAAATCGCCAAGCAAATCAAACGCGGCGGCGATGAAGGACAGCGAGCAATGGAGCGGCTCACCAAAGCAAATTTGCGCTTTGTTGTATCAGTGGCAAAGCAGTATCAAAATCAAGGCTTGTCGCTCGGCGACCTTATCAATGAAGGGAATTTAGGCTTGATTAAAGCTGCAAAACGCTTCGACGAAACACGCGGCTTCAAGTTTATCTCCTACGCTGTGTGGTGGATTCGTCAATCAATCCTGCAAGCTCTCGCCGAACAGTCGCGCATCGTGCGTTTACCGCTCAATCGCGTTGGCGCATTGAACAAAATTGGTAAAAAATATAGCGAGATGGAGCAAGCTCTTGAACGCGAACCCACCAGCGCAGAACTTGCCGACCAACTCGAAATGAGTATGTCGGAAGTAACCGATACCATTAAGATTTCTGGTCGTCATTTGTCTGTTGATGCGCCCTTCAACGACGGCGAAGATAATCGCCTTTTGGACGTACTCCCCAACGACCAACAACCACCACCAGACCATGGCTTGATGGCAGAATCACTCCGCGTTGAGGTACGCCGCGCCCTTTCGACGCTTTCTGAGCGCGAAGCAGAAGTCGTCCGTCTCTACTTTGGTTTGGACAACGAGCATTCTCTCACGCTGGAAGAAATTGGTGAACGCTTTAATCTTACCCGCGAGCGTGTGCGCCAAATCAAGGAGAAAGCTATTCGCCGCTTGCGCCATGCCTCACGCTCAAAAGCTCTTCGTGCGTATCTTGGGTAAAGAAAAATTGTAGAAAATAAACCTGCTTAGAAGCAGCGCGACGACTGGGACAGAGGGCAAAAACGTCCTTGATTCCCGTTTTCCATTCACATCTAGGTAACCCCTACTTGCAGACCCGAAACCAAGATTATATCTTGCTTTTCGGGTTTTTTATTTTTACGCACAGATGCAGCGTGGTCGAGCAGAAAAAAACGTTGTTGAGTTCAATGTGCGGAGCTTTGTTGTCATTCCCGCGTAGGTGTGTGTAGGCATATTGGCATGAAGGAATGACGGAAAAGAAGTGGTCAAAAACAGTAATGGCTTGAAACTTCTTCTCTGTGTTTGTTGTCTGAAACCCGCGCCAACACTCACAGATTAAGAAGTCTCAAGCCACTATGTGCCTTTAGTTTATCAATGTAATTTTGGGGCATTCCCCAAGAGAGATTTTACTTCCCGCTTATCGGTGTTTGTACTTCTACGCGCACAAGACGATTGTACATTCTGCCGTCGGGCGATTGATTTTCGTGCAACGTCGTCGGACCAACAGCCGTGATTTTTGCATTCGACACACCAAGCGTTTTCGCAACGAAATCAGCGCGTTTTTTAGCGAGGTCTTTGTTTTGTGCGGCATCGCCTGTATTATCGGTGTAGGCGCTAATAAAGATACTTGCGTCTGGTTTGAGCTTTGCTTTGAGGTCGTTCAATGTTTTCGTATTGATTTCATCCAAGCTCGGATTCATGCCGCCTGCAAAGCCTAAAATGTCGTACACATCAATGCGCTTATCGCCTTTTGCATCCAGTTCTTTTTTCTGCACGTTAATCTGCTCCACTGGCACGGAAACAAGCGGCGCGTCGGCGTTTTTGTTGTTGATGTCCGTCATGGTAAGCTGCACGGTCATGTCTTGTCCTGAAGGCGGCACAGTTGCTGGCTCTTGGTCGAGTTTCCAGTCAATTTGCGGGTCGTATTTGCCCGTACCACTGAACTCCCGCAAGGTAACCGATTCGTCATCATTGAACTGCGTTGCTTCCAAGTTCCATTGCTTCAAGCCCGCACCAGCATTGATTTCAATACCAAAACGCAGTGTCGGCGGATTCGGAATACGCGCTACTTGGTCGCTCACAACGGGCGCGAAAATTTCTGGTAAATTCGAGGACAAATCCACGCGGCGATTTTCGGCTGCACCGTTTGCATCAGCACTACTCGCGGGGTTTTCTGGCAAATCGCGCTTTTGGATAATCATACGCTTTGCGGGAATTTTCCAGACATCTTGCAGATAATCACTGATAGTTTGAGCGCGTTGTTCCGAGAGTTTTTGATTGCCCGCTTCTGGTCCGACGTTGGCATTGCAGCCCGTCAGAAACAGCACGGCTGCTGGGTTCTCTTCCATACGCTTACCAATGACATTCAAAATTTGACGATACACATCCAAATTCCCTTTGCCACCGAGTTCGGCGAGCTTGAAGGAGCCTCGGTCGGCAGCTTTCAAGCGGCGATAGCGCGTCGGCAAGGTAAAGGAATTTTCTTCAAAAAAGACCGTCGGCAATATCGGCTGCGTAAGCGACTTGCGGAACTGTTCCACCACGAGTTTCGGGTTCGGAATTTCGCGCCCGTCGGCATCCACACCCACCACTTTCGTGATGCTGACGCTAATACCGACTTTTTTCAATTCCGCCACTTTCGCGGTGATTGCTTTGTTGATAGAATCCACCTGCTGCAAACGTTTTGCATTTTGCTGGCGTTCCACCGTAATCGCGCTGTCCAGCTTTTTGATTTGCTTAATCGTTTCCTGCAAGGCAGGTGTAAGCTCTGGGCGGATGGTGCGATACGGCGAATAACGAAGCGAGAGACCTGCGCGGAGGTTGTTGAATGTCCATGTTCCAGGACCTTCTGTTTTATCTCCTTCTCGTGGAGAAAGCTGCACACGGCGCACAAGCGGGCTGCTGGTTGGGCTTGACAACGCTCCAAGCGGCAGTGCGCCAAACATAAAAAATGCTTCTGGTGCAATCATCCATTTACCATTTGCATCCAACGGAATTTCATAGCTCAAACCCGCTACTGCTGCGAGGTTCAGAGGATTTAACGATGGGATAGTTGTATCAATGGGATTGCGTGTGCTGGAAACACGGCCACTTGGCAAGAGGAAGTTCACGGTATCTGTTGCCAAACGTTCAATCGAAGAGAATCGCGCATTGAAGTAATAATTTGCTCGAATGCCAAGATAGATGGAGAGCGCATCCAATGGGCGATACGTCAGCATTGGCTCTAACGCAATAGCTTGAAGAGTGATATTTTTGCTGAATTCAATAGGTACTTCTTCGGCGCGGTTCGCACGAGTAATTGCCAAAAGTTGTTCTGTCTTTGAAAGGCGAACACCGTAATCTGTATAGCTGAGGCGCATCGCAAAACCTAAGCGATTCTGGATTTGTGGCATTTGAAAAGGCGTTTCAAACAATGCTCCCGCGTACCAGCGCAAATTTGCTTCTGAAAAGCCGTAAAATGTTCCGCAGCACGATGGAAAAGGCTGAAAGTCAGTAAAATTAGCATCGTGCCAGTTCCAGTTATGCCCACCAAAAATACCATAGCGGAGAAACAAGGGTTTATCGGCATCGGCGGTGAGGTCGTCGAAGTTGATGCGCGATGCTGTGCTGGTATCGGTTTGCGCCAAGAGGGACGGGGTGAGTGTGGTGCTGGTACTTATTGCTACAAATGCGCATAGCACCGTAAGGACACGAAGAACACGGGAAGTCATACGATTCAGCCCTTTGAAAATGAAGAAAGTAAAAATCACAAGAAAAGTGGATTTGGACGGCACCACCAAGAACAGAGCGGACAATGCTGCCAAATGTGTTGCCAACGGTTTAGAGTGCGACAAAATAAAAAAAAACTCCGCACAAAAAAAGTTTCCGCGCAAATGTTGAGAAAAATACCACGATTTTACGACGATTTTACGATGAATTACTGTAATTTTAGTGGAAGAGAGTGAGCAAAATAAAGTGAAACCCTCGCTGACAGCTTTGCGTCAAGAAGCGAGAGCTTCACGCCACCCTTGCATTTCAGCCCTCATTCCTCAAATTTCATCGTTCAAAAATAATGCCAAAGCAAGCAGGTAGCGACTACGAGCAATTTGCCCCCGCAAGCCGCGCAGAATGGCGGCTTTGGCTGGAGCAGTTCCACACGGAAAAACAGGGAATTTGGCTCGTCTATTTCAAAAAAGAGAGCGGAAAGAAAGAGAGTGGGAAGCCGCGTGTTTCCTACGATGATGCCGTTGAAGAAGCATTGTGCTTTGGGTGGATTGATAGCGTCGTCCGCACACTGGACGAAGCCAGCTACCAGCAGCTTTTCACGCCGCGCAAGAAATCCAGCAACTGGTCGCGCCTCAACAAAGAGCGTGTGCAACGCCTCGTAGAGCAAGGTTTGATGCACGAAGCAGGGCAACGCATGATAGACATTGCCAAAGCAAGCGGCAAATGGGACGCGCTCAACGACGTGGAAAACCTTACCGTGCCAGAAGATTTGCAAGCCCTCTTCGATGAAAACCCAGATGCGGCGCGGCATTGGAACACTTTCTCGCGTTCTTCCAAGCGCGGCATTTTGGAATGGATTCTGAACGCAAAACGCCCCGAAACCCGCTTGAAACGTTTGCACGAGACCGTGCGCATGGCAGCAAAAAACTTGCGGGTGAATTTTGACAAGGAATAAATGATAAATGTGACTGGTTAGGTCATGATTTTTTTGGACGCAGATGAAGATGATTGAATGGATGAAGATGATGAACAGAGTAGGAAACATCAAAGGTGTAAGCACATTTACTTTATCATGTTTAATCATGTTTAATCATCTTTAATCAATTCAATCATCTTCATCTGCGTCCCCTCTTCATTGCTGAGACCTGACAAGCTACGAATAAATCCAATTTTCTCACCCAATTCCCTCAACACAATATGTTCTCTCGCTTGCGCTCTGCTTCAACCTTTGGCGTTGGTGCGTTTTTGGTGGAAATCGAAACGCACTTGGAAAATGCACTGCCCGCTTTTGTGGTCGTGGGTTTGCCAGATTCTGCCGTGAAAGAAGCACGGGAGCGGGTTTCGGCGGCAATTAAAAACTCGAAGTTTCTTTTTCCGAATAAGAAAATTACCGTCAATCTCGCGCCAGCAGACATTCGCAAGGAAGGCAGCGCGTTCGATTTGCCGATAGCCATTGGTATTTTGCGGGCGTGTGGGCTTATTCCCGCAACCACACTTGCCGACGAGCTTGATAAAACCTTGATTTTAGGCGAACTTGCCCTAGACGGCACACTGCGTCCCATTCGCGGCGCGTTGCCGATTGCGATTGAGGCAAAGAATCAAGGTTTTGTGCGGGTTATGTTGCCGTCGCAGAACGCCGACGAAGCGGCGGTGGTGAGCGGGGTGGAGATTATTCCCGTCGAAACATTGCGCCAAACCGTTGATTTCCTTTCGGCAGAAAACCGCATCACACCTCGCTCCATTGACCCAATGAGCCTTTTCGACCGCGCTGAGTCGTACAGCATTGATTGGAACGACGTAAAAGGGCAGGAAAACGTCAAACGTGCGCTGGAAGTCTCGGCGGCTGGCGGACACAATGCGATTATGATTGGTGCGCCCGGAAGCGGCAAAACCATGATTGCCAAACGCTTGGCGACTATTTTGCCACCACTTACATTGGATGAAGCTCTTGAGACTACGAAAATTCATTCCGTCGTTGGGCTGCTCCGCAGTAATGAAGCTCTTCTCACGGCGCGTCCTTTTCGCGCACCGCATCACACCATATCGGATGCCGCGCTGGTCGGCGGGGGAATGGGCGTGGTGCGTCCGGGCGAGATTTCGCTCGCGCATCACGGCGTGTTGTTTTTGGATGAACTGCCCGAATTTGCCCGCAATGTGCTGGAAGTCTTGCGCCAACCGCTTGAAGACCGCAATATCACTATCTCGCGGACGAAAATGACGGTCAATTATCCCGCGAATTTTATGATGATTTGCTCGATGAATCCTTGCCCCTGCGGGAACTTCGGCAACCCGCACCACGAGTGTTCATGCACTCCGCAGCAAATTCAACGCTACATGGCGAAAGTCTCTGGGCCGCTCTTAGACCGCATAGATATTCACGTGGACGTGATTCCTGTGAAATACGACGAGCTTGCTTCCACGAAACAAGGCGAAAGCTCCACGCAAGTCCGTGAGCGGGTTGTACGAGCGCGTGAGGTGCAAAAACGGCGGTTTGCCAAGCGCAAAGGCGTGTTCAAAAATGCGGATATGAGTTCGCAAGATATTCGTAAATTCTGCGTTCTGGATGCAGACGGCGAGCAGCTTATGAAACGCGCCATGACCACGATGGGCTTCTCTGCTCGCGCCTTCGACCGCATTTTGAAAGTCGCCCGCACCATTGCCGACCTCGCCGACCGCGATACGATTTTACCGCAGCACGTGGCGGAAGCAATTCAGTATCGCAGTCTTGATAGGCAGCATTGGAATGCGTAGAAGCATGATTTTGTGCGCTTTGCACAACGTTCTTTTTGACAAGAAGAAACAGGAAGAAAATTGGCAGCATTTTTGCTGCGTGATTCGTACATGGCGAAAATGAGGAAATACTGACCAAAAAATTTCCCTCAGAAGTGCCATTCTCGCATGATTTTTCACGGCTTTGCACTGTTTTATTGATGAGTACCCGCATTATGACTTCATCTGTCGCCTCCGTTTATTTCGATTCCTACCGTAGCTATTGCGCTATCGTGGAAGGTTCTACCGAAGAGGTAGATTCGTACGTTGTGCGCCATCTGGACGCAACAGCACACCCGCTTGATTTTACGCGCCCTCTGGAAGAAATTATGCGTTCGGTAGGATTTCAGGAATTAGTAGAAATGCTCTCGCCGCTTGCTGGAAGTGTGCGACAATGCGTTGTTTCGACCACAATGGAAAACGCTCTCACCCACCAAATTCCGTACTCCAACACACTTACCACCGACGAACTGCGGCGTTTGGTGCGTTTGGAAGCAAGTGTGCATCTGCCCGCTCACGATGCAGGGCAGTTTCTTGCGACAATTTATCCGCTCTATGGCTTTGCCGCCAATCCCTTTATGGCAATGTCCGTGATGCTTTCGACCACGATTACCAGCGTTGCTGACCAAATTTCACACCTCTTGCGAGCAGATTTGCAGCGTTTGAGCGTGGCACAAACGGCTGCGCATGATGCTCTGCGCTACAATTACCC
The DNA here is from genome assembly GCA_004292595.1 of Candidatus Kapaibacterium sp. Lineage (GTDB taxonomy): Bacteria > Bacteroidota > Ignavibacteria > Kapaibacteriales > UBA4661 > PH2015. The sequence goes on along the minus strand of RDXM01000112.1, from coordinate 18,434 downwards.
CGAAGAGCGTGGTATTGTCGCACTTTTGGGCTTGCAGCGCGGCTTTGTCGATGTGAGTATTGTGCGCAGTTCTGTGCTTTTGCACACGATGACGCTGTGTTTGGAGAGCGAACTCTCGGAAGTTCTGCACGAAGCCGCCGAAATCGGCTACGACGAAGAAAAACAGTCCCTCGAACGCACTGGACTCGGCAAGCTCTGCTTTGACGCGCTTCAGGATGCAGAGGAAGCCGTCCAAGCCCGCATCGAAACAGCATATTTTTTTGGTGCCGACCTCACAAAAGCTGCATTAGATGAAATTTCTGCGTATTTTGCCGATGACCGTGCAACTCATACCGAACAACCAACCGCACTACGCCGCTTGAACCCGTTTCGCCGCTTTGCTTCGCGCTTAGATGAACGCATGAATAGCTATTGCGCTCGTGTGGGGCATATTCTCACGCCGTGTATTGGTGCAGCATTGCCAGAAGCAACGGCAGGCATTATTTTAAGTTCACACATTCCTTCTTCTCTTACTCACAGGAAAACCGCATGATTACGAGCTTCTTCAAAAATTCAACTGGCTTACGGATGCTGATTATTGCCTTTCTGACACTGGTAATGCTCGTTCCCGTTTCGTTTGTTGAACGATTGATTGAAGAACGCCAAATGCGCCGCGACGAAGCAACACGCGAGGTAAGCGAGAAATGGGGCGGTGCGCAGACGATTACCGGACCGATTATTTCCATTCCATACAAAACATTTGTCCGTCAGCAGCTCACCGATGATAAGGGAGCAACAAAAACCGAAGTGAATGAAATTACCGAATACCTGCACATTTTACCCGAACACCTCCGCATACAAACAACGCTCGCGCCTGAGGTGCGGTATCGCGGTATTTACGAGGTGATTCTCTATCGTTCGCGTATTTCTATCGAAGGCTCATTTTTGCTCAATGCGGTGCGCGAATCAAACATTGACCCCGATAATATTTTGTGGCAAGATGCCAATATTTCGCTCGGTATTTCTGATTTGAAAGGTATTAAGGACGTAGTAAAAATTCGCTTCAATGACGCAGAATATCTTGCCGACCCAGGACTGAATACCAACCTCGTTTTAGAGCAGGGTATCAGCATCAAAGCTCCCTTGAAAGAGCTTGACAAAACAACCTTCAGCCTCGTGCTGGACTTGAACGGTTCGAGTGAACTTCTCTTTATCCCCGTCGGACGCGAAAGCAGTGTGCAGATAGAATCGAACTGGGGCAATCCTAGTTTTGCGGGTGCGTATTTGCCAGAGAAGCGCGAGGTTACGGGACAAAAATTTACCGCCTACTGGAAAATTTTGCACTTAAATCGTAATTACCCGCAATCGTGGACAGGGAATGCGTACGGCGTAAAAGAATCCGCCTTTGGTGTGAAATTGAAACTTGCCATTGACGAATACCAAAAAACTATGCGCACGGCGAAGTATGCAATTATGTTTCTGGCGCTCACGTTCCTTGCTTTTTTCATGGCAGAAATCCTGACGCGGCGCGTGATTCATCCCATTCAGTACGTGCTTATTGGGCTTGGGTTGGTGATTTTCTACACGCTGCTGCTCTCCTTCTCGGAGCAATTTAACTTTAACCGCGCCTACATTGTCTCCAGCGCAGCAATTATTGTTCTCATCACGGGCTATACGCGCAGTGTGTTGTCGAATTGGACGGCAACGGGCATTATCTTCGGCATTCTCACGATTCTCTACGGATTTTTGTTTATCATTCTCCAACTGCAAGACTACGCGCTGCTCTTGGGCAGCTGTGGGCTGTTTGTGATACTGGGCTTGGTGATGTACATTACGCGCAATATTGATTGGTTTGCCATTGGCGGAAAGCCAGACGATGCAGTCGCCGAGGCATCAAATGACACAAACGATAATATTGCGATGACAAAGAAATAAACTATTTCGTAAAAACCTGCTCTAAAGCGTATATTGCTTTATTGAAAATAGCTTTGTTGAAAATAATTTCCATGAACACTTCAGCTTATTCATGTTTGTTTTATGAATTTCGTTCAATACTCGCCATTCCAAGTTTCTACGAGACTTGTCGCCATCGCGCTCGTCGGTGTTTCCCTTGTGAGCAATACGCTTTTGCAAGCACAAACGCAAAAAAAGCCCTCAGGGCAGGATCTCACAAACAACCTTTCGCAATCTCACTCGCAGGGTGCGGCACCGCTTATGGATTCGGCAAAATTGGCGGCTCTTCCCTTCTATAAATCCATAGAAAAAGCTCTCACCGAGCGCGACCAAGTTTACCGCATAGACTTAGAAATTCAACGACTTACAGAGATTCCTGCGAATATTAGCGAGCTGTATAACTTGCAAGAATTATATGTGAACAGAAACAATCTGCGTGGCTTGCCAGCGAGCATTGGGAATTTGAAAAACTTGCAAGTACTCTATGTGCGACGTAATCGCATGACAAAGCTCCCCAATACTATCGGTCAGCTTGTCAATATGCGGGCTTTCGATGTGAGCGATAATGAATTAGAAGATATTCCCGCACTTATTGGCAATATGGTCGGCTTGAATGTTCTGTATTTAAGCCGTAATTACCTTACCTACATTCCGCCGAGCATTGGTTGGCTGAAAAATGTGCGTGAGTTATATTTGGACAATAACCAAATTGAAACCTTACCGCCAGAAATCGGGAAATTGACCAATTTGCTCATTCTGGATTTGAGCGGAAATAATCTTACCACGCTTCCTATCGGTATTGAAAAATTGGTAAAGCTGAAAGAATTACGCCTTTCGGGAAATCTTATTTCAGAAATTGAACTGACGCGCATTCGCGGTATTCTGCCAAATGTGGTCATAAAATAAGGTGATAAAATAACAATCTGTTGTTCTTCTGAACCTCAAACCTCTGCGCATATGCTCCGTGCCGCGTACATTCGCTTCAAGCAGCTTCTGCCGCGCTCGGTGCGCAATGCTCTGAGCCGCGTCAATCAGGGCTTATTTGCACGACGGACGATTGAGCGCAAGTATGGCACGTGGTTCGATGTTGATTGGCGCAAAAAATTTCGCACCATGCCCGATGCCGATTGGATCGCTGCCTACGATGCCGTCTGGCAACACCACCACAATAACTGCACCGACGAAACCGATGCCGCAATGATTATCACTGCCTTGGGAGGCGCACCACACCACGACTCTACAGAACAAGATGCTAAAAAAAATGCTCACGTACAAAATGCTCACGTACAATCAGTGTTGGAGGTAGGTTGCGGTGCTGGAAGTCTGGCAATCGCAATGGCGCAAGCAGGATTCCGCGTTACGTGTGTGGATGTAAGCTCGGAGGCACTGCGCAAAGCCGCACATCGCGCACAAACACTGGCTGTGCAGGGCGAACAGACAATCAAGCACGATATTACGTGGAAACAAGGTTTTGCCGAAGCACTGCCCTTTCCAGACAAATCGTTTGATGCTATTACTTGCTGCCACACGCTGGAACACGTGCGCGACCTTCAGACGACGGTGCAAGAATTGAAGCGGGTTGCGCGGATGCGTATTGTCGTGGTGGTGCCGCGTCAGGAATATCGTTTATATGCAGAAAATTATCACACGCAGTTTTTTTCCACGCCCGACCAGCTTTCAAGCGCATTCGGTCTGCCACGCTCGGAAACCCGCGAACTCAATTACGTCGGGCGCGATAATGAATTTCAAGATGAAGCCTTGTTGTACATTGGCTATGTTGAATAAAGCACTCATTCTATCAAGCGAAAAGCATTCGTTGGCGTAGAGAATTGTTTGGTAATATCACGCTGAACTTCCTGCAAACGCTTCGCCACATCGGCTGGATACGCGCTCGGATTTACCTCTAATTCTTTCAATGCCTGCGGCACACTCAGTACCTTATAGCCTAGTTTTCCTGTGCTTGTGCGCGGTCGCCAAACGTAGGTCGGCGTAAATCCTTGCCCAATAATTTTTGCTCGCCCGCTCACACTATCTTTTGCAATATCCAACCACACCAACGAACCCGCATCACGAGGTTTGGTGCGCTGTGCAGAAATAAAATTCCCCATTGAATAGACAACTGGGTACGCAATCGTATCGAGCTTGCCATCCAAAACCTGCACAAAATCTTGCTTTTCCACCGTTTGCACCACGTGTGGATGCGCTCCCAAGAGTGCATTCGCGCCCGCCCGCACGAGCCAGTCCGCAAAAGCGCGTTGGTCGGCGCGAGGCTGCAACTCGTATTCGCTACCCCAATGCACCGACGCAAGAATGATGTCGGGACGCTCCTGCGCGGGCAGAGAGCGCAGAAATGCTATATCGGCGCGAATAAGTGCTGTGTCAATGATATTCACCGTTGTTCGATACTGCTGGGGCGGCGGACCGTCGTTCAAATTGTAGGTAAAGGCAATAATTCCCAAGCGAATCCCCGCAACATTGACCACAAGCGGCTTTGAGCGTTCTTGCTTGGATTCGGTCGTGCCGGTGTGTGGTATGCCTAAACTATCCAACACCTTCAGTGTACGCTGAATACCGACGTAGCGGCGGTCGTACGAGTGGTTATTCGCGGTGGTGAGCGCGTCGAACCCAGCATTTTTCAGCGCAACGGCGTAGGCATCGGGCGAATTGAACATCGGATAGCCCGTGTAGCGTTCGCGCTTGCCCGCCAGCACGGTTTCAAGGTTTCCAAAAGCAAAATCTGCTTTTTGAATGAGCGGGCTGATGTGGTCGTAGCAGCTTGTAAAATCGTAGGTTTCTTTTCCTTTGGATGCTTCTTGCAACGCCGCAGCGATTTGCGTGTCGTGGCACATAAAATCACCCGCAACAGCAACACGAATGCGCTGTTGGGCGTGAAGAAGCATCGTACTAATGCAAAGAACAACGAAAAGGAAACAAAAACGATAGAGCATAACACCTGAAATAATGTGAAAGAGAATGTTCGACAACATGGTAAATGCGCCAGACTACATAATCCGCTTGCCCATGCACGAACACACGATGTCTGCGGCAAATTCTGCGGTGCGATTGCGCTCATCCAAAATCGGATTCACCTCCGCAACGTCCATCGAAGCAACCATACCGCTTTCCGCCAAGCCTTCCATGAGGAAATGTGCTTCGCGGTAGGAAAGTCCGCCTGGTACGGGCGTTCCCACGCCGGGCGCGATGCTTGGGTCTGCGCTGTCCACATCAAAACTTACGTGAAGGTGCGTGATTCCTCGCTCTTTCATTGCCGAAATAATTTGCTCAGTGATACGCACCATGCCATTTTTGTCAATATCGTACATGGTATAGGTCGTGATGTTCAGCTGTCTGATAAGTTCTGCCTCGCCTTTGTCAATATCCCGCGCCCCAACAATAATCACATTTTCTGGCTCAACTTTCGTAAAATCGCCGCCAATCGTGGTCAAGGCGTTCGCTCCAATGCCCATTGAGGCAGCAAGCGGCATTCCGTGAATATTGCCCGACGGCGAGCTTTCGTCGGTGTTCATGTCGGGATGCGCATCCACCCAAACAACACCGAGCTTTTTCCCCTGCTCCTTGCAATGCAAGCTCACACCTGCCAGCGTTCCAAGACTCATCGAATGGTCGCCGCCCATGATAAGCGGAAAATCACCCACATCTAAGACGGCTTGTACCATTGCGGCTTCTTTCGACGACACGCGCAAAATCTCATCCAAGTAGCGCAGACGCGGGTTGCCGACATCTTGAACTTCTTGCGAGGTTATCAAAATATCGCCCGAATCTTGCACGGTGTAGCCCAGTGCTTCCAAGCGCTTGCGCAATCCCGCAATGCGAAGTGCCGAAGTAGCCGTGTCCATACCGCGTTTACCGGCTCCCAAGCTCATGGGAAAGCCTATCAGTTGTATTGTTTGTCGTGCCATAGCTATAATAGTTGGGTGCAAAAATATGAAAAGATGTTGGTAGTAAATTCTCAAGCAGCAAGAGATTACAAGCGCATCGCAAGCCCTTCGGCATGAAGAAACTGCTTCAGTTCTGGCACCGATAATTCCCCGAAGTGAAAGAGGCTTGCTGCCAGTGCCGCATCTGCCCAGCCGCCATCGTCGGTTGTGTGCAGCACGTCAGCAAAATGCTGTTTTGTTCCCGCGCCGCCAGAAGCGATAACGGGAATACCCACCGAGCGAGCAATGGAGCGGGTTATGTCCAACGCAAACCCCGCTTTTGTGCCGTCGTTATTCATTGATGTCAGCAAAATTTCCCCTGCGCCGAGCCGCTCTACTTCTTTCGCCCAAGCGACTGCTTCCCATTCGGTGGGCTGTTTACCAGCATTGATGACCACGTGCCAAGGCGCACTCGGCGCAAGCTGTTTCACATCTATTGCCACGACAACGCATTGGCTGCCAAATTCATTCGCCAAATCCGAAATAAGTTGTGGATTTTTCACCGCCGCAGAATTGACCGAAGCCTTATCCGCACCTGCATTCAAGAGCCTCGAAACATCCTCCACCGCGCGAATCCCACCACCGACCGTAAAGGGAATATTCAGCACTTTTGCGCATGACCGCACCATGTCGGTAAAGGTATTGCGCTCTTCCAGCGTTGCGGCAATGTCGAGAAACACCAATTCGTCTGCGCCTTGCAGGGCGTATCGCTCTGCTAATTCTACTGCGTCGCCAGCAGGGCGCAAGCCCTCGAAGTTAATGCCTTTGACGGTCATGCCATCTTTTACGTCGAGACAAGGAATGATGCGCTTTGTAAGCATGAGAAGGAGAAATAAAGGTTGTGTGTAGTTTTGTTGTGCTTTTGAGTACACGACAAAACTCTTGCAATAGTGGCACAGACATTCTTGTCTGTGAGTGTTGGTGCAGGTTTCAGGCGGTAATACACAGACAGGAATGTCTGTGCCACTGAAGCCTGATACTACCTACTATTCACAGTTTTTATCGTGTGCCAAAGTCGTGCTTAGTCTTTCGGCGCATCATTCCCAAGGCGCACAAAAGCGTGGGCGTTCACTGTTGTGTAGCGATTGCCCAAATTTACTTCCGCGCCAATATCCGCCACAAGCAGATGAATACTTGCGCCGAGAACAATCCGCGAGACGTTTTCGCTGGGAATATCGAAGCGAATCGGCACTGCTTGGAGCGGCTGACCATTGATGTCGTTTACCACTTGCCCCGTCGCCGAGCGCGGCTGATATTTGTAATCCACTATGAGCGTTGTTGATTCCATGAGAAAACCTGCGTAGGGCGTAAAGGCAAAGGCTGAACCGCCAAACCGCCAGCTTGCAGTCGCGCCGTAGGCAATCCCAGCCGCTTGCACGGCATCGGTGAGGCGATAGGATTGATTGTAAAAATTTAGGCTCACATTGAGTGGCAACGCCGTAGAATCCGCAAAAAACCACGTGAGCGGATTATGCTGAATCCCCCAGCCAAACATACTTACTCTGCCTAATTTTCCTAAGCCAACCCAATCCGCCACATTCGGTACAAAGCGCACCACGCCTCGCGTTCCCATGAATGTGCCAATCGTGAGTTGCGGCGCGACAAGCGGCACGGCATTCAAAAAATAATCACGTGGATTCAGCAAACCCTTGATGTCGAGCGCGTAGGATTGGTTGTCGGGCAAAACGATATTGACAGCGCGTCCGTTCACATTGGTCGAAAAGGTACGTGCTTGCTCGCTTGCCGAGAGTGCGATACGGACGTTTTCGGTGTTGCTGCCAATAGCAGTCGGACCAGCAATCTGCACGGTGAAATCACGCTGCGAGACCGCACGGATGATGTCGTTCTGCGCATTTGCGGGCAGCGTCGTGTATTCGCGCACCATTGAGGCTGTTTGTCGTGCTTGGTCTGGCGTGAGACGATACGTTGAGGTGCGGCTAAAGGTTTGGTCAAGCGGCACAAAGGCTGCCATGCCGACCGCGCCCACTTCCAGCATAAAACCAAAGCGGCGAGCGGGCGGTGCTTCGTGAAACCAGCCACCGTTCATATTCATCGTAAAACCTGCTGCGAGCGGCTGCACGTAGCCTTTAGCTGCTTCGGCGATAAGCGTTTGCAGATTATACTCAATCGTTGGCTGTACCTGTGCGCGAAGCATGGTTTGATGCGGCAACGAGAGGATGATTATTACAAAAAAGACAAAAAGAAGAAGAACGTGTTTCATAGTATTTTTGTCCTGATATTTTTGGGGAATAATTGTTTTGAGTTTGGTTGTACCCGCAAATTTACACTGCAAACGCAGACTGCGTAAACTTTTTTTGTTAATTCCCTCACTTCATGCTCTGCTGCCATTGATTTTCACCAAAAAATTCCCTAGTTTCCTGTTCTATTTTTTTGCACAGTATTGATTCTCCTTCTCTCACGCTCTTGCATGGGGTATCTCCCGCTTCCTCACGTACATTTGCAAACCACATTCACATTTTTCACTCTTTTTTCTTTCTCTTCAAAGGATTTTTCATGAATCACTCTCGACTATTCACCGAGAACACCGTGCAAGCCAGCCATAATGCTGCTTCGGGGCGTTTTTCGCGTGGTAAGCATTTGGTATTGGGCGTTGTCGGCAGCATCGCGCTGGGCATAGGATGTTTCCTTGCTCCAGCGACAACTGCACAAGCCCAAAGCCCAAAAATACCTTCTCCGTCGCACAAAGCATTGTTCAAAGAATCTTCGCAAGCAAAATTGCAGGAATCTTTGAAGGAATCTCTTAGCGGCACCAATGCTCGTCTTCTCTTGCCTGGCAAGCCCCGTGGCACGGGAATGTACAGCCTCGCAAAGAGCGTCCGTCGCCATGCGTGGAAAAGCGGCGAGTACGAAACAGGCGCAATCTACATAAAAACCCGCGAACGCTTTGTGTTGGGCAAAGGCTCACGCAGTTTTCAATCGTCTGGCATTATGGGCAGTTTGGATGGTATCAATGTGAAAGCTATCAAGCCTGTGTCTCCATGGCACAATAGCGGCAGTTTAGCGGCTTCCGACGACTTCGGTATGGGACGTATTTACGAAGTGCAGTTCCAAGCGGGAATGGACGTACTCCGCGCTTGTGAAGAGCTTTCGCGCAATCCCGAAATCGAATACGCCGAGCCGATTCCTATTCACCAACTCTTGCAAACCGACCGTGTACGCCCACGCGACCCCTTGTATTCGCAGCAATACCAATGGCGACTCATCGAAGCCGAGCGAGCTTGGGCAATCACACGCGGCGATACAAACGTCGTGATTGCTATTTGCGATAGTGGTGTGGATTTATTTCACGAAGATTTGAAAGATAAAATTTGGTTCAATCCAGGCGAAACGGGCACCGATGCGATGGGACGCGACAGACGCACCAACAACGTGGACGACGACGCAAACGGTAAAGTAGATGACTTTCGCGGTTGGGACTTCGGCGGCAACACAACGTCTATCGAAGCAGGTGCAGGCCTGTACCGCACCGATAACGACCCCACACCTCGCCCACGACGCGGCATTTCGAGCGATGGCGGTGCATTTGAAGGTATGAATCACGGCGTTCACGTAGCGGGTATTGCAGCAGCAGCAACCGACAACGACAAAGGCGGCGCGGGTTCTGGCTTCAACTGCCGCATTCTTGCTTTGAAGCACAGCATTGACGACCAAAATTCTCCGAGCAGCGTCTTTCGCGGTTACGAAGGCATTGTGTATGCTGCGCAAATGCGAGCAAAAGTGGTGAATTGTAGCTGGGGCGGACTGAGTTTTTACAGCCAAACCCTGCAAGATATGGTCAATACTGCCACCAACATGGGAACGCTCGTGGTTGCGGCGGCGGGCAATGCAGCAACGCTTATGGACGACGACTATTTCCCTGCAAGCTATGGGAATATCTTGTCCGTCGGTGCGTCCGACCCAAGCGACCTTCCCGCAAGTTTCTCTAACTTTGGCATTAAAACAACCGTCTTCGCGCCCGGCGACGATATTTTCTCGACCTTCAGCGAAGAAAAGTACGGTACTATTGGCGGAACATCAATGGCATCGCCCATGACGGCAGGTTTGGCGGGCTTGGTCATTGCGTTGCATCCCGATTGGACACCGCGCCAAGTGGCACAGCAAATCCGCGCAACCTCCGATAACGTCTTGCAACCAGGCGCGGCAGAGCGTCCCTTCAACTTCTTCGGGCGCATCAATATGTACCGCGCTTTGAACACGAACCGCACCTTGAACGCTGCTTCTGGCGACCTCACGCCAGGCATTGTGCTAGACGATGACGCAATCGGCACAGACAACGGCGTAATTTCTGATATGGAGCCAAAACGTCTCGTGCTGTCCTTCAAAAATATTCTTTCCAATGCGAACAACGTCAGCGTAACGCTTGTGCCGCTCGACCCGCTTATTATTGCTCTGCAACCCACGCAGCAACTGGGCGCACTGAACACGAATCAGCAAAAAGAAGTCGAGTTTCAAGTGCAGTTGCAAGCTGGCGCATTGACGGCAACGGGCGTGGATGTGGCAGAGTTTGCCGCAGTAGTGCGCTCTAATAACGGTGCGTACATCAATTACGAACGTATTTCGATTCCGTTCCGCCTCCGAGCAGGAAGCGCACAGCCTGGCTTGGTCGTTTCTCCCGTCGTGAATTTCCCTACTGCTCCCATTGCAACAAACGCTTCGGTGCGCATCACGAACACTGGTAATCAAGCATTGGGAGTTTCTGCGGTTACGGGTGCAACCTTTACGGGCGCGAATGCTGGCGAGTTTAGCTTGATTGGCGGTCTGGAGGCATTAACGCTTGGTGCAGGCGAATCCATCACCCGCCAAATCCGCTTTACGCCCACAACAGGCGCGACAGGCAGCCGCACAGCAAACTTCAACGTCATGGCGATTTCCAACGGGCAATCAACGGGCGGCGGCACTCCCATTGCCAACGGCTATACCTTCTCGGCGCGGGAAGCGGCGTATAATGAAATTACCACATCAAACTCTCGCTTTACCCGCTTAGGTGCTGGTCTGGACGATGAAGAGTCCGATGTGGAAATAGGTTTCCCATTCCAATTTGGCACAAAAACGTATACCACAACGAAAGTCATCACCAATGGCTGGATTTCTTTCGGTCAGCAGGGAACATCTATTGGCGAAACGGATTTCGTCGCGTTTCCTATTGGACATCCGACATTGGTAGCAGAAGGCGTTGTTTCGGCATTTGGGCATGATATTTTTATGCCAGCAAACGGCTCTATTGTCCACGAAACACAAGGAACTGCGCCCAATCGCGTCTTTATCGTGCAATGGAAAAATGCTTCCTTTGTGGATAGTCCCTACGCACCTGCGGTAGACGCAAACTTTAATTTCCAAATCAAGCTCTACGAAACCTCGAACCGCATTGAATTCCACTACGGACGCATGGATTTCACACGCGGCGCAACCTTCTCCTTGCCCACGCAAGTCGGTCTGCGCGGTGCTGCCCCAAGCGATTTCAACATCCGCCGCATTACCACCGCCGACAACAACAACTGGACAACAAGCGTTCTCGGCACAGACGCAACCGACTTTGCTCGCTTGAATTCCTTCACGCTGACTGTTCCGAATGGCTACCTTTACACCTACACGCCAGGCGACTTTGCCGCACTTTCCGCACCGCGCGTTACCGCCTTCACACGCAGCACGCAGATCAACGCGACCGCCCGCACGGGCGGCTACTTGGGAACGCTGCCCACGATTGCGCGTGGTGTGGAGTTTGGTGCTGTCACCGTCGGCACGGTGCGTACTTTGCCCGTCACCTTCGCAAATTACAGCCCGAATCCGATGACGATTACCGAGCTGAGAGTTTCTACCGCAGCAAACATTACCGAGAATGACTTTACGATTGTGGACGCGCCCACGCTGCCGCTTGTTCTTCCACCAAACAGCACCCGCGTCCTGCAAGTGCGCTATTCGCCAACCACAAGAGATAATCTTTCGTCGCTGCTGACAACTTCCCCGCTTCTGGCGAATTTGCGCATTGTTCACGACGGCGTACAAGCATTGTTGCCGCTTTTGGGCAGTGGCATTGCACCAAATTTTGTGCTGCGTGTGGTGCAAGAGCAAGGTGTCGATTTGACGGGCGGTTCAGGGAATTTCTCCCGTATTGACCGCTTGCCGTCGCCGACATCCCCTTTCCCACCACTTGGCTCTACTGCGCCCTTGCCACCAGAAGTATTCGTCACAACAGGCACATCGCGCATTATTCGCCAATACTCGCTGCGGAACTTCGGCACAACACCCGTAACCGTAACACGCGGCACCTTCACGCTGGCAACGAATGCGGCTGTTACCTCGAATGATTTCTATTTCCTTACGCAATTCCCCTTCACGGTGCAGCCCGCCACGCAGCAAACGCTGACGCTGGTGTATGCACCGAAATTCCCTGAAGAAAAAATGGTTGATATGCGCCTCTTCAGCAATGAAGCGGCAGAGAGCATTGCGCGGCTCGGTAGCCGTGCGGCGGTTCCTGCTTCGATTGATGTAACATCAGTGCTGCGTCCGCTCACACCAACGATTATCAACAGCACACCGCAGCAATTCCGCTTCCCATTTGGCACAGTGGCAACAAACACCTCTGCAACGCGCACCTTTACGCTGCGCAATAGCAGCAGCGCGACAATGAGCATCAGTTCTATCGGCTTTGTGGGCGATAATGCGGGCGATTTCAGTGTGGATGGCACACCGCCAACTTCTATTGCCGCTAACTCCACCAGCGCGATTGTCGTGCGTTTCCGTCCCGCGCAAGCAGGCTTCCGCACAACACAACTCACCGTTGCGCACAATATCGCCTACGGCGTAGATGCGGTCGAAGTCTGGGGAACAGGCGTGGCAGGAAAACGCCTCATTGTGCCAATCCAAACCTTGATTCTCCCAACCGCCGAACCAGGCACGACATCAGGAACTATCAACTTTGTACTTTCCAGCACAGGGCGTGATACTGTGCGCGTTACGTCGCTCAGGATTGTTGGCAAAGATGCGTCGCAATTCCGTTTTGCCCGCACCATTCCTGACGGGACGCTGATTCGCAATACTGGCTCTTCAACGGCAACAATTTTCTTCGCGCCCGATTCGCTTGGCGTGAAAGAAGCACGAGTAGAAGTGCGCAGCGATGCGGAATTCCCCGTGCAGTTCGTGGATATTCGCGGTACCGCACTTGTTCCGCCAGCCAGCGCGACGATTGCGACGCTGGACGCACGTGCGGGAATTGGTCAAGAAATTGACGTGCCGATTACGCTGCGCAATGCCCGCCGTTTCGCGCCCGGAAGCCCGATTTATGCGACCTTGCGCGTGAACGCAAGCATTTTGCAACCCATCGGCGCAACGCCGCAAGGACAGGTTGTGGACGGACAGCGCATTATTCCGCTCACGCTGCAAGTTCCCGCAACGACGGGCGCGGGCGATTCCGTGCTGACACGCTTGCGTTTCCGCACGTTGCTTGGCAATGACGTAGGCAGCGCACTCCGCTTGGATGGCGTATTTTCGCCGAATGCAAATCTTCGCGCCGCATCGGGACGCTTGGATTTGACCGATGTTCCGACAGCCACCACCACCACGCCCACAGCCCGCCTCGAACTGACGGGACGCCCTGGCGATGCACTCAGCTTGCCGATTGTCATTCGCAATCGTCAAAACATTCCTGCAACAACGCCAATGCTCGTTCAACTGAGCTATAATGCGAGTGTGCTGGAATTTTTGAACGCAGGTGGCATTGTTGCAACGAGCGTTGGCGGCGGTTCGCGGACTATCACTATCACCGTTCCACGCGGTGCGGCGGCAGACACAACCGTGACGTTGAATTTCCGTGCAGGTATTGGCAATGCAGCAGCAACGTTCATTTCGCTCTCCAATACTATTTTGCTGGGCTTCCCAGAACGCTTTAGCCAAAATCAAATCGGAGCGCGATTCACGCTGCAAGGCTTGAACCAAGCGGGCGGACAGCAGTTGTTCCTCTCGCCAGGACGCACCTTGCAACTTGCGAGCATCAGCCCGAACCCCGCCAACGATATGGCTTCGGTACTGTACAGCTTGAAAGACAACAGCACCGTAACCCTCAGCCTCAGCAATGCCGCAGGAACAGTAGTTTTTGAGCAGACCTTCCGCGAGCAAGCTGCGGGCGAGCATACAGCACGTGTGCCGCTGACGGGCTTGCCTTCTGGCGCGTACTTGCTCACGCTGCGCAACACGTTGGATAAGGAATCGCTAACGATAACGGTGATTCGATAATTAAAGGAATGCCCTCACCCAACCCTCTCCCAGAGGGAGAGGGCTTCAGAGGAGATTCTGCATCTTGCCCTTCTCCCTTTGGGAGAAGGGTTAGGATGAGGGAACATCCTCAAAAAAACCAAACATTTTTCTTTATCATGTAACCAAACAGTTATGAAATCATCGTTGAAATCTCTTGTTTCCGCCACTGCGCTTGCTGCGATGCTACTCACAGGCATTGGCATCAGCATTGGCGTAGAAACGGCAGAAGCGCAAATCCCGAAACCGCGTAAATTCTCGATTGGCGTGTCGGGCGGTTTTGGTGCCGACTTCGGCTCGGCAAATTTTCTTGAGCTTCCCACCGCGCCAATTTTCGCACCGCGCACAGGCGGCTCCAACGAGCCAGCCGCCTACGCTGGTGCGACGAATATTGGTACGTGGTCGGCAGGAATTGTGATGGAGTATCTCGTTACCGAGCAGCTTAGTGTGGGCTTGCGTGGCGCGTATTCTGTGCAAAACAGCAATTTGCTCACGCGCTCCAACTACCGCGTTGGTCGCTCCGACGGCACATTCGACGACGGCACAAGCGAATTTACCTTGAATGCAAACATACAATCTGTCGCTATTGAGCCAATGGTCGGCTACAACATCGTGGAAGGCTTGAACGTACACTTGGGCGCACGGGTAAATGTAACCGTCGGCTCGGCATACACCCAACGAGAAACCTTGATTGCTCCTACTGACGGCGGCTTTTTCACAACAGGCGGGCGCATCCGCAATGAGCGCACAGGCACACTTCCGAATGTGAGCAGCGTAACAATCGCACCAATGGCGGGCTTGAGCTATAACATCAACCTCACCGACCGCTTAATTCTTACCCCAGAAGCATTCTTCGCTTACGGTATTATGCCGCTTGTAAGCGATTTGCCGCAAAATAGCGTCTGGACGGCAAGTTCAGCGCGGGCAGGTGTTTCGGTGAAGTATAAGTTTTAAGACTTTACACGGCAACAGCTTGGCAGAAACAATAAACGCCGAAGAGCATAATCTATGCGCTTCGGCGTTTGTTTTTTCTGGCAGAATTTTTCCTGCAAGAGCGAATAATACCGTTTTGACCGTTTTGACTGTATTTTGAATACTTTGATTTGAGCAAGGCAGTATGCTGCCTTGTTTCGGAGAATTGAAACTATTCATTTTACAATCGAAACGGTATAATTCAACTGGTCTTTTTCGCCTTTTGCTCACCCCACGCGGACATTGCTTCGAGCATGGGAAGCAGCGTTTTTCCTTCGTCGGTGAGCGTATATTCCACGCGCGGCGGCACTTCGGCGAAAACTTCACGGGAAATAAAATGATCGGCTTCGAGTTGTTTTAATTGCAGGGAAAGCATTTTTTCGGTGATATTCGGAATGTGCTTGCGCAGTTCGCTGAAGCGTTGTGCGCCATTGCGTACATTCCACAATATCAAGATTTTCCACTTGCTTCCAACAAACTCCAGCGTAATATCCATGCCACTAGAAGAATCGGAAAGAGCAGTTTTTTCAAGAATGGGATGCGTAGCGCGAGCAAGGGTGCGGTCTTTCATACCATCCTCCTCCGTAAATATTTCAACGTAAATATTTCAACAAGTGTTCAAGAGAATTTCTGTCAACGAAACCTTAATGATTGCGCAAAATCTGCCCTTTCCATTCTACTTTGGATTTCATCGCCCAAAATGGCATGGCAAGTTCAATCAGCAAAAAAAATGGCTCGGCAAAAGGCATCAGCCACAAGCGAGATGCCATGCGGAGTGTAACAAAGGAATGGAATGTAAGCAGCATATTTGCAAGAATGCGCACCAGCACCAGTCCCAACGCCCACAACCACGCGCCTTGCAGCAACGCAGGAACTAAACCAATCCATATCAGCAGCGACGAAACGACAAAAATACGCCCGCGCCATCCCAGAGCTTTTCCGCCATTCACCCAGCGTTGGTGCTGCTTGGAGAAGCTCGCAATATCGGGACACGGCATCGTTTGGATTCCCGTTTCGGGGCTGCACACATAGCACACTTCGTGTCCAGCATTGAACACTGCTTGCAGCAATGCTAAATCTTCCGTTACCGAAAACGGAATGCGCTCGTAGCCGCCAAGTGCCTCATAGACGCTACGTCGGACGCTGAGATTATTTCCAAAACAGCCCAACGGCTGCTTCAAACCTACGCCCGCGCTTGCCATTGTGTTGTTGATTGTCCATTCCAGCATTTGCAATTTATCAAAAAAACGATTGCCAGAAACAAGCGTAAAAGCAGCAACCAAGCCGACTTCAGGACGCGCATACATTCTGGCAATGGCGCGAATCCATGTTGGGGGAATTTCGCAATCGGCATCGGTCATACAGACAATTTCCCCGCGAGAGCGCATGATTCCTTGATGAACAGCACGTGGTTTGCCTTGCAAATTTGATTTTTTCTCTCCCTCGCTCACTTCTGTATTATGCACCACCAAGTGCGGAAATTCTGTCTGCAAGCCTGATAAAATCTCGCCCGTTCGGTCTTCCGAGCGGTCATTCACAATAATTACTTCAAAGGAATTGGCGGGATATGTGCTTTGCATGAGCGAGCGCACACAACGTTCAATGTTTCCTTCTTCGTTCCGCGCTGGCACAACCACCGAAACAAAAGGCTGAAAGCTAGTATTGACGATGTGTTGAGCTTGTTTGCGCCGCTCCAGAATTATGCCTAGGACAAAAACTAGTGTTCGCACGAGATATACGCCCGCAGCAAGCAAACATAGTATTTGAATGGTATTCATCATCATAATTGTAGATTTTGATGTTCACATTGATATTCAAAAACAACCTCAAATGCTCACCATTCCTTGTATTCATCTTTTTTTATGGATGGTCGAGCGCGAAGTTGAATTCTTTGCTCAGTTGCTCGGTCAAGTAATCGCGCCGATGCTGCTCGACAAACTCAATGTTCGGGCGCATCGTTTCGCGGTTTTTGTGCTGCTGATACAACTGAAGAATGGCAAGTTTGATTTGAAAAATGTTGTCCGCTTCGGTAACGATTGCCGCGCCGTATTTCCGCGCCGCCTGTGTTAATGCGCCTTCTGGCACACTGACAATCAGCGGCTTTTTTGTGCCAAAGTATTCGTAGAGCTTGCCGCTTGAGTGCGTGTCCACGTTGCGAGTTTTACCAGCCATCATCCAGAGCGCGTCGAAGGATTGCAGCATGGAAACAGCGTTTTTGTGGTCGAGATAGCCGTATTGATGCACGTAGCTTTCCAGCCCAAGTTTCTTCACAAGCCGCGTATTTTCTTTGCGGAACAGCCCTAAAAAGTGCAGTTCCATATCGGCGGCAAGCTGCGGCTGCTCTTGAACAATTTGCTGAAATGCCTTCAAAAAGAACTTTGGCGTGATAAAATCGTAAAACATTCCTGCGTAGCCAAGACGAAATTTCCAGTTCGGGCGCGGTGCGGCGGGCAGCAGCATATCTTCAGGGTCGTAGCCTTGTGAAATTATGGAAATATCATCGTAGCTCAAAAAAGGATGATGTTCCAGCATTCGCGCTTTCATGTTGCGATTTGTTACCACGATTTTATCTGCCGCCGTGAGCATATTGTATTCCATTTTGTGATTCAAAAAGGAATGAAGCGGGGTTGGGTCGGTGGTGAACTGATTGCCGTACCACAAATCGCGGTAATCCACCACGAGCGGCACACCAAATTTTTTCTTCAATCGCGCTCCGGCTTGCATGGCGGAAAAAGGTGGACCGCTCACGAAAATAAGGTCGAATTGTTCTTCTTGCATGAGTGCGGATGCGGCTTTGAAGGCTTGTGTTGCCCACGAGCGTTTGTTGTCTGGCACGAAAAAAAAGCTACTGATGCGAGAGAGCGTTTTGCGGAGAAATTCGGGCGGCATGGCGCGTTGTTTGTAGTCGCCGTTGCCAGCGAGCATGGCGTTTACGTCGCCGCCGCTTGTGCGCAGGACGCGAATACCAGTGGCTTCTAGCTCTGCTTGCAAAGATTTATCGAGCGCATAATAGCCGACCGGACCAGTCGTTATCACGGTCGGCTCCCAATGAAATCGGCGCAAATACTTGGTAAATTTCAAGGTGCGCTGCACACCGCTCAGTCCCATCGGCGGAAAATAATAGGCAAGAACCAGCACTTTTTTTTGAATGGAAAACGGAGTATTCATCGGCAATAAATCAACGAAAAAGAGGTAAAAAATTGTGCGTTGTGTCGCTAGGGAAGTCTCAAAAATTAAATGGATAAACTTCAACAATATTTAGTGGCACAGACATTCCTGTCTGTGCGTGTTGGTGCGGGCTTCAGGCGACGACCACAGACAAGA
>RDXM01000111.1 GCA_004292595.1 Candidatus Kapaibacterium sp. | reverse complement strand
ATTTGGGCTACTGTGAATATGATTGGTGTTGGTAACTCAAACATATCACGGGTGGGCGACAAATCGCTCACTTTTTTACTGATTTATGCAACAAAGCCTGACTAAATTATAGTTGAGGACGCTTCGACAGGCTCAGCATGAGGTCGGAAGCGGTTTTGACCCTGAAGGGTATAATGCAAACTATATTAAGCGACGTACTGACGTACTTATGATGTTTTGCTTGACACGTCTCAAGTTAATGTGGCTGAACAAAGCGTAACTGTGCGCGTTTCAGCATTTCATCAATAAAACGTGTTTCGCCGTAAATGCGCATAAACAGTACCGCACCTTCAAATTCTTGTACGATTTCTTCTGCTACTTTCCGCGCCACTTCTGGCTGATAGGTATGCTCGTAAATATGCGCCATTGCGCTAATCCAATCCTCAAAAAAAGCACGAATAAACGGTGTAAATTCTACATTTGTGCCAAGCGTTTCAAGCGCAGTATTCGCCATGAGACAGCCGCCATCAACGGTTGCAAAAAGTCGCTTTGCTTTACCGAGAAATTTCTCCAATTTTTCTTGCGGACTGAGAGCATTTCCAAACGCAGGAGCAAACAATGACTTCTTAAAATGGAAATGAACGCCCTGCAACACCGCTTTCATCAGTTCTTCCTTGCTTGAGAAGTAATGATAAAATAAACCTTTTGTCAAACCACACGCTTCGGCAAGATCGGACATGGAGGTATTGTGATAGCCTTTCTGACGAAAAACTCCTGCTGCAATCGTGATAATTTCTTCTTTTGTTATCTTTTGGACGGGCATTGTTTTTTCGCTTAGTGATTGATGTGATACAATTTTACTAAACGAGCGTTTAATAAACAAGAAAAAATATCTTTAGTAAATACTATTTCGGGTAGCGTCGAAAATTAGTTGCTGCTTGTTTGGCTAAACGAGTAGCAACTGAAAAGTAAACGCTCCCTTATTTCGTAAAAGGTTTGTTTGTTGTTGTAGAAATTCATTAGTGCGGAAGCCGCCACGACACACCTGCGCTAGCAAAACCACCCTCAATGCCTCCTAGTAGCCCTATTCCGCCAGAAATATCAACTTGAAGATTGTTGGTGATACGGTAGGTTGCACCAATATCTATTCCCAATCCTTTTTCCTGCTGCTCAGGGAAAAAGCCATACATTTCGACAAAGAATGCCAGTTGGTCAAATGGTGTAATATCAAGGTTCAAGGTCAGCAAGCCGACAGACTCTGTTGTATTGCCATTCCAAAGAAAACCAGCATTGGCATTTTATCTGCAATAAGCATAATCGTTGGCGCAATACTCTGCGGACGAAAATCGGGCTGTCCAAAGAAAGGCAAGGTGCATTTTGCTACCAAACCAAGCTGTGGACGCACAGAATCCTCCGTGCAGATGGTTGTTTTGAGACCAATATCAATCGGATACCAACCAATAATATCTCGCCGAACCGCTTGGGTGGTAATGCGCTGTTCATCGTATTCGACCACACATCGTAGCTCAAGATTATCTAATATGCCATAGCGAACAAGTAATGTTGGATATATCAAGCGGTCTGTAAAATTACCATTCGCATCAGGTCTTCCTCAAATAATGCCAAATCCAGACTCAAGTTGTACCAAGCCTTTACCGACTGTTCCTGAATAATCTCCAACGCCTGGGCGGTCTGGTGCAATTGCTGGTAAGGCATTGGATTCGTTTTGCTGTGCAAATACAAAAAAGGGTTGAACACACAAAATTGCATAGCAGCAACATTGTAGCATAGTGATAAGGAACGCTCGAAAAATAATGGGATATCTTGCCTTCGGCAAGCTCAGGCTGAAGACCGCGTACCTCCTCATGCTGAGCTTGTCGAAACATTTATGTATTTTTGAGCCATTCCTAAGAATGCAGTGGTAGTTTTTCTTCATAATTGTTCAGTGGCTTGATTGAATGAGAAGAGATGGATTGTGTAAGCAAAAAAACTGGGCTTGATCCGAGTGAAAAATAATTACTACTGAATTTGAGAATCATGTATTTGGTAGAGCAATAATTTCACCAGTGTTATTCCGTTTCAGGTGATAGAACCAATCGTTGTAAAGACAGTTTATGTCTCGCCCTACGTTTCAATCACCAATAACCTGTGCGGGGTTTTAAGGTTGTAAGTACGTGACTAAATATAATTGAGGATGCTTCGACAGGCTCAGCATGAGGTCGGAAGCGGTTTTGACCCTGAGCTTGTCGAAGGGTATCATTTTGACTGTATTTTGAATACTTTGATTTGAGCAAGGCAGCATGCTGCCTTGTTTCGGAGAATTGAAACTATTCATTTTACAATCGAAACGGTATTAGACGTAAAAAGATTACACCAAACCCTTCGACAAACTCAGGGTGAAAACCGTATAAAACCTCATGCTGAACTTATCGAAACATCTTTAACACATGACCGTCCACAACCTTATCGCCCGAAAGGGGACGAGTGGCAAGTTTTCTATTTGGAAATTACCAATTTTTTCATTGTTGTACCGCTTGTTCCTGTGAGTTTCACAAGGTATGTTCCTGCATAGAGCGTTCTGGTGTCGAGGTAGGTTGTGGTCGTGCCTTGACGAAGAATACTTTTTTGCACTAGCTTTCCAGACACATCAAAAAGCTCAACTTTAACATCTTCTTTGTTCAATCCAAGTGCTTGAAGAGCAACAAATTCATTGGAAGGATTGGGAAAAACATTGAATTCTAACCCTTCTTGAAGCTGGCTTCGGACGCTCGTTGTGCCTGTGAATCGTGTTATTGTTTCCGTAATTGCCGTTACTTTTCTGTTTGCATAGACACCGTAGAATGTTGGTCCAACGACGTAGGGATATGCAGAATTCCAGTTTGCATCAACGGTTGCGAAGTAGCAGTAGATTCCGCGCGGATATTCTGGCGTAACGCAAAATCTGCCATTATGCTCGTCCAAAAAGTCATTTTGTCCTGCGCGTACGACGAACTCATAGTCTTCACGGAAATATCCGAGCGGATAGGTTGTGCTGACATCGGGTCCAGCGGTAACAGCCGCACCTGTTGGCGAGGTAGTACGGCGCGTGATATTGCGCAGTTGGTAGCTAGATTTCATGCGTACAATGCCACCCGTTCCGTCAAGGTTTCTGAAAGCATATGCACCATAAATTGGGAATCCGTCATATGCAAAGCCGATGAGCGGGGAATGTTTCGTACTGTCAATCGCGTACAAACCTTCGGCATCGTAGAGATTGCAAATGGTAGAAATCACCTTCAAATCGAGCTTGAACGCTGATGGATTCTGGTGATAGTGATAATTGCCCATAGCAGGGTGTGCTTTGGCGCAGTCAAAACCAGACCGTTCGGCGATGACTGCATCTCTGTTCCATGCCTGCGTTGCATTCATTCCGCCCGCGCACGGCGCGTTGCCGGGACCGCCGCAGAGTGAATTTGTGCTTGCATTCCATGCAACGCCGTCGCGGTAGTCAAAAAGGGCAACGCCGTTGATGAATACGCCAATATTGCCGCCTGTTGTCGGTGTTGGCGTTCCCGTATTTTTCACTGGAGTGAGCGGAAATTGAAAAATGGCATTTTGATTGGTGGCATTAGACGGATTTCTATCTAAAAACGGTCCCGTCGGATGCGCGGGAACGCCCGTAGCCCTGATATACACACTGTTTGCGGAGTATTCCACCGATTGGCAATTCACCAAAATACCATTGGATATGGCAGTAGGATTGCCCGAAACGTAGTACGTGCCTGTTCTGGTGGTATTCCTGAGCCATGAGGTGATTGCTGGGCTGAGTTGTGCGTTTGCGACGCTGCCAAGTGCGCTGGAGAGCAGAAACGCTGCGAGAATGAGGGTTTTCTTCATAGTGCTATTGAATAATATGAGGAGAAATGGATTTTTTTGCCTAACCATCTGAAAAAAGTTTAGTGCTTGAGATGTAGTCCACCTTGAAGGTGGACTACATCTCATTTCCAATGTATTTCAATAATATTCCCCATTAGACGACGCTTTGCGCCTATTCCTTCGCTGTCTCAAAAACAATATTTCTCGGAAACGAAAACGCTGAATTAAAGAGAAATATCCTGTCGGTCAGCGTGAGAAGAAAGGCTGTCAAATCAACCTTTTCATCGGAAGAAAGTATAATGGGTGTTTGCAATTCTTTCGCCAATGTATGGTTTTTTGTGCGGTTTTGCAAGGCAATCGCTGTGTAATAATGCAGCACGTCAGACAATCGCTTGAAGCGTCCGTCGTGCATATACGGGTAGGAAAATTCGATATTGCGCAGCGTTGGAACGGCGAATTTCAAGGAATCATCAGGGTTTTGCGTTACGCTAAACCGCCCCACATCTCGCAATGTTGAGTCCACTGGCAAGCCGTTATTCATAAACTGATGATTCGTGAAAAGCGGCTCTGTATGGCAGGTGGCGCAGTGTTTTTTGAATAACGTATAGCCCTTGCGCTCCTGAGCCGTGAACACCGCTTGTTTCCTCATCACGCTGTCATATTTGGCATTGCTTGATACCAGAATCAACATGAATTGTGCAATCGCCTTCAGGGTGCGCTCGCCTGTAATAACGGAATCGCCAAAGGCTGCCGCAAAAAGCTGTGGATAAATCGTGGTTGCTTGCATCTTCGCCACGACGTGCGTAATATTTTCACCCATTTCCGACGGATTGCTGATGGGCGCGAGTGCTTGCATATCCAAGTGATTGATTGCTCCATCCCGCATAAATACTCGTTGCCACGCTAAGTTCATCAATGCTGGTGCGTTCCGTGTGCCGATGCTGTCGTGAATGCCATGACTAAGCGCGTGGTCGCCGTGCGTGAACGCGGAATACTGCGAATGGCACGAAGCACACGATACCATGCCGTTTCTGGATAATATCGGGTCGTAAAATAATGCTCGCCCCAATTCAATTTTCTGCTTGCTTAATGGGTTTTGCTGAAAATTATACGCGGGTTTTTGCCAACCTTTTGGCACAGCAAAAAGCGCGTCATTGCTCGTGCGGAAGGCTGTGGCAGCAATGCCAATAACGACAAAAAAGAGCAAAAAAACAATCTTCGTTTTCATCGTTTGCAACCTCTAAGGAACAATACGAAAAGATTCTGCCGCCCGCGCTGAAAGGCGCACTGCATCTGCGCTCGGCGACATGAAGTGATGATACTTTTTCATATCAATCTTACTCAAAAAGCTCTCCACATCGAATTGAATAGTAATTGTATCGCTCACCGATACAGGAAACATCAGCGTTTGCAGACAATCAAACGGCTGCTTGTACCCGCCAAGATGAAACTGGTACTCGTTGTTTCGCGCTGTACAAGCGTTGCTTTTGCCCTCGCACTTGACGTTGATGTACCCACTTTGCCACGTCCAGTACATCCCTCGTGTGGGGTCGAGGTCGCCGCTCATTGCGCCGGAAACGCTGGTCGCACTGTCAATGCCGAGATGGAAGCGCACCGCATCAAATTTCCCATCAAACCTCGCTCCGCGCTTGTTTTGAATGGTAAGGTGGAATGACGCTTCCTTTGCCGCATCAATCAGGTGAAAACTCTGCGCTTCTTCCAGCACCACTACGCCTTTGAGCAAACATTGAATGCGGGAAATGTAAAATTTTAGTGCGTCAATATGCGTGTTGTTGGCATCCTTCGCCTGAAAAGCAGAATCCCCGATGACGATAGGTTTTGCGCCAAAGGTGGGGATTATGGAAAGGCGAATGGTGCTTGCGCTTGTCTTTGCATTCAAGGGGCGTTGTTGAGCGAAAGATTGCCCCAATGCCGCACCGAAAGCCACGCTGTGCAGAATGATAAGTGCGATTGAAAGGCGTATCATACTTATTTCCTCGCTATTTCCGAATGAGTATTTTCTCCACAAAGGTCTTATTTTCTTTGCTCACAGTCAGAAAATACGCACCCCGCGCAACATTTGCAACATCAATATCCTGCAAGGATAAGCCTTCTTTCACCACTTTTCCATCAATCGAAGTAAATTTGTATGAAAAGGGCAAAGTATCATTCCACGAAACACGAAGAACCGTAGAAGCGGGATTAGGCGCGATGCGAGGTACATCATCAGCGCGTGTCTCTTCAACGCTGAGAGCAGTATTGCAGACTGTTGTCCCTGTGAGCGTTGAGAGTTCGCCGCAGAGGTAATTGTAGTTTGCCCGTTCCGTCGCACTGAGCGTTCGTAAAAACAGATTACTTGCCTCGTTAGGGTCGGTGAGGAGATTGTAAAATTCTTGATTGCCGTTGTCGAAGCGAATGAGTTTATATGCGGCGTTGCGGATAGTTTTGCCGTCATTTGTAAGGTCGGGCGTGATGCTAAAAATCTCGGTAAATGCCCAAGGACGTACCTCTGTTGCCCTATTCTGAATAATGGGCAACAAACTTTTGCTATCAACGGGCTTTGATGCAGAAATGCGGGTTTGCCATGCGCCAAAGCCGAACAACTCCAGCACCGTTGCGAAAATATCCACCGTATTCACCAATGCCGCACTCACTCTATTCGGGTTAATCACCGACGGTCCGGCAATGATAAACGGAACTTTCACGCCATATTGATAAATCGTGCCTTTCGCTCGGTTGCGCGTCGTGATTTGCGCAACGCTCTGCGTATTTCCGTTGTCGCCAATGAAAATAATATCAGTACTATCCAACTTTTTCAATGCTTGCAAGGAATCCATGAGCCGCCCAATTTCAGTATCAAGTGCTTCCAAAGATGCTTTGAAATACGATTTGGGATTTGCTTGAATATCAGCAGTAGAGCCGCTTAACGTCTTGTAGGAATGCAAGTTGGTCGGCGGCAAATGGAACGGCGTATGTGGCGCATTGAAAGCAAGCCAGAGAAAAAACGGTTTTGCGTTTTGTGCTTTTATCCAAGAAATCGCATCGTTGGCGGTCTCGGTGGTCGCGTAGGCGGTGCTTGTGCTGGAAACACCGTTGGTAACTTTCGACCAGTTTGTGTAGCTGGCAAGCTGCCCCGAAAAATTGCCCGCATAGTGGTCGTAGCCCATTCTGTTCGGGAATATGAGATTGGACGTTGGCATGGGTGATTGCAAATGCCATTTGCCGATGTTCGCTTTTGCAATTCCTGAGGGCGCGAAAAGGTTCAGCAGACGAGGAATAGTCATTTCTGCCGTGTCCAGCGAACCCACCGTACCCATTTCCACGACCGCTCCCACGCCCGTCCGAAAGCCATACCGCCCCGTGAGAATACCAGCGCGAGTGGGAGAACAGAGCGGGGCAGACATCGTGTTTTGGAAGCGAACGCCTCTTGCCAAAAGTTTGCGGATGTTAGGCATGGGAGCAGTATCGGCGCGGTCTTCGTAGAATCCCAAATAATCCGTTCCCAAATCATCGGCGATGATAAGAATGACGTTGCGTTGCGCATTTGCGGGAGCAAACGAGGCAATACAGCAAAGGAGGAGGAATAACAATTTCATTGAGTTTTTCATGGTTGAGTGGGAGAAGTGAAGGTTGTGAAAGGTTTGCTCTTTCAACACCTTTGACGACAGGTCGCAATCAGTTCCTTCGCTCTTCGGAGAATTTTTTTTACAGGAGCTATTCACCCTCACGTCGCCTTGGTCTGGGCGGTTGAAGCATCATGCGGGAAAGTTCGGGCAGAAGTTCTTCAAACAAGGATTGTTGCTTAGGCGAACAGATATTTTTGATGTCTGCAAAATGCCGACCCGTTGCAATAATTTTTTGCCCGTGAAGGTTTTCCAAACGTCGTTGCAAAGAATCCCGCAGCACAGTATCAATCTTTGCCCCCGGAGCTAATTGAAAATACTGCGCCAAAATGCCACGATATGTGCTATCAAGGCTATCCAGCACTGAGCGATGCCCGCTTTTGAGAGCCTTAAACTGTTCTACCTGTGCCTCGTTCAAACGCAGTCGCGTCATTATCAATTCATCAATCCTTCTGCCTTGTTGCGGCATTCCTTCTCGCTCTTCAGGCGAACGGCGGCTGATAAAAAGATATGCCATCATACCAAGATTCAGCACCAACAATGCCGCAACAGCAAGTGTGAGCAAGGTTTCTCGTTTCATTATTGTACCTCGTATTAAGCGTGATTTTGAGCTTGTTTTCAGCATTGTGGAATTTAGTACAAATCAAAACTCACCGTCTCAAGTGCGGATGTGCTTTGTAGAGATTGTGCCTTTGTATTTGAAGTGTTTGCAATGGCAGAATCAGCAAGAACCCAAATGTTCACGCAGCACAGTGCTACAAATGCGGCAACGCCCAAGGCAAGTGTTGGAGCAGTAACGCGATTATCTGCACCACGAAAGCGCGATTGTATTCGTGATTGTATTCGCGTGAAAAGAAACGGTGGTGTTTCAGAGCGTTGAATACCCTGAACACTTGATAAAATCTCGTCTTCCCATTGTTCTTTTTCGGTTTGTTTATTGTTGTTACTCATACATGTCGTTGTTAATGATGGGCTTTTGTTGATTGAAACATTAGACGCTACAACCACCTATCTCCTTCGGTCTGGATAATATTTCTCCAATGCAACACGCAAATTTGCTTTTGCGCGTTGGAGCAAAGATTCAACAGCTTTTAGGGAAATTTGCATTACATCAGCAACTTCTTGTCTGGGCAATTCTTCCATGAAACTAAGGATAAACGCGGTCTGCTGCTGCTGTGGCAAATGTTGGAGAGCCTTGAAGAGGATTTTAGCGTTTTCTTGGCGGTCAAGTGCAATTCCCGGATGCTCGAAATCGTCATCGGCAACATCATACTGAAGTGCTGTACCGCCAGATTTGAAGAGGCTTTGCACCTGTGCAAATCGTTTTTTTCGCTTCAAATACCGCAATCTATCCAAACACTTGTTCACCGTTATCCGATACACCCACGTCCGCACCGACGATTTTCCCTCGAATTTTTTCGCAGAATCAAAGACTTCAATAAATACATCTTGCGTAATTTCCTCAGCTTCTGAACGGTCTCTGAGGTAGCTCAGAGCGGTATTGAACACGATGTTTTTGTACACGTCATAGATTTCCCTGAGTACAGATTCGCTGCCCTTGGCAAGGTCGTTTATGAGGTGAAGACGTTCCATTAACAATAATCTGGACATTGTAAAAAAAGTGTCGTAAAAAGCATATCTCTTCCTTGATTTGTAGAGTAACTACACTGTACAACATCCAGAAAAAGGTATCATGCACAGTACATAATAGAAAGAATTTCCATTCTAAGAAACGCTAAGTAGTTGGTTTTTAGACGCAGATTCAAGTGATATACTAAAAATGGGTAAAAACTGCATATCGGAAAGTGAAGGAGTTTAGATGTAGTCCACCTTCAAGGTGGACTACATCTAAAGCAACAAACCTTTTTCAGTATAGAATTGATTTTCACAGATAAAAGATGTGAACTGATAGGAAAGGAATCCCTTTAAATCTTTATTCTTCAATTTTTTATCAGTCGCATCAGTCCAATCATTTCCATCAGTATCAAAAATTATCTTTTAATTCGCATACGTATTTTTTCTATAAACGCTCTATTTCCTTTGCTCACCGTCAGAAAATACGCACCCTGCGCAACATTTGCAACATCAATATCCTGCGAGGACGAGCCTTTTTTCACCATTTTGCCATCAATCGAAGTACATCTGTGCGAAAAAGGAAATTATTTTTGAGGTGGGTTCAGGTGTACGATGAACGAAAGGAATTTTTTATGTTGGAGAATAATTTTTGTTGTTCCACAGTACAAAACTATCTAAATTCCACCGTAGTACTTTTTCGGTTAAAAAAGTGCGGGGATTTTTAGCATTTCATAGAACTTTCGCAACCGTCGCAAACAGGAATGTCTGCGCTGCCTCAAAATCAGGTTTCATGCGGCTTCGACATAAACAAATACTCTGCTCTACACAACTACCACTTTGCAAAAGCCATTATATTTAAAAAAAATTTAAAAAAGATATCATTCTATGCAAACTTATATTTGAGGGATAAAATAAAATTTTGTATCAGTAAGCATTGCACACTATTCATCATAAACATTCCAAATTTCTCTGTTTGGCTTTTTGGTTACGCTTGAAATCACGATTTCCGAGAATGTGGAAATGCGCACCAGCCTTCACCTACCCTATCAATCACAAAAAGTAACTCTTAAAGTGTTCCTTGTAGAACGCAACTGTTTATTTTATCAAACTTTATGTAGAGGAAAAAGTTATGAAAACGTTTTGGTTCTCATTGCATATTCGGCGTTACTTTTTGCTGAGATGTATTAGCTTGATGTGCTGTATTATAGCGGCATCACCTCTTCTTGCTCAGGCACAACAATCGCCACCAAAGCAACTGGAAGAGTTATCGTTAGAAGATTTGCTGAATGTAGAAATTGTTTCTGCGTCAAAAAAAGCTGAAAAGCTCTCCGATGCACCAGCGACGGTCATTGTAATCACCTCTCAAGACATTCTCAAGCGCGGCTACACCAATTTGGGGGAAATTTTAGATGACCTACCAGGTATGGATGTTGTTCGCCCCTACGGCGATGCCTTTTTGAGAAACTATATGCGTGGCTACCGCAATACCATTGGTTCGCCGTATTTGCTCATGGTGGATAATATCATTCTGAATAATCTGTATTTCAACGAAGCCGAAGGCATGGGGTCTCTTCCACTGTCGAACATTGAACGTGTGGAAGTTGTGTACGGACCAGCTTCATCGGTCTATGGACCAAACGCATTTATGGGAGTGATTAACGTCATTACCTCGAAAGATAGGGATTCTTCTGGTTTCAGTTCACGCGGTCAGCTTCTTGCGGGTTCGCTCAATAGCCGTGTGGCGGATATGAATGTGATGTACAAAAACAAAGATTTCCGCGTCTCGGTAACGGGGCGATTTGATTACGGCATCACGGATAATGTTGTCGCAGAAAATTACGAATATACAAAAACGAGCTATCTCAAAAATCGCCGCTTATGGGGCGCATTATTGGACAATCCAAATTTGGCAGGGACAGCGTCGCCGCATCAAAATACTGGTATTGACGCACGGATGTACTTCGGGAATACGGAAATCGGTTACCTGATGAACACCATGCGAACAGGATATGGCTATGAGTATGCAAGCGACAAAGTGCAACCCAACGGAATATGGTCGCGCCCGCAATGGAGCATCCACGCTCGGCACGTGCAGGATTTTTCTGATAAATTCAGCTCTACAACGCTCTTGCGATACCGCGAAAGCGATGTGAGCAATGATTCGTACTTTGTGGAAGGATATGAGGGAGATGCGCGTGGTAATCGCGTTGTTGATGTTTCATTCTGGCAAGCACTGAACAATAGTTTTTCCGTCTTCCAAGACTTCAGCTATACCCCTTTGCCCGCCCTTTCTATCAACGCGGGACTAAAGTTTGAACGCCGTGATTTGCAAAAAGCATATGATATTAACTTTGGTCCATCGCTTTCGCCAGACAGTGTGCGTACTCTTTATCCCATGCCGCCGCCAGTTCCAGCTATCAGGCAGTATCAAAACCGCATTTTTGTTAATGACGATGGTGCATATCTTCAAGCAAAATATCAACTACAAAACCTCTTTGGCTCGAATGACCGCCATAATTTTATTGCGGGCTTGCGATATGATAACAACTCGGCATATGGCGCAGCAACGACTTTGCGAGCAAGTTACGTCGGCAATTTTGGCAATTTTGGCGCACGGCTGATGTACGGACAAGCCTTTCAAGAGCCTGTCCCCCGCGTATTGTTTGGCGGATGGCGCGGTTCAGGCAGCGACCCCAGCTTGAAACCCGAACTTTCCAACACTATCGAAGCAAGCGGCACCTATACCCAATCGAACTTCAGCGCAACATTGAGTGTGTATAACGCCAACAGCCAAAACACGATTGTCAATGTCGTCGGAGGCGCACAGAATCTTGGTGAACGCACGGTATTGGGCGCAGATGTGCATCTACAAGCCCGTATTCAGGTTAGTTTTTTGAAGCAGCTTTCGTTGTGGGGATATTATTCCTTCATCACCTCGCAAGAAAAGCAAATTCGCAACGGTCAAATTACCGATAGTTTAGCACGGATTGGCGATTTAGCAGACCACAAAGTGTACATCGGGGCAAGCGCGGACATCAATGAAGACTTCAACATTACGTTGCGCAGTCGCTTTATTGGGCAGCGTATTCCCGTTGCAAGCAATCCTGTACGTTCCATTGATGGGTATTTTACTCTTGATGCCACGCTTACGTATGAAAACTTGTTCGCAAAAGGCTTTGGCTTGTCTGTACGACTCTTTAATCTCCTTGATGCACGGTATTTTCATCCGGGAATACGCGATGGCGGTGCTGGCACAACACCAGGCAGATTCGATGCTACGGGGATTTGGCGCGGCAGCAATAGTTTCTTCAATTCTTTGTTACCTCAGCCCGGAAGAACGGTGCAGATTGCGCTCATTTTCACGTTGTAAAACAATACTCTACGACCTTCGATAAACATTCATGACGCAAATCATAGCAAACATCGGTATTTTGACTTGTTCCGACCGCGCCAGTGCTGGCGTGTACGAGGATATTTCAGGCAAAGCAATTATTGATACGTTGAGCGAATATCTCTCTTCGTCGTGGAAACCGCATTACCACGTCGTTTCCGACGACCAAGCGAGCATTGAAAAAATGCTCAAATATCTCGCCGATGATGTTGGATGTAGTTTGATAGTTACCACAGGCGGCACGGGACCTGCCTTGCGCGACGTTACGCCTGAAGCCACCGAAGCCGTGTGCGAGAAAATGCTGCCCGGATTTGGCGAACAAATGCGGGCAGTTTCTTTGAAGTATGTTCCAACGGCAATTCTTTCCCGCCAAACAGCCGGAGTGCGCGGTAAATGCTTGATGGTGAACCTTCCGGGCAAACCCAAATCCATACGCGAGTGCTTGGATACGGTGTTTCCTGCTGTGCCGTATTGTCTCGACCTCATCGGTGGGGCGTATTTGACCGCGAATGAGGATGTTATCAAGGTTTTTCGCCCGAAATGATGTATTTTCTGGGGACATCAGTTCGTCAAGAAAGCTACATCACTACAACACAAAATACGCCACTGTTTTATTCCATAGCATAGATAATACGCGCTTTTCAGCAACCACAACGCTTGCGCGGCAGGTCATTCCTGTTTGAATATTGGCGCGTTTCTGCTGGCGAAGCGAGGTTAGATGAGGCGTTGCAAGCGTACCGATAACGCTGTATCCTGCAAGTTGTGTGCGCTCTTGTTCTGCCCTTGCTAGAGAAATATCCTTCGCAAGCATGGAGATTAGTCCCTCTGCCGCGCCCCATTCCTGAAACGGCAAGGCATCAATTTGATAGCGAACCCGCAACCCTTCTCTCACAAAACCAACATCCCGTGCAGGCAGCATAAATTCTACCTGCGCACCGTCGTTAGAGGAAATCGTGCAGAGCGAAGTCTGAGCAGGAAGCAGGCTATTCGGGCTTTTCATTGCAAGTTGTGTAACAAAGCCGTTTGCAGGTGTGCGAAGGATTGTTCGCCCACGTTCAATGCGGAGTTCGGCAAGGCGATGTTCTTCGTCTTGGATGCGAGACAATATCTGCTTCTCACGCTCTAAGTAGAGGTCGCTTGAACGCTGGCGTTTCTGCTCTGCGGTGTGCAATTCTTGTTCACGCACGGTGCGTTCCTGCAAGGCGAGTTCGCGCTCTCGCCCGAAGGTAGGGAAGTGAAAGGTATAATTTGGGCGAAGTTCGGCAAGGGCGCGTACATCGGAAAGCTCTTTCTGCAAAAGGGTAATTTTTGATTGCACAAGTGCGATTTGCTCCTGAATTGATGCGGCTTCCAACACTGCCAGCGTATCGCCTTTTTGTACAAATTGATTCTCCTTCACCAAAAGCCGCTCCACATACCCACCAACGCTACTTTGCACCGCATGAACACCGCTCACAGGGCGCACCACACCTTGCGCATGGACACTTATTTCTACGATGCTGAAATATGCCCAACAAACCGCCGCAGCAAGAACACCGAGAATGATGTAGTACGTCCAGCGCAGTGCTGATGCGGGTTTGCCAAGTGCGGCGACAAGCGTATCGTTTGCGTCGGCGGCTTCGATGATGGTAGGAGAATTCATAAGTCAGTGATTATGAGGTTTGTGGTAAATATTGCTCCGTGTTCATTTGTAGCGTTTGCCGCATCCACAGAGCATAATACTTTCCTTCCTTCATCAGCAATTCCGTGTGCGTTCCGCGCTCGACAATGCGCCCTTTGTCCATCACTAAAATCTGGTCGGCGCGGGCAATCGTGCTGAGGCGGTGCGCAATCGTCAGCACGGTTAAGCCTTGTTCGCGGAGGTGCGTGAGTGCTTGCTGCACGGCAAATTCTGATTCGCTGTCCAGCGCGGATGTCGCCTCGTCTAGCACGAGCAGTTGCGGCTGTCTGTACAAGCCCCGAGCCAGCGCGAGGCGTTGGCGTTGCCCGCCAGAGAGGTCGGCACCGAATTCCCCAAGAATCGTGTTCCAGCGTTCCGGCAATTCCTGAATAAATCCATCCGCCCCAATCATCGCACAAATACTACGCACACGCTTTTCGTCGGGATATGCCTCGCCAAGCGCGACGTTGGCTATCACCGAACCGTGAAAAAGCTCCACATCCTGCGGAACAGCCGCCACCGCGCCGCGAACACTGCTCAAATGCAGGTCGCGTACATCCACCATTTCGCCGTCATTGCCCAGCAAAATCCGCCCTTCGCTCGGCGTGTAAAAGCCTTGCAAGAGCTTTGCAATCGTACTTTTGCCAGAGCCGCTTTCGCCCACAATCGCTGTCATGGTGCCGCGTGGCAGCGTGAACGAAACATCGTGCAAAATGGCGGGTCTGGCGGCATAGCGAAAGGTAATGTTTTCAAATTGCGCGGTGGTGATTTCCTCGCGCTCAAGCGTGAATGCGCCTTTGTGGGTTTGGTCTTCGGTTTCGAGCGCGAGAATTTCAAACACGCGGTCGGCGGCAATAAGCGCATCTTGGACGGTATGCTGCACGTTTACCAAATTGCCCGACGAGGACATCACATAGCCCAAGAGCGTATTGAAGGACATCAGCGCACCGACGGTGAGTGCGTTCTCCAGCACAAGCGTTGAGCCGAACCAGAGCAAGCCTATTGTTCCGAAGCCTGAAATCATGCTGCTTGCAGTCTGGCTTATCATGCTTTGGCGGGCTGCGTCGCGGGAAAGGTTCAGAAGCCGCACAAAGCCTTGTTCTGCACGAAGGTTATGCGCCTCCTGCGCTCCAAAGCTCCGCACCGTGCTTATGCCTGTTACCGACGAAACCAAATGCGATTCCAGTTCCGCATTTTCTTCCATCATGGCGCGGTGCGTTTTGCGAATGGGTGCAAGCAGTAATGCAGCCACGCCGCCCCACAACGGTACAAACGCAAGTGCGAAGACCGCCAACTGCCACGAGTAGAGAAACATCATCACGGAGGCAAGCACGAGCATGAGCGTGTCCACCGCGAGCGAAAGTGGCACAGAGCTAATCATCATGCGGATTTTCGCGGCATCGTTCACACGGGAGAGAATCTCGCCGACGCGCCGCGTGTCGAAAAATTCCTGCGGAAGGCGCAGAATATGGCGATAGTAGCCGAGAATAAGGGTGGAATCCAGTCGTTGCGCGGCGTGCAGCATGAGTTCTTGGCGCACCCAACCGAGAAAGAGATTGAATACCGTAATCAGTGCCATGCCAATCACCATCACGTTCAGCAGTTTTGCATTGCCGTTTTGGAATACGTCATCCACCAAATGCTCCATAAAGAGCGCAGAAGCAAGCCCCAAAAGCGTCATGGCAAGCGTGGCGACGATACCTTCAGCAATCAAGCGTTTATGCGGTTTCAGAAGGCGGAGAAACCGCGCAAGATGTGATTCGCGCTTGTCGCCTGCTTCAAAATGTTCATCGGGTGCGAGCAGCAAGAGAACGCCGCTCCACGCCGCACGGAATTCTGCTATTGGCATTTTTACCATGCCACGTGCGGGGTCGGCGACCAGCACATACTTTTTGTGCAAGGCATAGACCACCACAAAATGATGTCCCCCACGCGGCAAGGAAATATACGCTATGGCGGGCAAAGGCAGCTTCGGGAGTACATCCCACTCCGCCCGAACCCCTTTCGCCATAAACCCCAGCTTTTCTGCGGCATGGACAAGCCCCAGCACCGTTGTTCCCGTGCGGTTCGTGGCGGCATAGTGGCGAATGGTGGAAATCGGCATCTTCAAGCCGTGATACCATGCCACTGCTGCGAGTGCGGCTGCGCCGCAGTCTTTGGTGTCGTGTTGGAGGATGCAGATTGGGCGTTTGGAGGACATGACGAAGCAGAATGATAATTGTTCAAATTAGTGACGAAGCAAAGAGCTACGCAGCACGTATTGTGGTGCTTTGACGGTTATTGTGCTATCATTGGGCGAAGGAATGGTGAGCCATTCAAGACTTGCAAACGGCAGTGCATTTTTATCAGGTTGCGCCATTGCACCTTTTTTCATAATCCGCAAAATATCTGGCATCACGTCTCGACCAATATATGGCTTCAGTGATTTTGCAAAACTTATATCGGTAATGCGCTTTTGTGTTGAGCGAATAGAACGAAAAGCATCAGCAAAGGTGTATTTTCCTTTGGTATGGCGCGTGATTTCAGCATTCCAATTATGGGCAAGAATATCACCACGATAGTACGGAATGCGCATGATGGTTAAATCTTTCCAAAAGTTTGTATTGACGGAATCAGCAACAGCATTTTTTTGTGCGGACGCATGATAGAGTGCGATAGCTTTGTTGTATTCTTGCACATATTCCTGTTCGGAGATAGAATGTGATTGAAGCAAGACCAAACGAGCAAAATATTCGGTGAATCCCTCAATGGCACAGAATCCGAAGCCTGATGCACTCTCGCTGGGAATCTGAGGCGGTCCTATCCAACGGTGCATAATTTCATGCGAGAGAAGATACTTTACCGCACCATTGATAGAGGTGATGCGGTCAGAGAGGATGCCGAAAAAACTATCGTGAACCGCAAATGCAATGACATCTTGTTCTCGTTCAAAGCCAGCACCAGCAAGGCATGAAAGGTAATGAAATGGTGTCGTATCTTTCCAAAGTTTTCGCTCTGCTTGAATTATACGCTGTAATTCTTTGATAAATATACTATGTCGTTCGTCTGTAAAAACACCGAGTGTAAAGAGAGAAATACCAGAGGTTGTATCAACTGCCTCATTCGATAGTTTAAATTCAGGGTGTTTTGTTGAAGTATCTGCATTACCACCACAATACAGTGTATTCAGAAACACATCATATGAGGTATGAAATTTCTGAATATCTTTGGTGTTACCAAAGCGGTTTGCGTACTTCCATTGAGGAATGTTAGGGTTTTTCAGCCAGTGAAGCTCAAACATAGTTTGCTTTTCGAGATAGCTCCCGACCTCTTTTGGCGCAAGAAATAATGAAATACCTTTGAGAATAAAGTAAGTTTTATCAAAGAGTGCTGGAAAAGGTTTGTAATAGTCTTGATTATTTGCCGTTAAGGAATCAAGGAATATAAGATAATGCACTCTCACACGACTATTTGGAGCAGCTTTTATGCGCCATTGCAGCCCAGAATCTATTTCTGTAACCGTTGCTTGTTTTTGTGAGCATGAGGCTGTCAGATTATGAAGTAGCAAACGGTGATGTTGTTCGTCTTTAGGTAAATAACCTAAAAAGCACTCGCCCTGCGCATTGGTCAAAAATTGAGTATATATTGAGAGTACGCAATGTTTATTTATCAAATAGGGTAGTACGACATAAGTACGGGTGTTTGAATCAAAATCTTTTTGCAGTATTGCTAAAGTATCTTCGCTTGCCTTGTATTTTAGCAAAAAAGAATCAATAATGCTAGATTCAATTATTTTGCTTGTCGTTGAGTCCTGTATTCGAGCGAAGCAAAGACCTGAGCAAGCAAAATAAAACATCAATACGAGCAACGGATGTGTATGTTTATTGAGGTGCATTCGGAGTATCGGAATGAATGTGATTGTAAAAAAAACAGCCCCCAAAGCAATTTCATAAATTATCTTGAGGGCTGTTGCTATCTAAATATTTGCTCAAAATTGATTAGAGCGGTGGCTTAGACAGAGTCAAAGGTTTCGGATTTTGAACAACAACTGTGGCAGTATTATCGCCACCAACAAAAGAAGAAAGTTCAACTGAATTCAGCTCAACAACGGGAAGATTATTGAATTTTTCCATCACGGAAAACTCCATAAAAATAGTTTTTCCGCTCACAAGAGTTATATTTGCACTTCAGGAATCAGAGTCGCATTTGTTTCCCTTGTGCAGCCGCCCGTACCACGTGAGCAGAATGTGGCGGGCGGTTGTGCTTTGTACACGCCACAAAATTACAGCATTCTTCCTGCCTCCACAAGAGCAATGGCGCGAGTTGCCCTGCATTTGGTACGAGCCGCCCACACAATGGAATAAACCGCCCGTTTTTCGGAATGAACCGCCCACCGCTTTTTCTTCTTTTCTATCGCCGTTGGACAAATTCCGTCCATGCCCGCACAAATGCTGCTTTGTAGGTACGGGAAATGCTGTATTCCTGCTCTTTTCCAGCTATTTCACACAAGACAAGCGCGTCTTTTTGTGCGTGTTTCCAGCCTTTGCAATGATGGAGATTGAGTATCGTCGAGCGGCTACACCGCGTAAAGCGGTGGTCGTTGCGCAAGCGTTCTTCTATCTCGGCAAGAGCGTGAAAGAGCAAGCGCGGTTTTGCATCCTTTGTGGTGTGGAGTATCGTATTTTGCCGTCGGCATCAAAGCGGAGGATATTCGCACACTCCACCGCCAGCATACCTGAACCTGTCTTGAATACAAGCGATGTTGGCGAAAAGGGTGGTTGCGGTTCTCTTCTTTCCACGCCTGGCATAGTGCCGCGCTGGGGCGACTGATGCGGCAGTGGTGGCGCGTATTGCGGGGGGGGGGCAGATGCTCATACATGCTGGTCTGCACAACAAACAGTTCTTTGGATAGTGCATCCAAATAGAGCAAGGACAAGCGGCGTTGCGCTTCGTTACGCAGTTCTTCGGTCATGGTGAAGGATAAAAAGCAGTGTAAAAAAACAAGGAATTGACAAAGGCAAACAGTGCAAAATTTGATTCAGAGAGAATGACTGCGAAGTACGGAAAATTTCCACAAATGACCAAAAAAAATTTCAGAAGCTACATCGTTGCTTGTTGTTCGCCGCAGATTGAGATTATGAAAAAAGTAGTATCACGACGTTCGTATTGTGTGGAGCGAGAAATCTCGCGTGCACATCGCCAGACCTTGACACCGCCGATGCTGTGTTCAACAACAATACGCTCAGAGATTGAGTTTCATGGAGGACAGCACAAACAACAAGCGGTTTTCGGTTGTTTCCAATACCGAGTTCTTTCGCGGCTTGTAGGCACGGTTGCGAGGTGTATTCTCAAGTGTGATGCGTTGCATCCTCCGTTGCCACAACGTTTCACAGTGCTGAACTAAAGCCGTAAATTTTTCTGACTTCAATCCCGTCATTGCCAGAACACGATGCAGTTGCTTGGCAGTATCCGTATAGGTAAGGCGATTTTTCATAAGTACTTCGCTTAATATAGTTTGCATGATACCCTTCGACAAGCTCAGGGTCAATATCGCTTCCAACCTCATGCTGAGCATGTCGAAGCATCCTTAACTACATTCAGTCAAGTACTTACAGTCTATTGTATTGATTATTTTTCTGGAAGATTGAGAACTGATGAGCTTTGGAGGTAACTATTGATTCCGCCGCGTAGATGGTAGATATTTTGGAAATGCTGGGAGTTAAGTATTGATGCGGCTTGTGCGCTGCGTTTGCCAGAAGCGCAGTACAGCACGATTTCGCTTGTTGTGGCGAGATTTTGTACGTGTTCTGCGAGATTGCTAAGCGGAATATGCACACTTGGTTCAATACGCGAAAGTAAGCGTTCATGCGCTTCGCGGACATCTATCACAACAAGGTTTTCTGTGCGTTGGTGAAATGTTTCAAGCTCTGCAAGTGATAGTTCGTGCGGCGTGTAGGACTGCTCGGTTGTTGAAATGGGATTGCAAAATGCTTCGTAATCATAGTCTTGTAGTTCTGTGATAGTTGGCGCATTTCCACAAAGCGGGCAAGCGGAATTGCGCGGAAAGGAAATGCTTGTAAAGTCCATCTGAAGGGGGTTTGCGAGCAGGAGTCTTCCGAAAAGCACTTCGCCGATGCCAAGCAGAATTTTTATTACTTCCGTTGCTTGCAATGTACCAATAATTCCTGGAAGTACGCCTAATACGCCGCCTTCAGCGCAATTCGGCACAAGATCTGGCGGCGGTGGAGCGGAATACAAACAGCGATAGCAACCTGTACCACGAGCAGCATCAAAGCTGGAAACTTGACCATCAAATCGATACACCGAACCATAGACAAGCGGCTTTTTGAGAAAAAAACACGCATCGTTCACGAGATAGCGCGTGGCGAAAGTATCCGTGCCGTCTAGAACAACATCGTACAAAGACAAAATTTCAAGGGCGTTCTGACGATTCAGCATTGTGTCGTGGCATTGCACAGAAACGTGTGGATTGAGTGCCGAAATCTGCTGCATGGCTGATTCCGTCTTGCGTTTGCCGATGGTAGCGGTTGTGTGCAGAATTTGTCGTTGCAAATTTGATTCATCTACAACATCGCCATCTACAATGCCAAGCGTTCCAATGCCTGCCGCAGCCAGATATAGAGCTGCTGGCGAGCCAAGTCCACCCGCACCGATGATGAGAACTTTTGCAGTAGAAAGGCGTTTTTGCCCCTCCATTCCGACTTCGGGTAAGAGGAGATGTCGGCTATAACGCTGAAGTATGCTGGAACTCATGTTCTGCGAAAAAGTTCGTGAAAACGGCATAATTTCTCGCTATATTAGCAAATCTCTCGCAATCATTCAATCGAAATTATGCAACTGCCAGTTTTGTCGCCACTTTCAATTTCCCCACCACACCAACAATCAGGCGGTGCTGGAGGCAGTTTTGCAGTGGATAATTACGGTCGCCCGATAACGTATTTGCGTCTTGCGCTCACCGATAAATGCAATCTGCGATGCACCTACTGTATGCCAGAAAATATGCGCTTTCTGGCACAAAAGCATCTGCTCACCGATGAAGAAATTTTACGCATTGTGAGTGTTTGTGCGAGCTTTGGGGTACGGAAAATTCGCTTGACGGGCGGAGAGCCGTTTTTGCGCCCGAATCTTTTGGAACTTATTCGTGACATCAAACACATATCTGGCATTGAGGAAGTGCATATCACCACTAATGGCGTTGGTATTGCGGATAAAGTACCAGATTTGGTGCGTCTTGGCGTGGCTTCGGTAAATCTTAGCATGGATTCTTTTGACAAACAACGTTTCCACGAATTAACCCGCCGTAACGAGTTTGACAGTGTCCATGCTACGTTTCACGCGCTGTTGGAGTCGCAAATTCTTCTTTCTGTGAATGCGGTGATTATGGACGGGAAAAATTCACAAGATATTGTTCCAATGGCAGAATTGACGCGCCTTCACGGCTTTGATATGCGCTTTATTGAGGAAATGCCGTTTAATGGCGCAAAAAATCACTCAAGTCCTGCAATCGCGTGGAATGATGCGGCGATTGAGGCACACTTGCGCTCGCACTTTCCAAATCTTGAGCGCGCCGGACGCACAGAATCAGCGACGGCAATGCTCTTTCACGTTCCATCGTACAAAGGTAGAATCGGCATCATTGCTGGCTTTTCGCGAACGTTTTGCGGCGCGTGTAATCGTATTCGTCTCACCGCAAAAGGCATTGTAAAAACCTGTTTGTACGACAATGGTGTCTTGGATGTAAAGCAGCTTATCCGCGACGGCGCAAGTAATGACGAGCTTCGTGAGCGATTGCTGGACTGCATCGCGCATCGCCACAAAGACGGCATCGAAGCCGAAGAGCAGAGCCACGCGCACGGCGAATTTTTTGATTCTATGTCAGCGATTGGAGGGTAAAATGATAACAGTTTCAGAAGCAAAACGTCTTGTTCAAGAGCATACTCCACCAGCACGAGTGGAAATGCTTGCTCTTGCAAAAGCCCATAAATACACGCTTGCAGAGGATGTTGTTGCAAAAGAGCCTTCGCCACGCTTCACCAATAGCGCAATGGATGGCGTAACGGTGCGCTGTACAGAGAATGCGGCTACGTACAAACTCATTGGCGAAAGTGCAGCAGGCAACCCTTTTTTGCAAATATTTGGCGAGGGAGATGCCGTGCGCATTAGTACTGGCGCGGTGTTGCCCGATGGTGCAGACACGGTGATTCCGATTGAAGATATTGAAATTCAGGGCAAAAATATTCTTGTCAAAAAGCCTGTTCGCAAGGGGCAATGGGTTCGGGTGCAAGGTACGGAATACCTGCAAGGCGCACATATACTGCGTTCTGGCACGGTACTGCGTCCTGCGCATATCGCGCTTGCGGCGCAGTGCGGCTATGCGGAATTGCCCGTATTTGCCGCGCCACGTGTGGGCTTAATTGCCACGGGAACGGAAATTATTGCTCTACCTGAGAACCATCATAAAACCTTGCTTTCAGGGCAAATTTACGATGCAAATACGCCGATGCTTCAAGCCGCAATCGAAAATGTCGGCGGAGTCTGTGCAATGACGCGCCACGTTTCCGACAGCTTGCAAGCCAGTATTGACGTATGTTCAGAAGCTGCCGCAACGTGCGATATTATCTGCACAACAGGCGGCGTTTCGGTGGGCGAACACGACCATATCAAAGAAGCTGCGCAAATACTGGGTTTCGAGACCATTTTTTGGCGAGTACGCCAAAAGCCAGGCAAGCCACTCTTCTTTGCAAAGCGAGAAAATACGCTGCTTTTCGGGCTGCCAGGCAATTCCGTTTCGACGCTGATGTGTTTTATTCATTACGCGCAACCCGTGATTGCATCAATGCTGGGGCGCACACACGCTTGGCGCATTCTTCAAGCTCGAATGAGCAAAAACCTCGTGAACGCTGGCGGACGAGCAGAATTTTTGCGAGTACGTTTAGAATATCCTTTGCAAAACTCTTCGCTAGAAACCTCAGCAACGATGCTGCCTTTAGCGATTCCGCTCGAAAAACAAGAATCTTTTATGCTTACTTCATTGACCGAAGCCGATGGTTTTGTATTTTTGGATATTGATGCCACCCTTGAAGAAGGTGCACCAATAGATGTGATGCTGCTTTGAGGATAATTTATCAATTACATTTTAACCTTGTGTGAAGTAGGGCAATTATGAAAAAACATGGAAAAACTATCTTGGTCGTTGATGACCACGAAATGAGTTTGAAACTTCTGTTTCAAATTCTCGCTGGTGCTGGATTCGATGTATTTACAGCATCTTCAGGC
This sequence comes from Candidatus Kapaibacterium sp., assembly GCA_004292595.1. GTDB lineage: Bacteria > Bacteroidota > Ignavibacteria > Kapaibacteriales > UBA4661 > PH2015. The sequence continues at coordinate 14,563 of RDXM01000111.1, read as the reverse complement.
GAAGCGGCACTGAAATTGGTGCAAGATTTTAAACCAGATTTAATTGTTCTTGATATTATTTTGGAAGGTCTCAACGGCTACAAAACCTGCCAAGTGCTAAAAATCATGGCTCCCAGCATTCCTGTTGTTTTTCTCAGCACCGTTCCTGACCGTGAAAAGGGATTACAGCTGGGTGCAGTGGACTATATTACAAAACCGTTTCAAATGAAAGAAGTTGTTGAAGTAGTAAAATATCATTTGGGTATAACTGCCTGAACTAACTGCCTGAACATTGCATAAAAACTAAATCAAAAAAATTGTGTGCAAAACATTTACCACGACATCATTTTTCATCTTTCCAACAAACCCCATAACTACGGCGTTTTGGTGGATGCCACGCACGACCACACCGAATTAAATATGCTCTGCGGTGATGAAGTACGAGTAATGATGCGCTTTTCAGAGAATACAACTCTGTGCGAGGAAATCACATTTATTGGCTATGGCTGCGCGGTAATGAAAGCCTCTGCCTCAATGATGACCGATACTTTCAAGGGCTGCACATCTGATGAAATTAAGCAACTCATCGAATCTTTCACGAATTTTCTTCACAATACATCGCATGATACATCGCACAATATCACACAGGACTCGCCGCTACGAGCCTTTGAAGGTATAAAACAGTTTCCAGCTCGCACCAAATGTGCCTTACTCCCTTGGAAAGCGGCAATAAAAGCTATTAGTTTTTGAAATTACAGTAGTTATGAGAATAAAATTGAAAATTAGAGCGGTCATAGCCGCCGCGAGTTTCCCAAAAACATGAGCTAAGTACGCCTTTGGTAGAGCGAGCTTTGGAGGCATTTGAGTGTGGTTTTTCTGTGCAAGCTAGTTCAATCAGGATTCAATAGGCTGCCGATATCAATATTATTATCATTATTATTTCCTGCCGCCATCATTATCCTTGAATCTTTGATATTATCAAAATTTAACACTGCCGTAACACATACGTAAATTCTGTGAAGTAATTTTACATATGATGAACCTGGTCAATTCAGTCTTTTGACCAAAATCTTTCTTTTCACCAATAATTACTTTTATGCAGCCGTCGTTACGCGCTTTTGTTCGTTTTGCCGTCGTTTCCGCCTTGATTTTATGCGGAATTATTTGTGTTGTAAACCTCCTTTCTTTCAAGGTTTTTGCTCAAACCCCCGATGTTGGCACCATTAGCGGAACTGTCCGCGATGCCGAAGGAGGCGAGATTTTACGCGGTGCAACGGTGCAAGTGCTGGATACGAAAAAAGGTGCATACACCGATGTAAAAGGTACGTACAATATTAAGGGTCTCGCAGCAGGAAAGTACTCGCTCAAGTTCAACTTCATCGGTTTTACGTCCAAAACGGTAAGCGATGTTGAGCTAAAGGCGGGCGAAACGGTTCAATTAAATGTTGTTCTGATTTCTTCTGTCAAAAAAACCGAAGAAGTGGTGGTAACGGTGAAGCGGGTAAACGACAATGCTTCTGCCGCCCTTGCGCAGCGCAAGAATGCTGCTCAGGTGAGCGATGGAATCACCGAAGCGGAAATCAAGAAACTTCCTGATGCTGACGCTGGACAAGCACTGAAGCGCGTTCCAGGAGTTACGCTCGTTGGCGATAAGTTCGTGTATGTGCGCGGCGTGAGCGAACGCTACAGCAATACAACGCTCAACGGCGCGGCTCTCACTTCGACTGAACCCGATAAAAAAGCCTTTGCTTTCGATATGTTTCCTGCCGAGTTTTTGCAAAATGCAAACGTTGCAAAGAGCTTCACACCTGACCTTCCGGGCAATTTTGCTGGCGGTTTGGTGCAACTTAACACTATTGATTTTCCTGAGAAATTTCTCCTCAAAGCAAGCATTTCCTCAAGCTATAACGACAACGTAACCTTTCAATCCGAGAGATTTCAAACATATGAGGGCGGCAGCCGCGACTGGCTTGCCTTCGACGACGGAACACGTGCGTTACCAGCAACAACACCGACGAATCGCCGCGCTATGGATGGTCTTTTGCGCCGCGCAGGAGATATGAACGACGCAAATGGTGCTGCCGATTGGATTGAATTGGGACAAAAATTCAACGGGCGTGTGTGGAATCAACAGCGTATTAGCGCACCTGTGAATGCGGGAATTGGTCTTGCTTTTGCCACACCAATTAAGTTGGATGATGATTCTGAAATCGGCATTGTGGCAAATTTGAACTACAATAACTCATATAGCATTAACACCATTGAACGTGACGGTATCTTGGCAAACGGACAAGTGCAGTTCCAAACTGATGGTCAGCAAGCGACGCAGTCTGCGGGCTGGGGCGGCTTGTTAAATCTTGCCTATAAATTTGGTGGTAATTCTTCCATTACCTTCAAAAACATCTACAATCGCTCTATGGACAATGAGGTGATTAGTTTGGATGGATTTGATGTTGGGCAAAACCGCGACCGCCGCTTTTACAGTGCGCAGTTTGTTGAGAAAACCCTGTACTCTGGTCAGTTAGGCGGCGAACACACGTTTACATTTCTTGGAAACTCGCTTCTGGACTGGCGTGTCGGCTATTCTTCGTCGCGCCGCGACGAGCCAGATTTTCGCCGTTTGCGTTATTCCCGCGAACTTGGTAATCAAAACGAGCAATTCCGCGCCGATATTCCCGCAACGCAGCAAGGCGATGGAACAGTTGCAGGTCGCTTCTATTCTGGTTTGGCAGACGATTTGGTTACGGGAAGTTTTAATCTTACGCTTCCCTTTGAATCGGGCTTGAAACTAAAAACTGGGTACTTATTTGAACGCCGCGACCGTAGCTTTGGTGCGCGTTCTCTGACGGTTATTCTTGCTCGCGCCATTTTGAGCGATGTGCCGACCGATGTAGATTTAACGCAATCTCCAGGACAATTACTCGCGTCGCAAAACTTTCGTGGCGATGGCTTAGGAATTTCTGAAGATTCAAAGCCAAGCGACGTGTACAGTGCTGATGAAACCTTACACGCTGGCTATGTGATGGGCGATTATCCGTTTCAAGTTGGTGAATTAAAATTCCGTGCTATCGGCGGCTTGCGCGTGGAAAGCAACGTCCAGCGTTTGAACAGCTTCACCGACCAAGGCGCACCACTTCAGCGTTCTCCGAGCTTTATAGATTTCTTGCCTTCAGCGCACCTTGTCTGGATTGTTGATAATTCTACCAACATTCGTGCTTCGGCAACGCGCACCTTGTCGCGCCCGTCCTTGCGGGAATTTGCGCCGTTTGCATTCTTTGACTTCCAGTCGCAGAGCCGCGTGGCGGGCAATCCGAATCTTGTGCGCTCGCTCATCAATAACTTCGATTTGCGCTATGAATTGTTCATGGCTCCGGGCGAAGTCTTTGCCGTGAGCGGCTTCTTCAAAACCTTTGAAAATGCGATTGAAGAAACAATCCAACCTGGAAGCGTGATTGCACGGACGTTCTCGAATGCACAAGGCTTGGCACTCAATTATGGCGCGGAAGTGGAAATTCGCAAATCGTTTGGATTCATCGCGCCAGCATTAGAATCGCTGATGTTCAATGGCAACGTCGCGCTGATTGATTCTCGCCTCACCGTACAGCAGGGAAGCATTTCCGAGACTCGCCAAATGTGGGGACAGTCGCCATACAGCATCAACGTTGGATTTTCGTACACCATTCCCGATATTGGCACAAATATTAATGTTGGCTATAATCGCTTTGGTCAGCGTATTGTGCAGGTAGCGCAGTTAGGCGTGTATGAAGTTCGTGGAGGCGCGTCGCCACACGTATTCGAGCTTCCGCGTGATGTCGTTGATATTTCTGTGATGCACTCTTTTGGTTCGTTGGATGTGAAATTCCTCGTGCGCGACCTCTTGAATCAACAACTTATCTGGGAGCAAATTGGCACACGTATCGCGTCAAATTTGCGCGGACGTACCTTTTCAGTGGGGATGAGCTACCGTTTTCAGTAAAAATCATAGTTCTGAAGAATTTCAAATTTCAAAAACCCGTTCAAGACAAGCACTTGGACGGGTTTTTTTTGTGTATAAGGTTGTGGAAATAAAAAGATAACACCCAACCCTTCGACAAGCTCAGGGTCAAGACTGCATCAAACCTCAATGCTGAACTTGTCGAAGTATCTTCAATCAATCACTGTCCACAACCTTATTGTGTTATGTGGATTTAACATTGCCGTAATATTTAGGTAAACCTTGAGCAGTATTTTTGCGGTGATTACTTGTAAAACCTCACCTTTCCACCACCTTTACGGAGTTTGTATGCGTAGATACGCGACTATCTTTATTCTCGCTTTGGTTTTCGCTTGTTTTGGAGCGGCATTTGTGCAACCAGCATTTGCTCAACCAACAAACGTTATTTTGGTCAATAATACAGCAGATGCGCCACTTTCAACGATTCAGCTTGGCACAACTTATTCCATTCGCTGGAATATTGCGATGTCGCCAGTAGGCACACAATATCGGGTTGATTTTTCTGCAAATGGCGGTACAAGCTGGGAAACAATTCAAGTGCGTAATACCTCCACGCAACGCCTTGAAAACCTTGTTGTTACTGATAGCGGCTCCGTCAGCCCTGGTGCAGGCGCACGGTTTGGACGTGGCATTTCGCGTTTGCTCTTCCGCGCTCCACGTGAATCACAAAATGCTCGTGTTCGCCTTGTACAAACAACCGATTCTACGCGCTTTGGCGTTACGGGCGCAATCACCGTTTTGCCACCTGCACCGCCGATTACGGTTGATTCTACCTTGCGTGGCGCAATTCCAGCAGGAACAACCATCACACTTTCTAATCGTAAAATCTATGGTTTGGATGGCTATGTGTTCGTGGACTCAGGTGCTGTTGTGCGCATCGAAGCAGGAACAGTGGTTGTGGGGGACACGGCAGGTCAAAACTCTGCATTGTGCGTGAATCGCGGCGGTATCTTGTTTGCACGTGGTACGGCGCAATCGCCTATCGTTCTGACAAGCCGTTCTTCACAAGGTCAGCGTCGCGCGGGCGATTGGGGTGGTCTTCTCATTGCTGGTCGCGCTCGCACGAATCAATCAGGCAACTTGCTCGCTTTCGAGGGCGGTATTGCCGATGAAAACCGCGTTCGCGGCTGGTATGGCGGTGGCGCAACGCCCGATGATAACGACAGTTCTGGCGTGATTGAGTACGTCCGCGTAGAATTTGGCGGTATTGCTGCTTTCCCGAATGAGGAATTGAACGGTATTACGCTTGGCGCAGTCGGTCGTCGCACGGTGTTCCGTTATGTGCAATCTTCGTTTGCCAATGACGACGGTATTGAGTGGTTTGGCGGTTCGGTTGATGGTAAATGGCTCATTTCGCAAAATGCAGTGGATGACGACTTCGATACCGACTTCGGTTTTTCAGGTCGCATTCAGTATGGTTTGATTATTCGCGGTGCGCAAATAGCCGACCAATCTACATCGCAAGCGTTTGAATCAGACAACGATGCAAATGGTACGTTTAATCAGCCATTTACATCAGCAATTTTCTCGAATATTACTGCGATTGGTCCACTTTCGGATACCGCGCAAGCGGTAGGTCAGTGGAATACTTTGTTTGGTAGTGCAGCGCAAATTCGCCGTAACTCTCGCCAATCTATCGTAAACTCGCTCTTTATTGGCTGGCCCCGTGCTGGTTTCGAGCTGCAAGGCGCACGGACAGGTGCTGCTGCGCTTGCGGATTCACTTCTTGTACGTAACAACAGATGGTATGGTGTAAAAGGTGCAACACTCATTACCCCAGGCGGTACAACTCCAGAGCCGATTCCCGCAGCACTCACGGCAGCATGGTTCACAGCAACCGAGCGTAATAATCTTGTTACCAATCAATTAGGCTCGGTACAAAATTACGACGAAGTGAATCGTGCTTTTGAAAGCCCGAGCCGCTTCGACCCACGTCCCGTAGCAAATGCGAGCTTCCTTGCTTCTGCATCGTTCACACGCCCAGCAAGCAGCATTGTTGGTATTGATGACGCATTCTTTACCCGCGTTCCCTTTCAAGGTGCGTTCAATACTGGCACGGATGCCATCACAAACCGTTGGGATTTGCCATGGGCGGAATACGACCCGAATTCCTTTCCATATGCGGCTGCGCAGCCAACCTCGCGCAACACCTTCGTGAGCGTTCGCTCTTCCAACACGCTTGATTACAACGCTCTCAGCCTTACAACCTTCCCAATTCCAGCAAACGATGCTGTAACCGTCCGCTACAACCTTCCTTCTTCAGGCAAAGTAACCGTGCGCGTTACAAACATTCTTGGTGCATCGGTGTTGGATGTCGCAAACGATGTAGCGCAAAATGCAGGTGTGTATGAGTTCAATCTGAACACAAGCAATCTTGCGCCTGGTAGCTATTTTGTGAATGTTATGACCGAGCGCGGTACAACATCACAAAAAATAACGGTTGTTCGTTAAAATGTGATACATATGTCGTCGGGTTCTTCTCTTCCCGAATCAAAAAAGCCCGTGTTATGAAAAGTAGCACGGGCTTTTTATTTTCAAAGATGAATCGAGAGACGCAAAAATCATTGAGTTTTGCTTATTTCTCAAATCCTATCTTCACATTTTCTCCTAAAGTTTGTAATTTTTCCGTAACTTTTAAACTGTTTCATCGTTCATTTTTTCATTCAATAAAACATATTTCTCCGCTAATTACTTCATCTCTGTTTTTCATTCTTTCCGCTATGGATCTCATCATTTCTAACGTTTCCAAGACCTACTCCAACGGTGTTCGCGCCTTAAACAATGTTTCGTTGAATATTCCGAAAGGAATGTTTGGGCTTTTGGGTCCAAACGGTGCGGGCAAATCCTCGCTCATGCGCACGATTGCTACCTTGCAGGATGCGGATTCTGGCTCTATTCAATTCGGCTACATCAACGTTTTTGAGCAGAAGGACGACCTCCGCAAGCGGCTTGGATACTTGCCGCAAGAGTTTGGTTTGTATCCAAATCTTTCCGCCGAAACGATTCTCGACCATTTTGCCATGCTGAAGGGCGTAACGGCAAACAAGCAACGGAGCGAGATTGTGAAGTATTTGCTCGAACAAACGAATTTGTACGACGTGCGTAAAAAGAACGTCGGCGGCTTCTCTGGCGGTATGAAACAACGCTTGGGCATAGCAATCGCGCTTGTGGGCGAGCCAGAACTTGTAATTGTGGACGAGCCAACCGCAGGACTTGACCCAACAGAGCGCAATCGTTTCTTGAACTTGCTTGGTGAAATTGGTGAAAACGTTGTGGTGATTCTCTCCACGCACATTGTCGAGGACGTGCGCGAACTCTGCAACGGCATGGCAATTATCAACAAAGGCGAGGTGCTGCTTTCGGGCAAGCCAGAAGAAGTAATTAGCGATATTCGCGGGAAAGTTTGGCGCAAAACGGTGGAGAAATCAGCACTGGCGCGGTATGAAGCGGAGTTCCAAGTTATTTCTAAGCGACCTTTTGCAGGAAAGCCTGTAATCCACGTCTTCAGCTCAACAGAGCCGCAGGAAAGCGGCTTTTCACAGGTGGATGTTTCGTTGGAAGACGTGTATTTTCGCCAAATTGCTCTGACGGAGAAAAAAGCGGCGTAAAATTTTATCAGCAAATTTCATCCGCCCCGTCCTACGCTTTCCGAAGCGTAGAACGGGGTTCACGGGAAAGCAATCGCACAAACATTGCAAACTATTATCGGGAAACCCGTGCGACGGCAGCGTTTCCGCACTCCTCAGCCGTCGGACGGGCAAAACTTTTTCATCCTTATCAATTCCACTATGAAAACACACACTACCACAAAGCAAGCACTGATAACGCTTGCAGCCATTTTTATCGCCTTTGCGCAAACAATATTTGCCCAAAAACAAGGCTCATTCGACATGAGCAATTTCGATAATGCCGTGCGCCCGCAAGATGATTTTTTCATGTATGCCAATGGCGGCTGGATGAAAAAAACGAAAATCCCCGATAACGAGTCGCGGTGGGGCGCATTCAATGAAATTGGTGAGCGTAACCGCGCCATTTTGCGGGAAATTATCGAAGGAGCATCCAAGAAAAGCGCGAAAGCAGCAAAGGGAACTTCGGAGCAGCTTATCGGTGATATGTTCCTAAGCGGCATGGACACCGTGCGCATTGAAGCACTCGGCAAAAAGCCGCTTGAGCCGATGTTTGCTGCCTTGCAGGGCATCAAGTCGAAAGAAGATATTGTGATGATGATAGCGACGCTCCAAACACAAGGCGTGGGAACGCTTCTGGGCGTGTACGTCGGACCAGACGCGAAAAATAGTGCTGCAAACGCCGTACAGCTTGGTGCGGGCGGATTGTCCTTGCCCAATCGCTCGTACTACCTTGAAAACTCGCCGCGTTTTGTGAAAATTCGTGAGGAGTTTTTGGCGCACGTCGAGAAAATGCTTGTGATGACGGGCGAAGACACAGCCAGTGCGAAACGCAGTGCGCAAGCGGTGTTTGCGATTGAGAAGCGTCTTGCGGAAGCCTCGCGCACTGCCGTTGAAAATCGCAATCCGCAAAAACGCTACAACAAAAAATCGCTCGCCGATTTGAACCAAATGACATTCAATATCAACTGGGCAAAATACTTGGAAACAGTCGGCTTGAAGGGCGCAGACACGGTGCTTGTGGGCAATCCTGAGTTTGTTGCAATGGCGGACAGAGCCGTTGGCGATTTCACCTTCGACGAATGGCGAGCATTCTTCAAATGGCACATCACCACGACCTTTGCTGACCGTTTGTCGTCGAATTTTGAAAAAGAAGATTTCCGCTTTTTCCAAACTGTTTTGAATGGCGTAAAAGAGCAGCAACCACGCTGGCGGCGCGTTCTTAGCGGCATTGACGGCGGCTTGAGCGACGCGCTGGGGCAGTTGTACGTTGCGAAAGCATTCACGCCAGAAGCGAAAAAGCGCATGAGCGAAATGATTGAGAATATCCGCGAGGCATTTGTAGAGCGCATCAATACTCGTCCTTGGATGAGCGATGAAACGAAAAAACAGGCAATTAAAAAGTTGAATGCGATTGGCTACAAAATTGGCTATCCCGACAAATGGCGTAAATACGAGGGTGTAGCGATTGCAGCGGATGATTACTTTGGCAATCTTCAAAACGTCCGCGCCTTTGCCCGTAAAGAAATGTTGGACAAATACGGCAAACCCACCGACAAAACCGAATGGGGCATGACTCCGCCGACTGTGAATGCATACTATTCGCCCGTGAAGAACGAAATTGCGTTCCCCGCAGGTATTTTGCAGCCGCCGCTTTTTGATGTGACCATGGACGATGCGGTGAACTACGGCGCAATCGGCGGCGTTATCGGACATGAGCTTTCGCACGCCTTCGACGACCAAGGTTCACAGTTCGATGCTGACGGTAACCTCAAAAATTGGTGGACTCCTGACGACAAAAAGAAGTTCGGCGAGCGGACGCAAGTGCTGGTCAATCAATTCAGCAGTTTCACGGTGCTAGATTCGGTGAAAGTAAACGGCGAACTCACGCTTGGCGAAAACATCGGTGATTTGGGTGGACTTACGATTGCCTACACCGCGCTTGAAAAGTCATGGGCGAAAAAAGGCAAACCGAAAAACAGCGATGGTTTTACCCCCGAACAACGCTTCTTTCTTGGCTGGGGAACAGGCTGGCGCACAAAAGCCCGCGACGAGTATTTGTTGAATCAAATCAAGACCGACCCACATTCACCCGCGTACTTCCGCGTGAATGGACCGCTTATGAATTTACCGTCGTTCTTGAACGCATTCAGCATTAAAGCGGGCGATAAGATGTTTGTTCCGCAGGAAAAACGCGCGGATATTTGGTAAAGGCAAAAGGATAAGGGCAAAGGGATAAAGGTGGAATTTTGAGACGGAGTAAATGACTTCAATAGTGGCACAGACATTCCTGTCTGTGAGTGTTAGTGAGAGCTCTCGGCGAAAAACACAGACAAGAATGCCTGTGCCACTACTTGATTTTATCTGCTGTGTAGAGACTTATCTCTTTGTTCAAACAAAATCGTATGAAAACAGACGCACTCTATCTCAATCTCTTCGCAACCGCACCAATACTGGCGTTGCGCTTGGCTGGTTTGCGCGGTGAGCGTGCAAGCGAGTATATCTGCGCTTCGGAGGAATTAAAAAAAGCCTTTCGTGTTGATGCGCTTTTCACGCCGCCTTCGCCAGAATTGCCGCTCATTGTTGCGGAGGTGCAGTTTCAGCGCAATCCCGAAATTTACGACCGCTTAGTTGCGTCGTTTGCCATCAAGCGTCTGCAATCGCCGATGTACACGGATATTCGCATGGTGATTTACTTCGCCTCGCGCAGCATAGATACAGGCGCGACCGTCTATGAGCCGCTTGTACGCTCGGGTTTGCTGAATGTCGTCTATCTGGATGAAGCAACGGAGGCACTTGAGCGCGATGATTTCACAGCAGAAGAGCTTTCGTGCTTGCTTCTGGCGCGGCTCACCGTTACGCCGACCAATCAAAAAGATGATACCGAGATTGTGAATGAACTTGCCGATACCGTCGTTTCCATGCGGGGTACAGCCAAACAGAAGGAATTTCTGGAATTATTCGTAGATTTATTCCACAGCAAATACAAACACTTACAAAAAGAGGAGATACGCGCTATGCTCGACGCTCGCACCATTCTTGATATTTTCGACGACATTGGCGAAAGCCTTGCCGTACAGCAGTATGCGAAGGAATACGCAAAGGAATATGCTAGGGACTCCATTGTCCAAGCAGTGCAAAATACGGAGAAAATAACTACACTTGAAAACGCTCGTGCAATGCTCTTTCACGGCTCGCAGCCAGAGTTTGTTGCTAAAGTCCTGAAATTACCGCCAGAAGTGGTGGAAGAACTAACAAGGAATCTCAATTCATAGCGTGTTTGTTGATTCTTGACGCTCTGACGTTGCATCGAAAACACACAAACCATTCCCGAAACAACCCCCAGCAATCATGCTTCTCAACATCGCACTTTTTGAACTGAAATACGGCTTTCGCCGCGCTCAAACCTACATTTTTTTCTGCATTCTCCTTCTTTTGACCTTCCTTTTTATGACCACCGATATTATCCAAATCGGTGGTGCGACGGGGAAAATTATGAAGAATGCGCCCTACGTCATTAACCAAACCATAATGACGATGACCATTATCGGTATGACAATGACTTCGGGCTTGATTGGAAGCTCGATTCTGCGCGATTTCGAGTTCAAAACCCACGAGCTATTCTACACAACGCCGATGTCGAAATTGAGCTACGTTATTGGGCGGTTTCTGGGCGCATATCTAGTGATGCTGTTTGTGTATTCGGGGATGTTGGTGGGAATTGCGCTGGGAACGCTGATGCCGTGGCTGGAGGCGGATAAAATTGCGCCGTTCAGGTTGGATGCGTATTTGATGCCTTTTTTCTTATACATTGTGCCGAATGTTTTTATCGCTGGCGCACTCTTTTTTATGGTGGGTATTTTTACGCGCAACATGATGGCGGTCTATGTGCAAGGAATGGTGCTGCTTGTTGCGTATTCCATTTCTCGCACACTCCTTTCGGATATTCAAAACGATACGATTGTCAATTTTTCCGACCCGTTTGGTATTGCTGCAACGCGCCTTGTTACGCGCTATTGGACGGTTGTGGAGCAAAACTCGCTTGTGATGTCGCTTTCAGGTGATTTTGCCTTGAATCGCCTCTTGTGGATGGGCGTTGGCGTGGTGCTGTTTATGGCGGGTTTGTATGCGTTTGAGTATAGCGCGAAGCCGCTTCAGTTCTTTACGCGCATAAAAAAAACTGTTGAAAAAGAGGAAGAGGAAATGAAATTTGCGCCGCTTGATATGCCTAAAGTAAGTACGGATACTGGCTTTCAGGAGCGTGTGCAACAGTTTTTTGCGCAAGTGTGGTTCAATTTTTCCTCTCTCGTGAAAGGGCGTTCATTTCTGCTCATTTGTAGTATCGGGATGCTGAACATCAGTATTTCTGCGTGGCGTGCGGATTCTATCTTTGGTACGTCGGTCTATCCGCTCACCTACATTATGATTGATACGCTGTTTGGAAATGTGATGGTCTTTTTGATTGCCGTCATGAGTATTTCCACTGGCGAAGTTATCTGGAAAGAGCGTAATATCAACCTCGCCCAAATGAGCGATGCGCTGAATGTGCCGCACGGAATGACGATGTGGAGCAAGGTGATTGCTGTTCTTATGGCGCAACTCGTCTTAATTGCTGCTGTTTGCTTTGGAGGCGTGATAGTGCAAACTCTTAAAGGCTATACCAATTACGAATTTGGTTTGTATTTCAGAGCAATGTTTTTGCAGCTTCTGCCAGTGATGGTGCAATACACGCTTTTGGCATTTTTTATTCACGCGCTCGTCAATAATAAATTTGTGGGAAATATCGTCGCGGTGCTAGTATTTATCGCCATTCCCGTTGTGCAAGAAGGCTTGCGCTGGAATCACAATTTGTACTTGTTCGGCGGTGCGCCAAGTTTTCAATATTCCGACATGAATGGCTTCGGACACTGGGTAAAACCTGCGTTCTGGTTCGGTTCGTACTGGACTTCCTTTGCTGTTCTTTTGGGAATGCTTGCGTATTTGTTCTGGGTGCGCGGCACGGCAACGTCGTGGAGCGAGCGATTGGAAATTGCGAAAAGTCGCATCACATCTCGCTTTGTGGCGATTTCGGCGGGATTTGCTGTGCTTACTGTCGCTCTAGGCGGCTACATTTTTTACAATACGAACATTTTGAACACGTACCGAATGCCAGACACCGCACGGAAGCTGCAAGCGGACTTTGAGAAAAACTATAAAAAATTTGAAGGCGTATCGCAACCCCGCATCACTGGCGTAAAAGTGAATGTTGATATTTTCCCTGAAACGCGCATTACTGTTGCAAAAGGAACGTACACGCTTACCAATAAAACGGGGCAGCCACTTGATTCCGTGCATATTTTTTGCATGGGCGATAACGCAACAGAACTCTTGTCAGCAAGCCTTTCCGCCGCGAATACCACCGCCTTTGCTGATACACTCTACCGCACACAATATCGCATTCAAAAGCTCGCTGTGCCGCTTCAGCCCAATGATTCACTCGAATTGTCGTTTGTTATGCGCCATGAAGAAAAGGGGTTTGTGAATAGTGGTTCAAGCACGAACATCGTGGAAAATGGGACATTTTTCAACAGCTTTGCTTTTCCGCATATTGGCTACACCTCAGACATGGAGCTGGGCGACGACGACGACCGCAAAAAAGAAGGCTTGAAAGAACGCGAGCGGATGCCGTCTATTGATGACCCCAAAGCCCGCATGAACACGTATATTGCGAGCGATGCGGACTGGATTCGCTTCGAGGCAACTGTTTCCACGTCGTCCGACCAAATTGCGATTGCACCAGGATATTTGCAACGCGAATGGACGGAGAACGGGCGCAAATACTACCATTACGCGATGGATTCCAAAATTTTGAATTTTTATTCGTTCCTCTCAGCGCGATACGAAATTGCGAAAGATGTTTGGAAAGACCCTGAGGGCAAGCAGCAAGATGTGGCAGTGGAAGTCTATTACCACAAAGGGCATGACTACAACGTTCGGCGCATGATTGATGGGGTGAAAAAATCGCTCTCGTATTTTACAAAAAACTTCTCGCCGTATCAGCATCGGCAAATGCGGATTTTGGAATTTCCGCGCTATGCTAGTTTCGCGCAATCATTCCCGAATACCGTTCCATATTCGGAGGCAATCGGCTTTATTGCTCGCATCAAAGACCCTGACGAAGATATTGACTATCCGTTTTATGTAACGGCGCATGAGGTGGGGCATCAGTGGTGGGCGCATCAGGTCATTGGCGCGAATGTGCAGGGCGCGACACTTATGTCCGAATCGCTTGCCGAATACTCCGCGCTCATGGTGCTGGAACACGAATACGGACGCGATGTAATGCAACGTTTCCTCCGCTACGACCTCGACCGTTACTTGCGTGGGCGTTCTACGGAAAAGAAGAAGGAGCAGCCTTTGATGTTTGCGGAAAATCAAGGCTACATCCATTACAACAAAGGTTCGCTGATTATGTACGCACTGAAGGATTATATTGGCGAAGACAGTCTGAATGCGGCGTTGGCACGATACATCAAAAAAACTGCCTTCCAAGAACCGCCCTACACAACGGCGCGAGAGTTCGTAGCGGAAATTCGCTCGGTCGTCCCGGACTCGCTTCAATACTTGGTTTCGGATATGTTCGAGAAAATCACACTTTATGAAAACAGAGTGGAAGAATCCAGCGTGAAAAAGCTCGACAACGGCAAATACCGCGTAAAACTCACGCTGCAAGCGAAGAAAGTTCATGCCGACAGTTTGGGCAATGAATCCGCACAAACGCTGCGCGAGTGGATTGATGTGGGCGTATTTGCGAAGAAAGCTGAGGCGGCTCAAAATGCTGCAAGCAAGCAGGGAAGCGGTTCGCAGACTGGCTCGTCGTTTGCACTTGGCAAGCCGTTGTATTTCAAAAAGCATCTTCGAACGGTGCCACATCTGCTGCTGGTCGTTTTCATGAATTGTTTACTGCAACAGGAATTCCGGCAGC
>RDXM01000012.1 GCA_004292595.1 Candidatus Kapaibacterium sp. | reverse complement strand
GCCTCAGAGCAAAGAAAATACGCTAACGAATACCGAATAATCAACAATATTTCTATTTTTTTGGAACATTATGCTATCACGACTCGCTTCTCCGTTTCTGATTGCGCTTGCGTTAATCACAGCAATGCTCAACTTCAGCTGCTCAAGAAATACGACCGACCCGGGTAAAGTAAGCTATACCAAAGAAACGATTGCATACAAAACCGTACAGGGTGTTGATCCGAATCTCTTGAGTCTGGATATTTACCATTTTGGTCAATCATCTACACCCAAACCTGTTGTTATCTACGTTCATGGAGGCGGTTTTGCAATAGGCGACAAAGCAAATTCGATGCAGAATAAAACATCGTTGTTTTCCTCTCTTGGGTATATTTTCATCAGTATTAACTACCGATTAAGCCCTACACAACCCAGCAATGACCCCAATAGAATTATGTACCCCACTCACCACAACGATGTTGCTGACGCTGTTCAGTGGGTGTATGCCAATATTGCGAAATACGGAGGAAATCCCGCAAAAATAGCTCTCCTTGGTCATAGTGCCGGAGCGCAATTAGTCTCTCTGACCGGAACAAGCAATGCTTTTTTACCTGCTCGAAATATCCCTTTGCGCGTGATTACAGGCGTGGCAAGCATAGACACGGAAGGATATGATGTTACCAAACAAGGCAGCGAAAACAACGAGGTTTATCTGAATGCTTTTGGCACGAATCCAAGAATTTGGACTGAGGCTTCGCCGATTCATAATCTTCAGCAAGGCACGGCATATCCAAGATTCTTTATTGCGAAGCGAGGCACAATGAGCCGGATTGCATTAGCAGACGCTTTTATTGCCAGATTGCAAAGCGTTGGCGTTATTGTCAATCAGATTACCGCCAATCAATACGACCACGAAGGTATTAACGACGCTATTGGTGCAGCAGGTGAAACAGCCGTTACAGAGCCGCTCAAGGCTTTTTTTGCACAGTGTTTTCAATAATGTTCTTACACTACATCATGCCTGAACACTTGTTCTTTTTTCTCGGACTTGGCTTTATTCTGACGCACGAAATGGATGCGATTCGCTGCAAAGAATGGCTGATGTTTCCACTGACATTTTTTCTGAAGGATGAAACTGTTTGTGTGAAGGGATGTTTTACACCGCTTGTACGCTCACTGGAACATTCAAACTGACCGAATATCCTTTGCCAACATCTTCCATATCTTCATCGCCATCCTCGTGAAACCATGTCATGCTGACAGATTTTTCTTCATTATACAAACGGTCCAAGTGCTTCATCAAAAGGCGCAATTCCTTATTACTTGCGGTGTTGAAATAGTTCAGATTGAAAGCAACATGAAGGCTTTTTTCGGGAAATTCAACAAAAAATTGGTCTATCCATTCATGCACGGCAGCATAAAAGTCGTTTGCATGTTCGGGGAAAGACACACCAATGATTTCACCGCTTCCTGTTTCTGCATCAAAGACTACACGCGGTGTTTGGCTGGTTTGATTGATAATGAGAGAGTCCATACTGTGTGAAAATGTAGGTAAAAGGTAGTGTCAGAAAAGGAGTATATTGAGTCTGTAAATATGGTGAGAGAATTATTTCTCAACCGTTGCCGTGATACTAAAGAACGTATGTATTTCATCAAACGGTGCAAAATCGAACTGCACATTGCCGCCCGTTTTCATCGTGATTTCAATCAGCCCCAATCCCGCGCCTTTACTGCCTTCGGGCGGGTCGGATTCGATGCGCTCTTCGTGGTAGGCTTTGAGCGCGGCTTTGTCGAGCGAGAGTAGATGTTGGCATTGAGATTTCAAGCGTTCTGCGTCAGCGTTACGGACAAGATTTCCCGAATTGACCGAATAATGCGTTCCACTATCTGCCAAAATGAGAATGCCGATACCAACTTCCGTACCATCGGTGGCAATTTCGGTTTCGGCAGAATAATTCTTGACGTTTTGCGCCAATTCCACGAAAATACCAAACATTCGCCGAACTTTGACATCAAACCCCAACCTATTTTGGAGTAAACTGCCCAAATCCACGACGATGTTTTGCGACAGCCCGCCTTTGAACATCATCAGTATTTGTGCGGATTTTGCAACAGTGTAGTGTTGCATGATTTCTTGTGCGACCATTGCGTTTTTTAAGGAAAATTGAAAAAGAAGTTTTTGTGTCAAGGAAGATGTTCTCAAGAAACAATTATCCTGCAAAAGCGCAGAAAAACTAGAGTTTCAGCCATCGCTTGAGGAGTTCCGCCACAACGGGATTCATAGCTGTCAGAGCCAGAATCATCAGCCCGATGAGGAAATTGATTTTGAGATTCATGGTTTTTAACTCGCCTTGCAAGCGCGTTTCAACGGTTTTTATCTCTTCACGAACAGTCTTTATTTCCTCTCGGACAGCTTTCATCTCGCCCATAAACTCTGCCTTAGTAACGAGTTCTTTGGTGAGTTCGTCTTTCAGTTCTATTTTTTTCTGTACCGCAAGTGCTTTCGCTTGCTCTTCGATAAGCAATACGCCGCTTTCCAGCGTTTTTGCGACTTCCGTCGCTAATTCTTTACCAAATTTTTCTTCGATGTGTTGGTAAAAACCAAGGGGAATCGTGTACGCCATGATGATGTGTAAAAGGTTAATAAACACATTACTTTCGCAAAATACGACTTTAGAGGCGTACTCCCAAAATTAACATATCATCCACCTGCGGCGTTTCCCCGCGATGTGCATCTATCGCCGCAGCCAAAAGCCTCGGCTGCTCCTGAAGCGGCTTCGCGGCTATTTCCGTCAGCAAGGGGCGCAAGCGTTTCGGCATAAAGCGCTGTTTTTCCGCATTGTATTGGTCTTTGTAGCCGTCGGTCGTCAGATACAGCATCGTTACGCCTTGGGGAACATTCGACACATCCAATACATGACGTGCATACACGGGGCTACGCTCCTCGCGTCCGCCCAATTCTTCGGGTGTGCCTTTGAATTCCCGTAATTCCCCTTCAACGACGGCGTAGAGCGGGTTCATCGCCCCCGCAAACTCCACTATCCGTGTGTCCAAATCTATCATGCAGAGACAAATATCCATGCCGTCGTCGTTGTTGGTTTCCTTTTGGCGCAAGACGGTTTGCAATTCGTGATGCAAAGTGTTCAAAATCGTGTCGGGATGCGGGTCGAGGAGGCGTTGGGTGATGTCGTTCAAAAGGGAATTTCCGATAAGGCTCATAAACGCGCCCGGTACGCCGTGTCCGGTGCAATCAACGGCAGCGACAAAGACCAAACCTTGCACCTGGCGGCACCAGTAGAAATCACCCGAAACGACATCTTTGGGGCGGAAAAAGATAAAATGTTCGGGCAGAAGGCGGTTGAGTGTTTCGGTCGAAGGCAGCATTGCGTCTTGGATGCGCTTAGCGTAGCGGATGCTGTCGTTGACGTTGGATAAAAGCTGTTGTGTTTGCGTGTGTGCTGCGGTGATTTCGATGTTTTTTTCGTGAAGTTCGATGTTGGCGATTTGGATTTGTGTTGCTTGTTCTTGAACTTCAAATGTGCGCTGTTCTACCAACTTTGCCAATTCTTCGCTCTGACGCTCTAAACGGCGTGTTTTGAGGCGTGCTAACCGTCGCGTGTTGAAGTATGTCATCCCCCAAACCGTCAACAAGAACACCGCAAGAGTTGCCGCGATATTGTACCACTGCAAAAACCAAGGCTTTTCAACGGTGATGGGGATACGAAGCGGCTCGCTCCATTCGTAGCCACCCGGACGCAAAGCGCGAACTTCTATGGAGTAAGAGCCGTTCGGCAGTTGAAAAAATGCCACGCTGTTCGATGGTGTCGGCAATGACCACTGCTCTTGTACACCCACAATACGGGATTGATAGACCGTTTTATCACCGGGATAATTGAGCGACACAAATTCTGCTTCCAGCGCGGAATGATATGGCACTGCGCCCAAACGCTCCAACGAAGGAATCCGCAGACCGTCCAATCGCACCTGAATTTGCATGGGTAGGGGTGTTTTTCGTGACATATACGTGGCAAAGGATTGCGCCAATCCCGCCGATGTTCCTACCCAAAGTGCATTGTTTTTGTCGCAGTACAATGCCCGCAACGCGCAGGAAGCACCCGGCAATCCGGCATCAAGATTAAAGTGGACGGTTTTTTCGTTCTGTCGACGAATAACGCCAATGTCGGTTCCGAGCCATATTGCGCCGTCCTTTGTGGTGGCAACGGATTTAATACTCTGCACCGTGTCCAGCGTCGCCGGATGAATCACGTGAACAAGGCGCACCGACTCAGGTTTGCCGCTTTCCGAACAGCGTACTTCCAACAGCCCGTAATTGGTTGCCAGCAAGAGCATTGAGCCGTCGTGCGAGGACGAGAGGTCATTCACGCCAATCTCCACCCCAGAAGGAATACCGTCGCAACGGAGGCTCACATTTTCAAACGTGTCGCTCATGCGGTTGTACCGATAGAGGTACGATTGATTGCCCCTCGCACCAACGTACAAGCCGTGCCGAAGGTCTTTGCACACAATTGGTTTTGAGCGAATGCCTTCATTTTGCCCATACACGCGGAGTTTCGGCGTATCGCCGCTAATGCAGAAAAGTTGGGAAGAATTGTCGCCTCTGCAAAACCACACGTTATCGTTGCGGTCGGAGGTCATGTAGTAGATGCTGTGCATATCCAACGAAGCAAAGGGTAGTGCAAACGGTTGATTCCGCCGCTTCGCAACGTCCCAATACATAATCTGACCATTCTGCATCCCCAACCAAAGACGCTGTTTCGTCAATGCAAGCGACAAAATAGACGACATACTACCTCCCTCAATGCCAAGGTCGGTCAGGCGTTTCGTCAGAAATCTGCCGGAATCCAACGAGCGTATTTCCGTAACGCCGGAGCCTTCGGTTGTATAGACGGTTGAGCCGTCATTTGTCCCCACAATCGCCTGAATATAGGATCGTTTATACGGCAACGAAAGCGATTGAAAGAACAGCCGTTGAATAATCGCAAAACCGTCGTCCGCACCAAGAAATACCGTGCCTTGGGGATTGATGTGAAACCCGTTGATAACGCTTGATTGCAGAGAATTGACTTTAACGGATTGAAACGACGAGCGCGGATGCTCCACACGGTACAGCCCTTTATTCCATGTTCCGATATACAGCGAACCGTCGGGAGCAAGCCAGAGCGAGGACACATCGGGCAGTTCAAGAATTTGTCGTACATTGGCGGTTTGCGGCGATGAAGAACGATTTACTGAAAAATGCGGCAAGGTCAATTCATACACACCGCGATATGTGCCAATGAGAAATCGCTCTTTGTCTTGCGCAATAAAAGCCGAGATGGTTTTGAGGCTTTCGGAACACGGGATTTCTTCAAATGCGTCGTTTGCAGGAGAATAGCGGTAAAGATACCCTGTTTGGGAAAGAGCGATTAAGCCCGATTGAGCCGTTTCAAGCAGGATAAACGACCGAGAAAAACTCTGTGCAATGGTTTTCGTTGAAAAGGAATATCGCTGGAATGTTTTTCCCTTGCGCACACGAACAAGCGACGAACTTTCACTAATCCACCAATCACCCTCGGCATCTTCAAAGAATGATTTCGGATAGCCCCATGTCGTATCAGCCACATCTTTTGCGGCAATTTTGAGCGCTCGAAAGATGGTGCTGTCGTTTGAGCGGAGGATTTCATGCACACCGCCGTCGTGAACCACAAATAAGCGTCGGTCGCGGGTTTCGTAGAAAGCCTTGATATAGGGGCTTGGCAGCGCATTTTGAAAACTGACAAAATGTTTGCCGTCGAACCGAATCACACCGTTATCTGTGCCAAGCCAGACAAAACCTTGCCCATCGCATATTGTCGTTTTCACGAGCGTATTCGGCAAGCCCTGTTCCATTTGGTAAAAATGCGTCGTCGGTTCTTGTCCAAATAATGTTGTCACCGATAGTATAAACAATGCATAGTAAAACCAACAAAAATTTCGTGTAATAAATGCCATCGTTTGTCTTAAAAAATTATCGAAGAAAAGCTGCCTGAAATGTGCTACAAACCAAAGCTAACGAAGTCGAATGTGAGCCAAAAGATTTTTTTGGTAAACGGTCAAAAAATTGGGTAAGTGGTCGAAAAATTATCCTATCCAATGGCTTTGTTGCATAAATCAAAAAACAGATGACCCCCGATACTTCATTGTTCAACAACTTTAAGCGGCTTGTCGAATAACGGATTTCGGCATACCAT
>RDXM01000011.1 GCA_004292595.1 Candidatus Kapaibacterium sp. | reverse complement strand
GACCATCGTGAAGACATATCGCTTCAAACTCAAACCTACACCAGTGCAAGAACACATCTTTGCTCAGTGGCTTGGTTCGTGCCGTTTTGTCTATAATCTTTGCCTTGAATATCGGCAGTTAATGTACAAACAATGGCAAAAAAGCGTCAGCAAAAACGAATTGCAAAAACAAGTCAAAGACCTTGTGAGCGAAGTGGAATGGCTCAAGCCGCTCCATTCCCAAACACTGCAAGATGTCACCGACCGCTTGGAAAAAAGCTACGACCGTTTCTTTAAACTCGGCGCAGGCTTCCCAAAGTTTGCCAAACGTCATCAATACCGCTCATTTTCCTTCAAGCAAGGTGTACAGCGACGCGCACACGATTCGGAGCGTATTGGCAAAGTCTATTTGCCCAAGATTGGTGTTGTTGCCTACATCAAATCTCGTGAATTTCAAGGAACAATCAAGCGTACAAGCATCATCAAAGAAGCTGACGGTTGGCACATTGCCTTTGCTGTTGAAATCGTGCAAACACCATTGCCAAGAGCAACAAACCATGTCGGCATAGATGTTGGCTTGGAATCCTTCGCAACACTTTCAACGGGTGAAAAAATCGCCCCGCCACGCGCTTTGCGCCGCCGTGAGCGCCATTTGAAGCGTTTGCAACGGGCAGTGAGCCGCAAGTCCAAAGGCTCAAACAACCGCAAGAAAGCCGTTCATCGGCTTGCCAAAGAACATTGGAGAATTAAACGCATTCGCCAAGACTTTCTGCACAAACTTTCTACTGGTCTGATACGCGAGAACCAAGCCGTCACGGTGGAAGAATTGCACGTGCGGAACATGATGCACAATCATCATCTTGCGAAGTCTATCGCCGATGCAAGCTGGTACGAGTTCATGCGCCAACTAGAATACAAAGCCATGTGGTACGGGCGTGAGTTCTCGAAAGTCTCTGCACGAAACACCTCAAAAATGTGTTCAGTGTGTGGTACAAAAGCAGAATTCATGCCGCTTCGGGTGCGTGAGTGGCGGTGTGCAAACTGTGGCACACATCACGACCGCGACATCAAGAGCGGTCGGGCAGACCGTGTTAGCTTGGGAGATATACAACGGCGTTAGTCGGGTAGCCCAAGAATCCCACGTGCTTTAGCCGTGGGAGTGTCAAGAAATCAAATACTCTCTTTCAATATTCAATCTTTCTTTGCAAAGTATGGAAACAATCAAAACACCAAGCGGACTGATGTACGCTGACCTCGAAGAAGGCACTGGCGCAGTTGCCACAGCCGGACAGCGCGTAACGGTTCATTACACTGGCACATTTGAAAATGGTGTAAAATTCGATAGCTCCCGCGACCGTAACGAACCTTTTGCGTTCAAACTCGGCGGCGGACAAGTAATTGCAGGCTGGGACGAAGGCGTAGCAGGAATGAAAGTAGGCGGCAAGCGTCATCTGACCATCCCCGGACACTTGGGCTATGGCGAGCGCGGCTATCCGGGCGCGATTCCACCGAATGCGACCTTGCTTTTTGATGTAGAACTTGTGAAAGTTTCGTAATCACGTTTTGAATAAATTGCGGGAATGAAGCAATTATCGGCTCTAGAAGGCGTTTGCTTCATTCCTTTCTGCTCAGATTTTTCTTTCTTCACTTCACTATGCGTATATTACCAGAGGCACTTCTGAGTGAGCTGTACGATGCCACAGAGGGCTTGTTCTATCCCAGCGAAACCGATGCTGCGCTGGAGCCGTTTTTATGGCAAAACATTCGAGATACTTCTTTTAGCATCGAGAAGCTCTTGCTCGTAACGCGCCACAGAAAAGATACGCCCGTTGATGGGCTAGAACTAGCAGATTTCTTCGCGCCTGTTATTCACGAAGAAGAGTGGATGGACGACTCCGAGCGCGAAACCGCGAAACGTTTTCGAGAATTGCAGGAAACGCTGGAGAAATTGCTTGCCAATATTTCCGTGTATCGTGTTGGCGAAGTAAACATTGATGTCTATATTGTTGGTAAAACCGATGACGGCTACTATGCGGGCGTTTCGACCCATCTCGTAGAAACTTAAAGGCAAAGGGTAAAAGGATAAAAGGATAAAGGTAAAGCCCTAGAGACCGCTTGCAATCTTGCCCTTATCTTTATTCTCTTTTCCTTTATCCCTTTGCCTTTTCCCCTTATCCTTCTCTTTATGCCCTTTGTAGAACTTCATAACGTAGAAAAGCACTTGCGCACTGGAACACAAACGTTTTCCGTGCGTGTGCCACAGTTTCGCGTGGAAGCGGGACAGCATCTCGCACTCGTGGGAGCGAGCGGTTCGGGCAAAACAACATTATTGCATTTGCTCTCAGGTATTATTCGCCCCGATGCGGGGTCAATACTGGTTGCTGGGACAGATATTGCACGATTAGCGGAATCAAAACTTGACCGTTTCCGCGCAACAACGATTGGCATTGTGCATCAAACATTTAATTTGCTGCAAGGCTTGTCGGCACGAGAAAATATACTCGTGGCAACGATGTTTGCTGATAAAATTGCAGATACATCCTCCACAAATGCAGAAAGCCCCGAAGCAAGAACAGATGCGCTTTTGGAGCGTTTGGGTTTATCCGCAAAAAAACAGAACAAACCCCGCGAACTTTCTATCGGCGAGCAGCAGCGTGTCGCCATTGCACGAGCTTTAGTGAATAAGCCCGCGCTTATTCTCGCCGACGAGCCAACCGCCAGCGTTGATGCGGCAAATGCGGCACGAGTGATTGATGAAATGCGCACCTTAGCCCACGAGTACGGCGCAACGATTCTCACCATCACGCACGATGTGGCTGTGCAGGCGATGTTTCCTGAGTTTGTTCGTATTCACGATATTGTGCGGGATGCAGGATAGATTTGTCTCCGTCTAAATTAGGCTTCCGCACCTCAACACGTAGCACCCAAAACATATACTAAAAATGGGTAAAAATTGCATATCAAAAAGCGAAGGCGTTGAGATGTAGTCCACCTCAAAGGTGTACTACATCTGAAGTAACAAACCTTTTTCAGTATAGCACTCAACACGTAGCATTCTCTCGGCAAAAGCCTTTCCTTCCGCGCATGAACGAGCTTGTAAGCATTATTATTCCCAATTACAACAGTGAGAAATACATTGCCGAAACGCTGGAAAGCGTTCTTCGGCAGTCGTATTCCATATGGGAGTTGCTTGTGGTGGATGATTGCTCGAGCGATGGCTCTCCTGCTATTATTCAAGATTTTGCAGAGCGCGACAAGCGAATACGCCTTATTCGGCTCGAAAAACCAAGCGGCGGACCCGCGCACCCACGCAACATCGGCTTAGACAATACAAATGCTCAAGCGAAATATGTTGCGTTTTTAGATTCCGACGACGTGTGGCATCCGCAAAAGCTAGAATTGCAGCTTGGCGCGATGGCACAGCATCACGCCGCATTTTGTTCGACCGCAATCACGCGCTTCCGCGCCTCCGAAGAACTCCATGCACCACTGCACACGAGCTTCAATATCGCACAAACACTTGCTTCGCTGCGCGTTCAGGAAATTCCGCACAGCGTTTTGATTCGCAAAAATATCATCCCCAATTCCAGTGTTCTTGCCGAGCGGCGGCTTTTTGAAGGCATTCGCTTTCACGAAGCGGCGCGGTATAAAGCCATTGAGGACTTTCATTGTTGGCTGATGGTGCATCAAAGCAGCATTGAGCGGAGCATTAAAATTAGTCCGCGCCTCTTGTTTTATCGCATGAGCGACACGTCTATTTCTCGCGTCAAGACCCAGATGGTGCGCAAACACTGGATGCTGTATCAGGAATATCGTTTCAACGGCAAGCCGCTTGGGCTGGAAAAACTCCTGTATATGGGGACATATGCCTTCAGCGCAATCACGAATTTGCTGGGCTTGCGCGTCGTTCATACGCTCGACCATGTAACGCCGACCAAGTAGATTCGCCTTATTCACCCAATTTTTCCACATTATTTTGTTCATACAGTCTATGCAAAATCCTCAGCACGATTCTATCTTTCTAAAAATCATCCGCCGTGAAATCCCCGCTACGATTGAGTTTGAAGACGATGACGTGATTGCAATTCACGACATTAATCCCGTCGCGCCCATTCACATTCTCATCATTCCGAAAAAGCTCATTCCAACGGTAAACGATATTGAGCCAGAAGACGCGCCGCTTGTGGGCAAGATGTTTTTGGTAGCAAAGCAGATTGCTGCGGCAAAGGGCTTGGCAGAGCGCGGCTATCGCCTCGTGATGAACGTTGGCAAAGACGGTGGACAAACAGTGTATCATATTCATCTTCATTTGATTGGCGGTAAAGCTCTGCCATTTGCAACAGCATAAATGCCTGTCTTTTTCTGTCCTTAAACTTTGCTTCGTGCTTGTTCGTCTGACAACATAAAGAACTTCATTTCCCCTCACTTTTCTTGAAGAACTACCGCTATGAAACATTTTCCACGCACGATATTCTATCGTTTATCAAGCCTGAGTGCCGCATGGTTGCTTGCTCTGGCTGTTTGTATGCTTCCAGCTTTTGCCCAAGATACCTTTGTGGTGAGCAATCGTGTGGAAATTCACGGCGGTATGAGTGCGCCCGTCGGCAATTTTAGCGCACTGCCCTCGACGCTGCAAGACCTTATTCCACAACAAGGGAGAGTGCCGCTCGGCGCAGCAAATCTTGGCTTTACGATTGGTTTAACCGATATTGTGCGTCTTACACCAAATCTTGGTTTGGTCTTTACGCTTGATGGCGCGTATAATCCCTACAATACCGTCGAGGCAGAGCGTCAATTACGCTCTGGCATTGCGAATTTGAGCGTGGGAGGCGTGAATTTGGCACTTATCTCGGCATTGTTGCAAACGAGCGTTGCCTACACTGCGCAGCCCTACATCAACGGAACGCTTATGGGCGGTGTTCGCTACGAACTGCCGATTATTGCGGGCGCGTTCAGTATTTTTGCAATGGCGCAAGGTGGGTTGTTTTATGGTGTTTTACCAGCAACGGAAGCAAAATTAAGCCTCGCTGTTCCGCTCGTGAATATTCGTGCCGATGGAAGCGTTTCGCAAACTGCCGGGCAAGCTGCCGCGCTTGGGTATGGGGTTGGTGCTGGCGTTGTCCTGTTCGACCGCGTTACCATTGGTGCGCGATACACAGGAGCTTCGCCAGAGTTTTCAACAGATATTAAGCCTGTTATCACCACCTCTGGCGTACCGGGCAGCGTCATGGTGCCAGGCTTAGGGCAGGTCAATATCCAATCGCTCCTGAACACTGCGCTTGGAGTTGTTCCGCAAAGTGCTACACGCTTTGCTTTTCCCGTCAGTACGATGAAAATAACTGTTGGCGTGATTTTGTAGAGGATGAGATGCTCGCATTGAGATGTTCTTCATAATTGAGCCTGAATCCTCAAGGCTGCTGGAGGCTTTTCTGTTCATTCACCGTACATTTTCCTATCAATGCGTATGAACAACATTTGCTTTCCTCGCGCCGTGCGCGGCTCAGGCTCAATATCGCTTCATTCCTGCTGTGTGGTGATTATTTCTGCAATCTTTTCAGTGGTATTTTTTTTGGTATTTCTTGTGGCATTTTCTTCAGCAAAGGCGCAAGAAACGTCAGCAAAACCAAGCCCTTCCGAGCAGCTTCTTGAGCGCGGGCTTGCAAAAACGGATAATGGTGATTTTCAAGGTGCAATTCTTGATTTTGATAATGCAATTCGTCTTTCTTTCGCAAACGCACTTGCCTATCGTTTCCGCAGCTATGCGCGGCTTCAGGTGCAAGATTATACGGGGACAATCAACGATTGCAGCGAGGTATTGCGCATCAATCCTCGTGATTCTAATGCGGCGATTGCCTATCTTTATCGGGCATTGGCAAAATTTGCACTCAGGCAATATGCTGGCACAACGCAAGACTGCTCCAGCGCACTCGACCTCGACCCCTACGCCGACGACGCGCTCTCCCTGCGCGGACAAGCCCGCCGAGAACTTCAAGATTACGAAGGTGCGATGAATGATTTTAGCGATGCTGTGCGAATGAACCACGCAAACGCAAGCTATTACTTCATGCGCGGACAAGTGCGAGCGCAAAAGCGTGATTTTATCGGCGCAATCGGCGATTTTACCGTTACCCTGCAACTCGAACCCCAAGCCCTGCAAGCCTTTCTGCATCGCGGAAAAGCAAAATTAAGCATGAACGACCCTTCTGCCTGCGATGACTTCCGAGCCGCACTCCGACTGGGTTTCAAAGAAGCTGCGCCCTATCTTCGAGAATACTGTTCGCCGTAAAAACTGCATACTATCTCACGCTCCAACGTATCACACTGCCCGCCAGCCCGCACAGACTCTCGGTATTCCAGCAAGGTCGTTGTGCAGCTGCGTTGTAAAGCCGCTCTGCTGAAATAATCGCACAACTTCCGCACTTTGCCCAAAGCCAATTTCTACTGCAAAAAAGCCATTCGGCGCGAGAATTTTTGGAAAGAGTTCCGCAAAATGCCGATAAAAGCTGAGTCCATCGCCCGCGTCGGTCAGTGCGGTGTGGGGTTCGTAATCGCGTACTTCGGCTTGCAGTTCCGCTATTTCTGCGCTCGGAATATAGGGCGGATTGGACACAATCACATCAAACACGCTTATTGGCAAGGCTTCCAGAGTATTATGTGAAAAAATATCTGCTTGTGTGATAGTGATATTTTCAAGTTCCAAACGATGTGCATTCTTGCGAGCAAGTGTTACTGCGCTTTCCGAGAGGTCGAGTGCTTGTACGTGCGCACTGGGAAAGGCTTTTGCCAGCGAGAGAGCAATGCAGCCAGAGCCAGTGCCAATATCAAGAATGTGGAATGCGGAGTCAGGATTGCTGGGCTTTTCAGGGATATGTTTTTCAAGATTGAATTTTTCACGAATAGTTTTGATGGCATATTCCACGAGCGTTTCTGTTTCAGGGCGTGGAATCAGGACGTTGGGCGAAATTTCCAGAACAATATCGTAAAAGTGCGCTTCGCCAAGGATGTATTGGAGCGGTTCTCGTTGTGTGCGGCGGCGCACCATTCCGCGCATTGCCGCAAGCTCGGTTGCCGACAAAGGGCGGTCGAATGCAGTGTAAAGCTGGATGCGCGGCATAGTGAGCGTGTGAGCCAGCATCAGTTCTATCGTTAGGCGCGGACTATCTACGCCTTTTGCTTCAAAAAAGCCTTTTCCCCAGTTGATAAGTTCAAGAATTGTCCAAGTTTTTTCGGTTGTATCATTCATGGAATAGATAGGCTTTGTTGCATAAATCAGTAAAAAAGTGAGCGATTTGTCGCCCACCCGTGATATGTTTGAGTTACCAACACCAATCATATTCACAGTAGCCCAA
>RDXM01000010.1 GCA_004292595.1 Candidatus Kapaibacterium sp. | reverse complement strand
TTCGATTGTAAAATGAATAGTTTCAATTCTCCGAAACAAGGCAGCATGCTGCCTTGCTCAAATCAAAGTATTCAAAATACAGTCAAAACGGTATCACATTCATCACCAATTTTTCTTTTTCACCATGACTGAACAAGCACAGACTGAACAAGCACAGACTGAACAAGCACAGACTGAACAAGCACAGACTGAACAAGCACAGACTGAACAAGCACAGACTGAACAAGCACAGACCACGCATAAACACTCGGTTGCTGTTATCGGCTCTGGTCCGGCGGGCTTTACGGCGGCATTGTACGCGGCTCGCGCGGCAATGAACGTAACGATTTACGAAGGAATGCAGCCGGGCGGACAGCTCACCATTACTACCGAAGTTGAAAATTATCCGGGCTTTGAGCATGGCATACAAGGTCCTGAGCTTATGGACGTGATGCGCAAGCAAATTCATCGCTTTGGCGCAGTTTCCGTCTATGAAACCGTTACTGCACTAGACACCAGTAAACGCCCTTTCACGCTTACCACCGAAAGCGGCACAACCCAAAGCGTTGATGCTGTTATTTTGGCAATGGGCGCATCGGCGAAGCTGCTGGGTGCCAAAGGTGAGCAGGAATACATGGGCTACGGCATTTCTGCTTGCGCCACCTGCGATGGCTTTTTCTTCCGCAATCAGGATGTTCTCGTCATTGGCGGCGGCGATACGGCAATGGAAGAAGCGAATTACCTCACGCGCTTTTGCTCGTCGGTAACGATTGTGCATCGCCGCGAGGAATTTCGCGCATCGAAAATCATGCTCGACCGCGCACAAAATAATCCCAAAATTAAATTTTTGCTGAATACGACGGTGGATGAATTTCAAGGAATCACGCTGGAAAGCGGCTTGAAAAAAATGACCACTGCCGTTTTGCGCAATACCCAAACCGGCGCAATGACCGAACACGCCACCGATGGCGTGTTTGTCGCAATCGGACACCAACCAAACAGCAAGCTCGTCAAAGGCATTGTCGCAATGGATGAAGGTGACTACGTGCTGACCGAAGGAAAATCAAGCTATACCAACGTTGCGGGCGTGTTTGCTTGTGGTGATTTGCAAGATACCGTCTATCGCCAAGCAATTACCGCCGCCGCAAGTGGCTGTATGGCGGCAATTGATGCGGAACGCTGGCTGGAACAACAGCATTGAGAGCAAAGTTTGAGTTCATCATTCCGTAAAAGATTAGGACGTTCGCAGAATGTGCTTTTGAAGCTCACAGACAGGAATGTCTGTGCCACCACAGCCAGTATCTATCAGTTTTGTAGTGGCACAGGCATTCTTGCCTGTGAGGTTTGCGAACGTCCTAATTCCGTAAAAGCAAAAAAACGCCCATTTTTCACGTACGAAAAACGGGCGTTTTTATGAAATTCGTCTTTATGAAATTGACGAGACAACAGTAACGACGGATGAAAAACCGAAGCGTCTCTCGACAACGACATGATAATTACTTGCCTTGGATGCTCGCAAGCACTTCTGCCGCTTCTTTTTTGCGAGCGTCGTCGCCGTATTCAGAGTTTTTCAAACCAGCCACGCGCTGAAGCTGTTGGCGAGCTTCGTTGAATTGGTTGTTTGCAGCGAGAGCTTTGCCGTATTCGAGCGGAATCATCACAAAGTCAGGGCGGAGTTCATTGGCACGTTTCAAATTAGAAAGAGATTCTTCCAAATTGCCCCATCCCAAACCAACCATCATGCGTTTTGCTTTTGCGGTCTCGGTCAGTTTCAAGTGCATCCGACCCAAGATATAATGCGCCGAAGCAAGGTTTTGTGGGTTGGTATTATTCAGCGAAATTGCTTTTTGAGCATCTTCGCGGGAAGATTTTACCATGTCTGCCGCACCAATCACACTTTTTACCAATGCTACTTTGCCAGATGCAGCCGCACGGCGCAAATAGCCCATCATACCGTTACCGTTCATTTTCACCGCTTCATCAGCCAAGCGGCGAGCTTCGTAGTATAAGCCTTCTTTTTTTGTCGCATCGCTTGTCATATCACCCATAAGAATGTGAATGCGCGATGAGCGCCATGTCCACTCGTAATCTTTCGAGCCTGTCGCATATGCTTCGTCCAATACTTTCTTTGCATCGTTCACTTTACCATCTTCCAGCAAATCATCAATCTTTGCACAGGCAGCTTTGACATCCTGAGCATATACGCGGGTTGTGGGCGTAGCCAGAGCAACAACAACAAGTGCGCAGAGCGCGAGAACCATTGATTTAAGCGTTGTTTGGTACAACTTCATAGAACCTCCAGAAACACAAAAAATGAAAAAAATTGGGAAATATACAATCTTCGATATTGCTTTTGCACAATAATCGTTACATTTGTGCGTTACGCTTAGAAACGCTTGCGCAGCACATTTTCGATACAAGATTTAGATACGTTTACGTGTGCTTCAAGTTTAATTGTTTGACGAAGAAGTTTGTGTGAAATTTTAATTTTTTTGGATAGTCTTAAAAATAATATCGTGAATATCGTATTCCATCTCTTTTACTAACAGTTTTTTCGGAGGTTTATTATGAAATCCATTTGGATTCGCTTTGTGTGTGCAATCTGTACAGTGTGTGTATGTATCGGCTTTTCGTCGGCAGTTTTCGCGCAGCGTGAGCAGGCTGGTATTCGGTATGAATTTTTTGGACCGCGCTCCATTCCTGCCGCAACGCCAAATCTCTTTAACGGCGGGCAAGTTGGAATGTCGCTTCTCACAATAAATGGGGGATTTCAACTACAACTGGATAAAGAAGGTTCGAGCGTCTTGAATAATCAATTTATCTATCGCAATGCCACTGCGAATTTCCCAACGTCGAAAGATGCTCAGGGCAATTTTACCAACACCTCGCTCACTGGACACGCGATTTATTACGAAGGCTTGTTCCTTCAAACGTTATCGGAAAAGTTCCAGCTTGCTCTTGCTGTACGTGCAGGGCTTTTCAGCGATATGAATAATATCGGTCTTTCGCATTTCCGTGCCGAGCCAATCGCTTTTCTTGATTGGTTTGTGGATGATAAATTTATTCTCGGTGCTGGATTTGCCTACGGAACAAGTAATTTCGGGCGTTTGGTCAATACACCGCTTCTCCATATTTACTGGATTCCATCGCCAGAAATTTTGGTGGATGCTCTTTTACCGACGCGCCTCGACGTTTGGTATTACCCAACAAAACAACTAGATGTGGGTCTCAGTATTGCCCTCAACGGCGCACAATTTCAACTGGGACAAGCACCAAATATTCAGGGCATTGACCGCACACTCACCGCACCAAGCGTGAATTCTGGTCTTGTGCGCCGCACTGCCGATATTGACCAGTTTTATTTTGCCAATGCAACCATCGGTCCAAACATCCGCTACAATGTTTTTGAAAAAACATATATTTCGCTCGAAGGTGGCTACTCGCTTGTTCGCCGCTTGGGATTTGATAACTTCGCGCCACATAGCGGCATCATTGCTGGCGGACGCACCGATACCGACTACATTGTCAATTATTTTCGTGGCTTCGACTTTGGCGTAAATACGTGGTTTGTGCGGGCTGGTATTCAGATAATGTACTAAAAATGTACGAAAAATGTACGAAAAATGTACGAAAGCATCTGGCATAATTCCAGAAGTTTTTTCTTGCTCCTCAAAAAGATAACCTATTGATGTGGAATTTGTTATCTCCTTGAGGAGCAATTTTATTTTGTTGTGTGCCTAAAAAGTGGATAGTCTTGAATTCAAGAGTGTTCAGCGCGAGGTGTTTTCCATTCTAGGACGTTCGCATAATGTGCTTTTGAAACTCACAGACAGGAATGTCTGTGCCACCAAAGCCAGTATCTA
This sequence comes from Candidatus Kapaibacterium sp., assembly GCA_004292595.1. Classification (GTDB taxonomy): domain Bacteria; phylum Bacteroidota; class Ignavibacteria; order Kapaibacteriales; family UBA4661; genus PH2015. The sequence goes on along the minus strand of RDXM01000010.1, from coordinate 2,532 downwards.
TCAGCTTTGTAGTGGCACAGGCATTCTTGCCTGTGAGGTTTGCGAACGTCCTATATTCATTCAGAACAATCATGATTACGAGTACAGAAGCAATTATCTTGAAATCCACGAAGTACCGCGATTCGGCGAAACTTCTGACTGCCTACACCGAAGCATTTGGGCGGTGTTCGCTCATTGCCAACGGCGCCAGAAGCGCGAAAAACAAGTACGGAACAGCCCTTGAGCCGATGTCGTGCAGTTCGCTCACCTTCTACAAAAAGCAAAATAAAGACCTGCACACGCTCTCTGGCGCGGAAGCATCGGTGCGGCTGCGGAACATTTCGGAATCCTTCGAGCGCATGACCACTGGCTTGGCAATGTGCGAAATCATCTACGCCTCGCAAATACACGAAGAGCAAAATACCGACGTGTACCAACTCCTGAAATCATGCCTACTTGCGCTTAATACCATTGAAGACGGCGCAGAATCGTCGCTGCTTGTGTGGTTTCAGATTCGCTATGCTTCAGTGTTAGGTTTTGCTCTGAACCCCAGTATTTGTGCTGCTTCTGGGGAATCTGTTCTCGTTCAATATCTTCCTGAGGCGGAATCGTCGCCGCATTCTGAGAAAGAGTACATCGTTTCGCTTGCCGATGGCGCACCGTTTAGTGAGGTTTATGCCCGCATCAACACTGGCTTCCGAATGCGCTCCGCGACGCTCCATGCCTTGCAAACGCTGTATGCGACCTCGCTCGAAAACGTTGGGCAATACCGCCTCACAGCCCAGCAAATAAGCCAACTTGACGATTTTTTCGCCCTGTATTACCAGTTTCATCTTGAGCGCAGCCTCGCTGATAAAACACGCCGTTTTATGCAGTCTGTCGCGGCAGCAGGCTAGGGAAAGGATGAAATTTGAGGGATGAAATTTGAAATCATTGCGATTCATTACTTTACGATATTGTCCGTACACTTTTTCACCATTTTGCGAATTATTATGCGAATTATTATGCGAATCATCATGCAAATCATCATGCGCACTACATTTTTCTCGTGTATTTGCTTACTCGTTTTTGCTTTTCAAGCCAGCATTGATGCGCCTTTGAAAGCACAGCAGCCAAAGGCACAGCAGTCATCTGGCAAACTCGCCATGCCGCGTATTCTTTCGTTGCAAGAACGCGCTCAGTTGCAAGATTCTATCCTTGCGTTGCGTCTGGCACGTCTCGCACCAGAACTCATGCGGCGCGAAGGAATTGATATGTGGGTGTTGATTGGCAGAGAATATCACGAAGACCCCGTGCTGAAAACAATGCTTCCCGCAACGTGGCTTTCTGCGCGGCGGCGGACGATTCTTGTTTTTTTCGATAATGGCACAACCGTCGAGCGATTGGCGGTTGCGCGGTACGATGTCGGCACGGCAGGAAAATTCTTTCGCAGCGCGTGGAATCCCGCCAAGCAGCCCGACCAATACACGCGCTTGGTAGAGCTTATCCGCGAAAAATCGCCCAAGCGCATTGCCATTAACCGCTCCGAGAATTTTGCTCATGCCGACGGCATTACCGAGACCGAATATCAAGCATTCATGCGCTCTCTGGCGGATTCTTTGCGCTCACGTTGTGTAAGCGGCGAAAAGCTCTGCGTGGGCTGGCTGGAGCGGCGTTTGCCCGAAGAAATGACGTATTTCCCGCAGTTGTGCGCCATTACGCACGCAATCATTCAAGAAGGCTTCACCGCAAGCGTGGTCAAGCCCGGACGCACAACAACCGAGCAAATGGAATGGTGGTTCCGCGAGCGCATCAATGCGTTGGGTCTGCAAACATGGTTTCATCCGTCTGTGTCCATTCAACGCCCCGACCCCATTGCGAACACCACCGCGCCAAGCTCCGCCAAACCTGGCTCGGAACTGATTCAGGAAGGTGATGTTCTCCACGTGGATATTGGTATTTCCTACCTTGGGTTGAATTCTGATGTTCAGCAACACGCATATATGCTCAAGGCGGGCGAAAACGATGTGCCAGAAGGCATCAAAAAAGCCTTTGGTAATGCAAACAGAACACAGGATATTTTGTTGCAGCAATTCAAAACTGGCACAACAGGCGATGCAATGCTCAAAGCCACGCTCGCACAAACTGCCAAAGAAGGCATAAAAGCGACGGTCTATACGCATCCGATTGGCGCACACGGACACGCAGCCGGTCCGGCGATTGGAATGTGGGATATGCAAAATGGCGTTCCGGGAACGGGCGAATATCCGATGCAAGCGCAAACGGCGTATTCTATCGAACTCAATGCAGAAACACCCATCCCCGAATGGGGCGACAAGCCGCTTCGTATCATGCTTGAAGAAGATGCCTTTTTTGCAAACGACACCGACGGTGTGCGCTATTTGGATGCTCGGCAGACCGCAATGATACTGATTCGCGGGGCAAAATAACTACCCGTACTTTCTCTCTCTCTTTCTCTCCTCTGTACACGACAAAACCTCTGAAAGGTGCATAAAATCAGGCTTCAGTGGCTTGAGGCTTCTTGCCTGTGTTTGTCGTCTGAAACCCGCACCA
>RDXM01000009.1 GCA_004292595.1 Candidatus Kapaibacterium sp. | reverse complement strand
ACGCGCATCAAACTTCGGTGCATTGAGGATTTTGCCTCAGGTCAGGAATGCCCTGTCCTTGCCAAGAGCTTGGGTATTCATCCTCAAAGCTGTCGTTTGTATATCCATACCTATATCAAGCATGGCTTTACGGGGCTGTGCGCCGCAGTGAAACGTCCTCGTGTGGGAAAATTAACCGCCGCGCAGGAAGCATCCTTTCGCTCAAGCATTCTGAGTTCCCGCCCTTGCGACCATGCCCTTGAGGGGAATATTTGGACAGGTGCGGTGATGGGTGACTATCTACGGACGACCTTTGGCGTTCACTACAAAAGCGGTATGTACGACCTGTTAGAACGTCTGGGTTTGTCGCATCAACGCGCTCACGCAGACTATGGAAACGCCGTTCCAGAAGACCAAGTCGCCTTTCTCCATGACTTGAAGCGCACACTCCATGATGCCGATGAGCGTCATGCTGTTCTTGGTTTTGACGAGTTTTCCGTTGGTGCAATCCCCACACCCTTCTATGGCTGGGCACCGAAAAATACGCGTCCCATCGTGAAAACTGACGAAAAAAAAGACAACGAACCAACGGGCTACTGAGCATAGACTTCCTCACGGCAGAGGTGTTTTTTCAGGCATCCGCCGAAGCAAAATCTGCCGATGTTGCTGCCTATTTTGCCGACATTATCCGCCGCTATGACGCACAGAGATGTGTGCGCTTAGACATTTTTCTTGACCGCAACACTACGCACAAAGCGAAGATGCAAGGGCTTCTAGCAGAATTGCTTGCCAAAGATACCGTCAAAACGACCATAGAGGTGCATTTTCACTTGATGCCAGCCTATTCCCCCAAGCTCAATCTCGTTGAGTATCTCATTCATCATGTTCGACAGAACGTCCTCCATCATGCTGATTGCAAGCAGTCGTTAGCTGACGTTGTTGAGCGTATCAAAGCACTCTGCTCACAAACAAAGATATTCTCGAAAGAGCAGATTATCAACATCTTAGGCTACATCGAATCTCTTATATAAATCATTTGTAGTGTTTGGAGACCCTGATTTGTATGCTCGGAGAAATGTTAAAACAGACCACTCTAATTGGGGTGTCAATAACATCAAAGTCAATGAGTGGAAATATGACACTGATGGTTTTATTATAGGCAACGACCAAACAGAACCACCGTTAGCTCCATTGTACACTGCTAATTCAGAGTTCTATATCTGGGACTACATGGATAGAACAGCAGAACCCTTAGCAACCAACCTTCAACAAGCATTGTTTTTGTGGAAAGGCAAGGGAGCAAAAATACTTGCTTCTATGAAAGGGGTTACATTTATTGCTGGTTGTTTGGATGGTATTGGTAAGCTGGAAGTAGGGCTTATTCGTAAATCATTGTTGCAAGGTGCTGTACAGTCCACCGATACCTTTGCAGAAACAGACTTTATCAAAGTAGGCAATGAAACGCATACAGCACTGATAGAGTTTAGAGGACAGCTATGGGCGTTTAGTCGTACACAAATGCACCGCATCCAAATGAGAGATATGGCAGACCTTGATACCATTGAAGTATTAGAAGTGCTGGAAAACAATGGCACATTCAGCCCTAAAACAGTCATAGCAACACCCTTTGGCGTAGCATGGTGCAATGAATCAGGTGTATGGCTTTCTAATGGTGGTGAACCAACGTTGCTTTCTAAAGAAATAGAGCCATTGTATTTGTCTATGGTACGTGGTACGAATTGGATAAGCCAAACAGGAGACCGTTTAGATTGGGATATACGAGGAGATTTATACAACAAAAAATTACAAATAGTCTATGACAACGCAAAATATGACCTTACAATTTCTGCATTTGCTCTTCGTTTGCCCAATGCTATCACTCCTGAAGGTGAAAATAAGCACCTTGATATTCGCTTGTGTTACAATATTGTCTATAAGAATTGGCGCATAGAAACCTATCCGCTTAACCTAACGCATACAGAAACATCGTTTGCTTCTCGTCATCGTACTCATTGGTCATTTGGCAAATACAAGTCTCTTGGGTGGAGAGGAAGCAATGTACGAGTAAACACTCTTGGTAGGTTGGAATCAGATTTTGGTGAACTGCTCATTGACAATAGACTTGTATTACATGAGATAGGCAATGGCATTGATGATATGCAAGCAAATAGTGTTAGCATAGAAGCTGCTTATACAAAAACCACCCCGCTTGTTCTCCCTAAGCTCACATTGACAACAGGTAATCCAACACAACCATTTCAGTTTGCTGGCAGACAAAACACCACTGACCCAATAGCAAAAGGAGAACTGGTAAGCTATCACATAAGCGGCATAACAGACCCCTATTGGTCAGAAAATAAAATAGACACACCCATAGAGACACCAGCACAAACAGTAAGTATGCTGGCTAAACCTCTTCCATTACGCATGACCTACGATATGACTTCCCAACATCATCATGTGCCGTTTATGAAGCCTGTACGCAGGTTTATGGCTGAGTACATTGTGCGTGGTCGTGTACGATTGCGTTCAATGCGGTTTATTTTGCGTCTGTTCACTCGTAAGTTCTGGGGGTAACATGATAACAGGATGGAGACATAATGACCTTACCAAGTCAGAAAATGCCTTTAGAACAGAAGTACAAAAAGAGTTTGAACGTCTCTATAACTTGGATGGCAAAGGAGATGCGTTTGATAAAGCTGTCAAAGACGCATTAGCACGCTTGTTAGACCCTAAAAATCCAAATGGCTTTGGCACATCAGGCATACCAGGTGCAAATGGTATAGGGGGACGTGGCAATGGGAGAGATGGGCTAGGAGAAAATGGCGGCGATGGCAAAGGAAGCAAAGGAGACAAAGGAGAGAGCGGACGAGGAGTAAACACAGGAGGAAGAACCTTTGATGAACAACTTTTGCAATTCAATGTTCTTGATGCAGAACGCAACGAAGCAATCAAAGAGCGCACCAGTCCTTTTTCTACCTTAGCTTCTGTTCCTGAAAAAGCAGGAGGAAGCGGTTTAGTATGGGACACAGGAACAAGTCAAGGAGTGTATAGCCCTTCACAAGGTAGAAGAATAGCTCATGCTATTACCAGTGAATGGTTTAAGTTTCCTTTTGTCAAACCACTCAATGAAGCTCGTTTATTCCCAACAAGTTATAGATGGGGAGATTGGACAACACCCACAGACATTGCAGCAACGTTCCCTAAAGCGATTGATGTGGATGGAACACTCAAGTTTCCCTACATGATAAGCGATATAGGAGCAGATAGCTTTGGACACGTGCAAAAGGTGAAAATTATCAATCTTAAACAAGCTATTATTGATACCGATGACCCAACCGTCTTAGAGCCACTTCGTTTGTGGAACAAAGGAGTAGCATGGTACACAGGAACAAATGATGATATTTTGTTTTCCAATACTGCATCAGAAGCAAAGTATGATGGGAGAGTTACACGCTGGGTAGGACATGGAGACACAAGTAACTGGACAGTAGGGAGAAGTCCAGGTGTTCCTTACGACGCTTTGAAAGGAAACTTTAATCCTGACCATAGATTTTATCGTGGTGATTGGGACGCAACAGGAGCTTTTTTACCTCCTGCGCAAGTAAACCAAAACCGTACAAACCCAAATCAACTCAATACATGGGGCAGTCCTCCTCGTTATTCTGTTCTTACAGATGTGAATGCTGATGATTGGGGTCATGTTCAGTATGCTGTTACTCAAGAAATGCAGAACCTTACTGTTGGCAGAGGCTTACAATTTGCCAATGGTGAAACATGGTACAACCCTGCTAAACAGAGAACTATTGAACACCCTCTGAAAAATATCACCCAAACATTTATCAATTCTCAGCTAGACCTTTACTATCCTATTGGGTTTGGGATAGATGCAAGCGGACATTGGGAAAGTATCACATGGGCAAGATTACCACTTATGCAAGGACCAAAAGGAGATAAAGGAGATGCAGCCATTATCAATGCAACTGTTCTGGCAACCAATACCTTACCAGCAGGAAGCAATGCATCAGTAGTTCTTAGCCAACCACCAACATCAACACCAAGCAACCGCTTTTTTGAGTTTACCTTTAACATACCACGAGGAGCAGTTGGAGCAACAGGACCGCAAGGACCGCAAGGAACAACAGGCGCACAAGGTCCGCAAGGTATTCAAGGACCGCAAGGATTACAAGGCTTAACTGGTCCCATGGGACCACCTGGAGGAGCAAACAATACTGTTATTCAGCAATACTTTACTAATAACTATATTAGTCCGCCTGTTGAGATTTACAATACAACAAGCGGGTATTTTGGTGATAGCGGACAATGGGGTTTAGTGGTAAATCCTGGAGGTACAAGCCCTTTCCGCATTCGAGAATTTACAGCAGACTCACCTATCACTATACGGCGACCGTTTGGCGACCGTTTGCTTATTGGTCACAAGGCTCAACCATTCCTTATAACAGGCTCAGGTCTTTGGGAAAACTCTTCTCTTGACTGGAACGTTGCAAGACATGAACCTGCTATACGCCCTAGCTCATTTTATGATTCTTCTTTTGCAATAGGATGGTGGCGTTTTCCAGTTTATGCTGTTACTAGTCATGGACACGTGCAAGATGTTATGTTTCAAGATGTGTTTCTTGGTGGTGGTGGTTCAGGTGGTGGAAGCTCGTATATTTGGAATGTTGGTACACAGTCAAACATTAGCCCTGTTCCCAATAGTCAAACAGTGCGCTTTTTAAGTGCTGATGAGAATAAGCTCAAAGTAACAAAAACAGGGCTAGACTTTACCTTTAGCCTTGAAGAAGCATTAACACCGCTTCTCTTTGGTAATGGCTTATCACAAGCTCCAAATACAGCACAAAGCGCACCGTTTGACTATGACCCCTACGATACAACCCAAACAACAGTCCACGTAAACAATAACACCAGAGACCTTGCAGGGATAGTAAAAAAGGGAAGCGACCCTGCTGTTGTTGTTAAGGTAAAAAAAACATGGGGAACAGATGAAAATGACAATCCAAACTGGGATGAAGTTGTTGAGCTTGTTGGAAGCAGATACATTGACATTATCCAAATAGCACCAAAACGCTATGCTATTACTTTAGTAAACTAGCTTTCTTCTTTTTCAGCGTTTGCTTGTAGATGCTTAGTATATTTTCACGTTCTATTTTTTCAGGCTCTGAAGGATTGTACAGAAAAGATCTGCTAGTGCCTGCAAAAGCGATTGTGCTAGATGTTGAAAAAAGCAAAAACCGTTCTCCTTTGTAAAATAGATTTTTGTTTTCTTGTTCAATATAATGAGCTTCATAAAACAATGTGTCCTTGTTGGTTTTGAAAGATTTTACATTCACAAACAAATCGCATAAAGCCCCATCATTCCATGCCCATTTATCTGAAACTTTAACAAATTTTTTATTTTGCGCCAATAAAAAATTTGTATTAAAAACTAAAGCTGCGCTTAATATTAATGCTGAAAATCTCATATATTTATGTCCATATTAAATATATTTAATAGTCTCAAGTTAATTAGTTCCATACCAAGTTTTAACAATCAGTCTTTGAACTTGCCTATTGTTGGGTTTGGGTACAACAATTCATTGTACAATCAATTAAATAATCATAGAGTAGGAGCAACTTCAGGAATAGGTATAATCTCTGGCAGTCAATTTCCTGGTCAAGCAGCCGTAGATGCTTCTTTAATTACCCTTGCTACATCAAATCCTCCAAACGGCTTTGGTGTAGGTTGGTCTACTTTTGACCCAATTAATGCTACCAGATACTTAAATGACCCAAACTATGAAGTCAAACAATTTTGCGGATGCGCTAACCACGATCCAACAAAACTAACTGGACATTCTTGGGTGTATGTGGTTTATCCACGAACAGGCGTGCAACGCCCTGACGATTGGGACTTTACTGGTTCTTTACAAGGAGAACCACCTCAGCCATCTGGGAGACTACCCCCACCCGATCTTATAATAGGCCCACCGCCACCAGTTATTGGCGCAAACGTTTCTTTCACCTACACAGCCAACCCTATTGTCGCTACGTTTTTTGACGTAGCCTTAGAGCTACGTGGCAACACCTATTGTGCAGCAAACAACACCCGTGATTCTGGCAAACGGTGGATTCCAGCGACACCACCTCAAACAGAAACATGGGACCATGCTTTTTTTTCTATTTTCCAAAATAGGTTTGGTGCTATGTCTAGTGGTAGTGCGCTAACTAATTTACTGCGTTCAAATTACTTTAGCTTACAAAACGACCCATCAAGACCAAACCCTTATATGGTTATCAATGGCGATGAAGGGGAAGGGTTACTACGACAAGTGCCAGATGCAACACGAGTAACGTACAACATTTATACAGACTTACCAGATAACAATTTTGTACCTCTTAACTATCTTGTTACAGAGTGCAGAGAAGGATGTAAAACAATCAATGTTATTCCTGTTCCATTACCAAATGAGTTACCAGAAAACCAAAAATATGAAGTTATTGATGATTACTTTGATGCGTACCATTACATTTTTGTAAGAAACTTTCAATCAAAAAACGTTGGCGATTTGTTTTCTGACAAAATACGCTGGGACGAAGTAGGCATAAACAACAAAATACTGTATTCTAATGCTAAACTAAACGACTTTTTGCAACGCTATGTTCCATTAACAGCAACAACTCTTCCTTACGAAATAAATTTTGGTTCACGACGATTTAGAAGGTATTATGATTATGACCAAAGTAAAATCAATCTTGCTTTTTTTATAGATTTTTCTGTGTGTGATGGGTACATAGGCGAACACTGGTACGGGCAAACAAGTCCGTTTGGACTTGAAACACCAGCCAAACGCTCTATTTACTTTGTTAATGGTGTAGAAATAGAAATAGAAGGAGCTGTACGTTACAATCGCCCTTCTGTTCAATACCAACTGTGGCGTAACTACAACCGCTATTGGGCAAGTATTGTAGGGTTTTTAGGCGTAGCAGAGGAAACAATGATATATGCTATTAGGCGGAGATTCCCTTACAAAATTAAGATTCCTAAACATCACTTACCAAATGGGTATGAATTTAAGATATTCCCTAAGTTAGCTAATTTCTTTTTTGACCCAAATGGCAACGAAAATAACTTTGCTGCTTATCCTACTATCTTTGATGTAACAGGGATGGCATTTGACAAAGATACACGCAAAACAACGTATGGTCAGCCACTTATACCGGGTGCAGCATACACACAAAGCAATTTTACGTTTCCAGCGTGTTACAAAATCGCTCAACAACCAATAAACCTACCAACAAATACCAATGGTAGTATCAGAGTCTACAACTATCCCAACCCGACAAGCCCAGCAACAACCGTTGATGATGTTATAGAAGTTTCTATTGGTGCTAATCCACCAGAGTACAGCTTTTTTTCATTCAGTCAGAATGACCTTGATGAACAAGGAAACCCAACAAAAGCATACTATAAAAAAACAACATCAGCCCCAATAAACCAAACCGTTGGCGTTATCCAGCATCCACAAAACAACGGCAAGAATGAGTTTGGTGCATACCGTCCTTAAAAGGTCAATACTGCTTG
>RDXM01000110.1 GCA_004292595.1 Candidatus Kapaibacterium sp. | reverse complement strand
CTTCAAGATCTGTTGCTTCTGTTATTTTAAAATCGCCTTTTTCTCTTACGAAACATTTTTGAACTTCATGACAACCCGACCGCGCCAGCAAATAACCGCCATTATTTTCTAAGATAATTTCATTGATGTCTTCTAGGTTGATGCCACCAAAAGTGGGTTCAAGATTGGCAACCGTCGTGATAAATTCTTCGGGGTCTTGGGTACTGATTTCGATGTCGAACACATCAATATCAGCAAATTTTTTGAACAAGACTCCCTTGCCTTCCATCACGGGCTTGCTGGCTGAAGCACCGATATTTCCTAGCCCCAAGACGGCTGTGCCGTTGGAAATCACCGCGACCAAATTGCCTTTTGCGGTGTATTCATAGACCAATTCTTCGTTTTCGGCAATAGCACGGCACGGCTCTGCAACGCCTGGAGAATACGCCAAGGACAGCTCATACTGCGTGTTGCAGGGTTTTGTCGGGATAACTTCAATTTTACCTTTACGTCCCGACGAATGGTATTCTAACGCTTCTTCAACGCGAATTTTACGTTGTTTCATACAAACCTCTCTCTGAAAAAAGTCTAAAAAATTAGTGGTCGGTGGGTGCTTTAATTTGAATAATCTCTGTAATCTTCAATAGTGGCACAGACATTCCTGTCTGTGAGTGTTGGTGCTGGGTTCAGGCGACAAATACAGACAAGAATGTCTGTGCCACTCCATGCTGAAAGAACCTTCAATTTTCATAATTACTCTGTGCAGCAAGAAGCTAGTTTCCTCACCGCGTAGCATGAAAAACTTTCGCTGCCCAAAGCTCTGCCATGTCCGCAAATTCGGGCGTGACGGTGAGAAAAATAGTGGCGAATAAAATGCCGAAAGCAACAATGAGACGTTTGGGTTTTTCGGGTGAAACGACCTTTACGTCGTGCCATTGCGACATTGCCACGTACACCGCAAACAGCACCGCGCACGTTACCAAAAACACGCCAAAGGGATAGAGTACGCCGCTCACAAAGTAGGATAGACCTAAATTCGCGGGCGAGCCATAAACAATCATGAGGTGAAAAACATAGACAAACAGCGATTCTTGTCCCATGAGTTGCAGCCAGTGTGAGGGTTGTTGTGCAAAGCGAGAATTTGGGAAGATTGTCCACGCAGTGAAGCGGTCTTGCACCAAGTAGAGAATCGAAAAAAGGAGAATCGAGCCGCTCACGCGAAACGCCACATTGCCAGGCGAACACAAGAACCAATCGTTATTCCAACCGTAGGCAAACCATTGATTCCAGCCCGTAAATACGCCCATCATCACAACGAATGGCACAACAAAACTGATGCCTGCGGCAATTTTCGCAAAGCGTTTTCTATCGGGAGAATCAAGGAAAAATGCGGTTAGCGACGCGCCAATGAAAAAATATCCGCACCAAGGAAAGAGCGGAAAGGCAGCAGCCGGTGGGCGCGAAATATACGAACCCAGCACACGCGGCACAAACGTATCAGGCTCCAACTGCCACACGAAAGGCGCACCGTAAACGAACAGTATTGCCAATCCCACAAACGCCCAGCGCAGTTGTTTCAAGGTTGGAACAAGCAGCAACACCGCCAACGCAAGGAAGGAAGCCAGCGCAATGGCATGAAGTACATCGCAAATGAACAAAATATTTTGCCGCGCTGCATTTGCCAAGATATATTTTCGCAGCGAAATTTCTGGAATATGCAGCCAATACGCAATCAGAAAAATAAATCCCAAACGGCGCACGTATTGCCAAAACGACGGCGCGAACGCCTTGTATTCCTGCGCCTTGCGCGATGCCGCCAGCCAAAAACCCGCACCCGCGCAAAAAATAAACGTTACCGAAACGTAGCCATTGGTCGTATTCAACACATTGAAAATCCAGCCAGAACGATGCTCCCAGTTCAAACAAGCATTCACCACGTGGGTTTCAATCATCCACACGCAGGCAATTCCTCGCAAAATATCAATGAAAGTGAGGCGTTGTTTCGCGGCTTGTTGTGGTGCGGCTTGTGGGCTTTGTTGTGCATCATTGCTCATGTGTTCCTCCTGTTTTGTGTCTGCATGGACTTTAGTACACAACAAAACTCTTTTCACAGTGGCACAGACCTGAGGGCTTCCCTCAGCTTGTCTGTGGGTGTTAGTGCGAGGTTTTGGTGGAAAACACAGACAGGAATGTCTGTGCCACTGAAGCCTGATTGTATTTGATATTCAAAAGTCTCGTTCTGTACTTATACTGACAAAGGTTTGGTGCTTCAGATGTAGTCCACCTTCAAGGTGGACTACATCTCACTCTTTCACTTTTTGATATGCAATTTTTACCCGTTTTTAGTATAGCTGCATGGATTTCTTCCAGCAACTCTATCAAAAATATTCGACGCGGAATCTAGCATTTACTAGGCTTTTGAGCAACAACTTTATTCGGAATTATTTCCGCCGCGTTTTTACAATAATTTCCCTCCTCAATCGTGCTAGGAAACAGAAGTTTGTGCGTTTCTCAAGAATACATTTTTCGTACTTTTCATCATTTTTTCATCATTTCTCAAAGGAGTTACAATGCCTACAGTTCCCATCACGGTTGCGCATGGCGACGGTATCGGTCCCGAAATTATGGATGCTGCCTTGCGCATCATCACCGAAGCAGGCGCGGAGCTTGCGATTGAGACGATTGACATTGGCGAAAAGGTCTATTTAAGCGGCAATGCGGCTGGTATCGCACCAGAGTCGTGGGAATCGCTCACGCGCACGAAAGTTTTCCTGAAAGCTCCCATTACCACGCCGCAGGGCGGTGGTTACAAGAGTTTGAACGTGACTACGCGCAAAGTGCTTGGTTTGTACGCGAATGTGCGCCCCTGCGTTGCCTACGCGCCCTACGTGAGAACGAAGCATCCAACAATGGATGTGGTGATTGTCCGCGAGAACGAAGAAGACTTGTACGCAGGCATCGAACACCGCCAAACTGCCGATGTTTACCAGTGTTTGAAGCTCATCACGCGACCAGGAACGGAGAAAATTGTGCGCTATGCGTTTGAGTACGCAAAAGCAAATAGTCGCAAGAAAGTAACCTGCTTTGTCAAAGACAATATCATGAAATTAACCGACGGTATTTTCCATAAAATTTTCGATGAAATTGGCGCAGAAGCTCAATACGCGGACATCGAAAAGGAAATGTGGATTGTGGATATTGGCGCGGCAAAACTCGCCGACACGCCAGACGTATTCGATGTGATTGTGATGCCGAATTTGTACGGCGATATTTTGTCGGACGTAGCGGCTCAAATCGCAGGTTCGGTCGGGCTTGCAGGCTCGTCGAACATTGGCGATAAATGCGCAATGTTCGAGGCAATTCACGGCTCCGCGCCACGCCGCGCAGGACAAAACCTTGCCAATCCGTCAGGGTTGCTTTTGGGTAGCGTGATGATGCTGAACCACATCGGTCAAAGCGACGTAGCGGCGCGGGTTCACAACGCTTGGCTCACAACGCTCGAAGAAGGCACACACACCTACGATATTTTCCAAGAGGGCACCAGCAAAACCAAAGTCGGTACGAAAGAATTTGCGGATGCGGTGATTAAAAATCTTGGCAAAACACCAGAAAAACTGAAGAAAGTGGATTACAGCAACGCAAAGGCGTTGGCGCATATTCACACGGTTGCATCGGTTGTAGCACGTCCGAAAAAAGAACTTTTGGGCGTGGATATGTTCTTGGAATGGACAGGCGGCACACCGAATGACTTGGGCAAACAACTCGAAGGAATCGCGGCTGGCTCGCTCAAATTAGACGTTATCAGCAATCGCGGCGTGAAAGTATTCCCGAACGGAATGCCCGAAACCTTCTGCGTGGACCACTGGCGTTGCCGCTACACGGCTGATGGCGCGGTGATTCAGCATGAACAAATCGTGCAGCTTTTGCAAAACCTCGTTTCGGCGGGCTTCGATGTGATTAAAACCGAGAACCTGTGCAGCTTCGACGGTGAAAAAGGGTATTCTGCCGTGCAAGGAAACTAACAGAGAAGAGTTGATTACAAATAACAAAGCCTTGTCACAAGCCTTCAACACCGCTTGCGACAAGGCTTTGTGCTTTGTGGGTGCGTTGTACAACAGCTATACTGAAAAAAGGTTTGTTTCTTCAGATGTAGTCCACCTTTGAGGTCAATAGCATTACGTTAAGCCCTCACCCCGCTCTGCGAGCGACCCTTTCCCAGAGGGCGAGGGTGAAGAAACTGGCTATACATCTTGCCCTTCTACCTCTGGGAGAGCTAGTCTTTGCACACATCTTTTGCCTACTTGCTGCAAACACAGGTTTTGTGCGGGTGAAATGTAGTCCACCTTAAAGGTGGACTACATTTGCGGCAGCCACAACACACGTATTGATGCGCCCTTCAGACTTGTGTGCATAGATTAGTTGGGAGAGGGGTTGGGGTGGGGGAAAAACGCTTAACGTAATGCCATTGACCTTTGAGGTGGACTACATCTGAACTCATCTACTTTTTGATATGCAATTTTTACCCATTTTTAGTATAGGCGGGATTCGGGAACGGCAGCATGAGAAAAAGAAGAATTAGGACTTTCGCAAAATGTGCTTTTGAAGCTCACAGACAGGAATGTCTGTGCCACCAAAGCCAGTATCCATCAGTTTTGTAATGGCACAGGCATTCTTGCCTGTGAGGTTTGCGAAAGTCCTAAGAATAAAAAAAACGCGCATCGTTCATTGCTGAAGGGTGCGCGTTTACTCTTTTCGTTGTGGTTCGTACCTATGTGGTGTGGTGTATCGTGCCGAAGATGTATTTCAAACCGATGTTGAAAAAGAACATTTCGTGCGAAGGAAAGGTGAGCAAATTCAAAGAATATTGCCGTTGAGTATCATCTTTGAATGGTATCGTTGAAGATCATCGCGCAAAATCGTAATGCTCTTGCAAGTTTTTGCGTAGGTGCAAGACAGCATAGCGTTTTCGTGCAAGGAGAGTGTTGATATTTACGCCAGATTCATCGGCGATTTGTCGGAAGGAGATGCCTTCAAGTTCGTTTTTGACAAAGATTTCTCGTTGTTCAGCTGGAAGCTCGTCGAGAGCTTTGAGAATAGCATCCCATATTGTTTCCCGCATGAGGAGCGTGTCTGGACCTGCGGTGTAGTCCATGATGAGGCTTTCAAAGTTGTCGCTTGCTTCTTCGGACTGCGGAAATTGCATATCCGTAAAGGATTCGGTGCGTTTTTTGCGATAGGAATCAATAATGCGATTCCTGACGGAAGTAAACACCCACGAGGCAAGGTTTTCGATTGGCTTCGAGACATTCTGCGAAGCCGCCAGTACGTTTGCAAACACATCTTGTAAAATATCTTCTGCTTCTTCTGCCGAGCGAACACGTTGGCGAATAAATCCTAAAAACTTTTTTCGGTCCGTTCTGAACAGATGCTCAATCTGCATGGCTAAATCCATAACTATCTCCGAAAAGAAAAAGTGTAATAAATGCCGAACTATCTTAATAAACGAAGAACTATCTTCATATACGCCTAAACAAGTCGGATTTGCCTAAAGTTCCAATAAAAATTAAAAATAATATAAATGGTCAAAATTTTTGACGGGCGAAAATTTTGCCTTGATTTTATAAGTTAAACGCTAATCTTGTCCGAATAGTTCCAAGTTACATTAGAAATTCCTTTTTCCACCATGTTCTTTTTTCTCGTGCCTTCCAGAGGATAGATTTGCTCAAGCAGAACAGGCAAAATGCGCGCGAAAAGCAGGAGGAGCGTGAGCGTCTGTGCGCTCTGTGTAGGAGAGATGCGTTGGAATACATAAAATATGCGCTCGGTGATTTTCTTTTTGTAGAAGCATCATAGAAGCATAATATTTTCGCAAAAAATGGTTAAGTTAGGAGTGTCGCCAACAGTCATTTCTAGTAATTTCTTTCCATGTTTTAGTATTGTAGAGATTTCATGCGCTTCTGGAATAAGTATTCTCGCATTATGCAGCTTAAAAGTACGCCTTTGTGCGTTGGCTTAGACACGGCATTGGAAATGCTGCCAGCAATGCTGAGAGAGCGCACCAATACTGATTCTTTGATTACGGACGCTCTGGTAGAATTTAATCGCTGTATTATCGAAGCAACCCACGATGTTGTGGCAGCCTACAAGCTCAACCTTGCGTTCTATGAGCAATATGGTGCATCTGGCTGGCTGGCATTTGAGAAAACGCTTGCCTGTATTCCCGATGATTGCTTGATTATTGCTGATGCAAAGCGCGGTGATATTGGCAATACCTCGAAAGCATATGCAAAAGCCTTTTTTGAGCGGTATTCCTGCGACGCACTCACGGTCGCGCCATACATGGGAAAGGATTCTCTTGTGCCTTTTTTAGAATATACCGATAATATGACGTTTGTTCTCGCGCTCACATCCAATGCGGGTTCGGCGGATTTTCAACGCCTGAGCGCAACCAACAAGAGTATGCACGAGAAACAGCCCGAAGCAGCGCAAGAACTCTACAAACACGTGATTCAATCGAGCCTTTCGTGGCTTCCCATGCCAAGCGCACGGAATTGTGGTTTTGTTGTTGGTGCGACGCACCCCGCCGAGCTTGCCGCCATTCGGGCGATGATTCCCAACGAAATGTTGCTTATTCCGGGTATTGGCGCACAAGGCGGCGACCTCGCTGCAACTCTCCGCGCCAATAACGGCGCACCGTGTCTTATCAATTCTTCACGAGCAATTATTTATGCTTCTTCGGGCAACGACTTCGCCGAAGCCGCCCGGAAAGCCGCAGAGAGCTTTTTGAATGGATAATACCAGAAATATTTTGACGATAATTTTTCATTCTGATTTCTCATTTTCCCTTCTCGTTTTTCACTTTTTTCACTTAGCCGTTTCTATCCCATGTCGCAATTAGCTACTTTTCTTGAAAATGTGCGCGGAGATTCCCGCATTACCGCCTACTCAACGCTTCAACTCAAGCAAGCAGTTATTATGAAGATATTGCATTCGTTGGGCTGGGATGCTTTCGACCTCAACAAAGTGCAAGCAGACCATCTCGTTGCTGGCACAACGATTGATTATGCCTTGCAAACTCCCAGTAATGGTATGATATTTCTTCATTTAGTGATGCCCTTAGACGAAAGCACCCACGACACACAAGATAAAATTCTGAAGCTCGCTGCCGCCGAAAATGTGCGGATTGCTGTTTTGACCGACGGTGTACGGTGGTCGTTCTTTTCGCCACATCAGCGCGGCACGTTTAACGACAAAGAATTTGCTCATCTGAACCTCTTGGAACAAGAGCCTGACGATACAGAACAGGTCTTAAAGCACTTTCTCACCTATCGTATTGCCGTTTCTGGTACAGCTTTTGCCCGCGCCGAGAAAATCTGCGCCAACCGCATGAAAAAGAAAAGTAGCAATATCTCAGCAGCGCAATGGCAAGCATGGACAAGCATTTTGCAGCAGTTTGGGGATGTTTTTACGGAACTTATCGCCGTGGAAGCCACACGCAAAGGCGCGTCTGTTTCGCTGGAAGATGCACAAAAGTTTTTCGCAAAGTTCACGTTGCTCACCAGCAGCGAAGGCGCACAAGCAAAAAAGATGAAGTACGATGGCTTCAGCATTGCTGCGGCGCAGGCATGGGCGGAGCTTATGCGCCAGCTTGAGGTGCTGTTTGTGGAATTGATGATTATAGAAATTGAGAAAGCACACGACTTCAAGCCAGAAAAAGAAACAGTATTGCAATTCCTTCACAACGCCGATACGCTACACACACAAGCAGCACTGCAAGCAAATTCTAAGCGGTCAAGAGCCGAAGCATAACATTGAAAAGCGAAATGCTGCCACGTGAAATACCATGCCACAAACACCGCACAATACCAAGGCTTTCGCCGATTCATTGAGCGACCAGGAACAACACCTTTTGCTTGATGCGCTCGACGGTACGCTCTCCGCAGTCGAGAGTGCTGCATGGCAAGACCTCCAGAAAAAAAAACCTGCAATTAGTGATGAATACAAGCGTTTGCAGGCAACGATGCAACAGATTTCTGCTGCGGAAATACCTTTGACCGAGCAGTCACTATTCCGCGTATCTTTTTTTGAGCAACAATGGCATTTTCTGCAAAAGCTGATGCAATCTGAACGCGAGGTACTTCTCGCGCCTGTTTTGCCCAAAATTCCCTCTGAATTTGCACCGAAAGCAGGAAAGCTCCGTTTTCTACACCAGAGCTTGCCACCGCGCTGGTACGCGCTTGCAGCTATGCTGCTTATTGGGCTTGGCATTGGTACGAGCCTCTGGCAGTGGCGGAGCAGTATGCCACAAAGCCAGCAACAAAGCACTTCTCAGGACAACAGTGAAGGAACAGCAGAGCAAACAAGCATTGCTGAGCATCGCAAGGGTGTTGCAGCCAGCACCGAACAACAAAAACGTTCTGATGCAAAGAAATCCCTGCGCTCGCACAATCGTTCACAAAATAATGCGCTTTTGAAAACAATTCCTGAACAGAAGAGCGCAATGCCCACGAAGGATGTGCTTCCCTATTCTGAGCCTACTCCAGAGGCGTTACGTGAAATGGTCGTGCCAGAAGCAAAGCCGCAAAGCGCACCAAATGACGCTCCTACACTGCGCAACGACGGGCAAAATATCAAAACGAGTGTTCCGCTCAACCAACAAATGCACAACAGTTTTATGCCCTCTGGCGCAGCATCGAAAAGTCTTCCTGCGGTGAATGCCAAACGCGCCGTTTCAACAACAGCGACACAGAAAGCCGATAGCACCGCCAGCAGTATTTCACCCCAGAGACCGCTTGCAGACACGCTTCGTCGTAAATGATGTTCTAGCATTAAAACTCAAACACTTCTTGCTGTTTATTCTTCCGAAGCAAGGTGCTACGCCGTACCGAGCCTATTTGTGCATTGACGAGATTTGTTTGGTCGTCGTATAGTTCCATAAGGACGCTGTTTTGTATGTGAAGCTGCTTTGGTATGGTGTTGAGAACGTTGCTTATTGGAATTTCAATATAACACCACACAGCTTCGCCTTCCAGCTCCTTTCCAAGGAATTTCCATGCTACAAGTGGCTTTCCATCGGCTCGAAACGCGAGATGCTTGCGAAAATACTGCTCAAGAATTTCATTGATATTTTTTACCTCTTTTGCCGAGCCTAACATCACCTGCACACCGCTTGATTGCTTGAGGACGGTCTCTAAATCATCGGCAAAAATTTTACAAGAAAGCTCAAAAGATTTTGTTGTTGCATTATAGTCAAGTGCCGTAACGCTTGCATGAATCGGATGAGCATGGCGATGGTGATACGTCGTCCAGTGCGCTGCTGCAAGCGGCAGGGACAGCAAGAAGCAAAGGAGCAATAGAACAGTAAAAGAACAACACGTGCGCATAGCGAAAAGGAAAAAGAGAAGAAATGGCTTGTGTGAATTGGCAATTGAAGGTAATTAAAGATGCAGACAGAGCAAAATACGATATTTCCAAGAAACGTTGTGCAATAAAAAAGGCTGCTCATCTTCCTGATGAACAGCCTTTTTTACGACTAGTTTTTCTGCTTAGGAATTTTGTCCTGATGCAGCAAGAATAGCATCAATATCAATTTCATTGCCTTCTGGCTCTGGTTGGTTGCGCGAGCTGCCGCCTGTGCCATTGCGAAGAGCATTGATAATCACGTCTGGCAATGCTTCTTTCACTGCGCTCTTGATATCGTCCTCATTTGCGAGATGACGCTCAACAGCTTCTTCTACGCGAGAGCGAATTGCATCTGCCATCATGTCGTCGGCAAGCGTTTTTGCGATTTTGCCCATATCCACCGACATATTTTTCATTGCCTCGCCCAAACCTTCTTCGCCCAAGCCAGCAGCTACTTTCGTCATATCTTCTGCCATACCTTTGAGGGAGGAAAGCTGGCTCTTGCCAGAATCTTCCATTTTCTTGAGCATCTTATCCATGCGTTCTTCTTCTTCGGTGTAGAAGAGCGAAATGGCCATGAGCGCAAGAAGAGTAAACTCAAGCAAAATAGCCATGAGCATCACCGAAGGGCGGTTTGCGGGAATAAACTTCAAACCGCGAATACCTACCACGATGATAAGAATAGCCGCGCCGCCGTACGCAAAACCCGTTACGTTATTCGCATAGCGTTCCGTGAAGTGGTGCGCCATGTAGAGGCGAAGAGCGGGCATAATTTTGAAGCGCAATTTTTGCCAATCTTGTGCTGCTTTCAAATTCTCAATCTCGGTCATTACGGCTTCCGAATACGATTCCTGAATACGACCATAGAGCGTTTCGTTGCGGAATGCCAAAATACCACCAACTTGTACTTCTGCATCAAAGGCATTGCGGAATGCCGCCATCACGTTTGCCATAGAAGAGCCTTGTTGCTTTACGGCAGCAATTTCGTGGTCGGGTTGCGTCCGCGCCCATACTTTGGCAAAAATCTGCTTAATGAAGTTTGGGTTTTCATTGTAGAATGCTTCAAACTCGCTATCGCGGAGTGCGATAATTTCTACTGTTTCTTTGTTGAAGCCTGTGTTCAAGCGAATTTTTGTCTTTGTATTTGCCATTTCACGCTCAAATTTCTGCGAGATAAAGCCGATACTTGGCGGCAATACCATGGTAATCAACATGGCAAGAATCATACCTACGTCGAATGCCAAAATAAAGAATCCCCAGCTTTCAAGCATGATAGCCTCTTCGCCCAATTTAGGACACTTTACAAACCATTCGCCATTTTTCTTCCCGTAGCCATCTTTCTCAATCTGTATAAGTTCAGGCTTACCGTTCTCCATGAGGACTGGCTGCTTCGTAACAGGGTCGGTTTTCGGAACAGTAATCTTTTCCTCACGGACCGTACTGGTGTTGAAGTCAAAAACAAATTCCTTGTTGATGAGTTCGCCAGTAACAGGAACCGTTGCATAGTACATATAATCACCTTTGGTGTGGCGGAGCGGAATACGCTTTTTCTCTTTCTGACCACCAACTTCAGCGATTTCTTCCATATAGCGCTCGCCTGTGGATTTATCCTCTTGTGCTTTTGCGGTTGCAAGCACTCCATCGCTGAATTTTACCAGTGTTTCTTTATCACCTTCAGGGTGAAACTGCGAAAGTACAAAGCCTTGAATCAGAGAAGGCGTTGCAAATAAGTGGAAACCGACACCAACGGCAACGAGGAGGAAAAAGAACAATCCATAATGCACCACTGTTGGTTTGTATTGTGAACCGTGGGAACTCATTGTACAAACTCCTAAAAAATGAAGAAAAATTTAGTATGCTAATTAGTATGCTAAAAAAGTTCTATGATTGTGATTTGCTTGTCAAAAGAACAGACAAAATAAAGAACAGACTTCTGCCGCACTTTCTGTTGTCACTGTTGTCAAGCAGCCTACGCAAAGAGGAAAGACTGAAGTATATCGAACAGATATATTTACAGAGTAATCAGGACTCCCTACTAGTAAAGCGTAAATATAACGGCACGAAACCTCTTGTGCAAGAAGTTTAGTGTAATGGCACGAATGCGTCGTGCATTTTTGTTTTCTTCTTTACAAGCCGCTAAAACTCAAGCTACATGATTCTTATGTTATTTCCAAATAGTCCGCAAGCCAGAAGAGAGAAAAATAATAAAAATTGATGGGAGACTGAACCAAGAACTGAAAAAAGAAAGAAGTACCACTCAAAAAATTGTAGAATGGAATCCTTCAAACCGCGCATAATTACACGTCTGTCGTATAAAAATTTTGATGAATACATTTCCGAGAAACACCTTGCAAACACGAAAAAAATCCGTATTTTACGCCACTTCACGGTTTATTTATCTACGCTGGTTCATCTATGAATACCAATGGTGTGAAAGCGCAAACGGAACAGCAACATACCCATGCTGCCACTAGCGCAAATACTGATGCTACAACGAATGACATTCCTCACGCACAGAATCGCAACAAACTACCTCTTTCCTCACCTCTTCCCTCGAAGCCAGCAACAACGACACAGCAACAGGACGACGACAACGCCAAAGGTATTGATGGAAAGCTGCTCCGCCGCCTTTTGGAGTTTTTACAGCCACACAAGCAAAAAGTAATTGGCGTTCTTGCCTTGACCATTCTTGTTTCCGCAATCGCTCCCTTTCGCCCAAAGCTCAGTCAGTATGCGGTGGATAACTACATTGCAACAGGCAACCGCGATGGCTTGCTTGGCATGATTCTCATTATTTTCTCGCTCCTCCTCGCACAAGGTTTTCTGCAATACTTCCTCACCAAGCTCATGCAATGGGTCGGACAAACCACGATTCTGAGCGTGCGGCTGCGCCTTTTTCGGCGGTTGCAGGAATTATCCTTGCGCTACTACGACACAACGCCGATAGGTCGCTTGGTGACGCGCGTTACCAATGATGTGGAAGTCTTGAACGAGGTCTTTTCCTCTGGCTTGGTGATGATGGTGGCGAATATCTTCATGATTTTTTGGATTATCGTGATGATGTTCTACACCAACTGGCAGCTTGCCATCGCAACGATAGTCGTGGTGCCGATTTTGCTCTTTGGAACGAACATTTTTCGCAAAGCTGTCCGCCGCGAATATCGCCAAATCCGCCAGCAAGTAGCCCGCATGAATGCCTTCTTGAACGAGTACATTCAAGGCATGAATATTATTCAGCTTTTCTCGCAAGAAGAGCGTGAACGCAAGGAGTTCGACGAAATCAACACCGCACACACGGGAGCGCATATCCGCTCGGTATTTCACTATGCCGTCTTTTTTCCGTTTGTGGAGATGATGAGTACGGTGTCGCTTGCCATCACGATTTGGTACGCCGCAGGACACATCATGCAAGGAACGATGACGGTTGGCGAGGTGATTGCCTTCTCCATGTTTGGTGAAATGTTCTTCCGCCCAATCCGTGAGCTTTCCGACAAATACAACACGCTGCAAAGCGCGATGGCTTCTTCCGAGCGTATTTTCCAGCTTTTGGAAGAAGATTCTTTTGTGAAGGATAACCCAAATGCCGCACCAATGCTCTCTCTCAGTGCAGGTGTGAAGTTTGACAATGTGTGCTTCAGCTACGATGGCACAAAAAACATTCTTTGCGATGTATCTTTTGAAGTGAAAAAAGGACAAACCGTCGCCATCGTCGGTGCAACGGGCGCAGGTAAATCCTCGCTGATGAACCTGCTGACGCGCTTTTACGAGTTCCAAGAAGGCGATATTGTCATTGACGGGCGAAGCATCCGTGATATTCAGCAGTTGTCGCTCCGAAGCCGCATGGCTATTGTCTTGCAGGATGTTTTCTTGTTTTCGCGCTCCATTGCAGAAAATATTTCGCTGGGCAATCAAAATATCTCTCGCGCACAGATTCAAGCGGCGGCGGAAGCAGTCGGCGCAGCGGAATTTATTGAAAAATTGCCCGACACCTACGACACACAAGTCATGGAGCGCGGTTCAACGCTTTCGGTTGGACAAAAGCAGCTTATTTCCTTTGCCCGCGCACTAGCGGCAAATCCCGATATTTTGATTTTGGACGAAGCCACATCCAGTGTAGATACTGCCACCGAACAGCAGATAGAACGTGCCATCCAGACCCTACTCGCAGGGCGCACGAGCATTGTGATTGCGCACCGCCTTTCGACCATCCAGAAGGCAGATTCTATCGTGGTTCTGCATAATGGCAAGGTGTACGAGCAAGGCAATCATCAAGAGCTTTTGTCGCGGAATGGCTTGTATGCGAAGTTGTATCGTTTACAGTATAAGGAACAGTTGGTGTAAGTTTGTTCCGTGCTTGAAAATTTTTCCATCTCTATCAGACCATGAAAATACTCAAGAAACCGCGCAGTTACTCCGATTACACGCTGGATCACCTAGAAGACATTTGCGGTATTTCCAATATCTTCCAACAACTCGGTTTGGGAGTTCGCTCTCTCGAACCGAGCGCATGGCTCGTAAGCGGGTTAAAAAAAAGTAATCTCATGTCATTTAATTCAGAAAAAGCGAAATCAGAGTTTATGATTGCGCCAGTGCTTATGGAATTAGCATCATTGAACGCAGGACGTTTTCGCTGCTTCTCAGGAAATACGCTGGATGTCGATAAAGAACGCTCCTTGCGCGGACGTTGTGATTTTTTGCTCACGAAACATTTCTCTGGTAATATCTCCGCCCCGATTATCGCAATTTTCGAGGCAAAAGATGACAACATTGATAGTGAACGCTGGTTTGGGCAATGCGGCGCAGAAATGTTCGCCGCTCGCATTTTTAACGAAGACCGCAACGAGCCAATTCACATTATTCACGGAGCTGTTACCAACGGCAATGCGTGGCGATTTCTGCGTTTAGATGGCGCGTTACTCACGATTGACACCGATGTTTATACAACAGGCAACCTCGCACAATTACTGGGCGTGTTGCAGTATTTGATTGATTTTTATTACCAATAAGTTGCACGATTTTATGCGCTCTCAGCACTTTCCAGTTCTCATTGAGATTGACGAAAACGGTGTTTTTATCGTATCGTGTCCGTCGTTTCGTGGCTGCCACTCGTTTGGCGCGACAATAGACGAAGCCTTAGCAAATATCCGCGAGGCGATAGAGTTGTGTCTTGAAGAAGAAGTCTCGCCAGCACCAACGACGTTTGTTGGTATTCGTGATATTGAGGTTGCTGCATATGCCTAAGTTTCCTTCCATGTCAGGACGAGAAATGCTTGTATTTCTCGCATACTTAGGGTTTGAAATTGTGCGGATTAAAGGCTCATACCGTTTCGATTGTAAAATGAATAGTTTCAATTCTCATACCGTTTCGATTGTAAAATGAATAGTTTCAATTCTCCGAAACAAGGCAGCATGCTGCCTTGCTCAAATCAAAGTATTCAAAATACAGTCAAAACGTTATCACATCATCGTTTAGCTCACGCGGATGGTCGCAGAACAACAGTTGCGGTGCATGGTAATTCTCCGCTTCCGATAGGGACAATGCATAAAATTATTCGAGAGGATATTGGTCTCGACAACAACAGCTTTCATGCTTGTTTCGAGCAATTCAATCAACGCTAATCATGTAAAAATTTCCCTTCACAAAACTCACACTTTTTCCGTGCCGCTATGGAACAGACTCACTCTTCGCATCACAAACTCAGCCTTGCGGGGCTGCTTATCACGGTTGGCATCATTTATGGCGATATTGGCACTTCGCCCTTGTACGTGATGAAAGCTATCATTGGAAGCCGCTTGATTACGGAAGATTTGGTACTGGGCGGCTTGTCCTGCGTGATTTGGACGCTGACGCTGCAAACAACTATCAAGTACGTTCTCATCACGCTTCGCGCCGATAACAACGGCGAAGGTGGTATTTTCTCGCTCTTCACACTCGTCCGGCGGCGGGCAAAATGGCTCGTCGCGCCCGCAATGCTCGGTGGCGCGTCGCTTATCGCGGACGGCATTATCACACCGCCCATCTCGGTTTCATCAGCCATTGAAGGTTTGCGTATTATTGACCCTGCGCTGCCGACCGTTGCTATTTCGATGGCAATTATCACGGGAATTTTCATTGTTCAACAGTTCGGAACGGCGAAAATTGGAAAGGCATTCGGACCAATCATGGTGCTGTGGTTCGGAATGCTGGCAGTGCTTGGTGTGGCGAATATGATGGCGTATCCAGCCGTGTTTAAGGCGTTTAATCCGTACTATGCCTATCACTTGCTGACCGCATTCCCACAGGGTTTCTGGCTGCTTGGTGCGGTGTTCCTCTGTACAACAGGCGCAGAGGCGTTGTATTCGGACTTGGGGCATTGTGGTCGCCCGAACATCCAGTTTTCATGGGGTTTTGTGAAGTCTGCGCTTATTTTGAATTACTTAGGACAAGGCGCGTGGCTGATTTCAAGCGGTCTCAAGAACTTGAACGGCATCAATCCGTTCTTTGCAATTATGCCATCGTGGTTCTTGCCCTTCGGCATCGGCGTTGCAACTGCCGCCGCGATTATTGCCAGCCAAGCCTTGATTACTGGATCTTTCACGCTCTTCAGCGAAGCAATCAAGCTACACCTCTGGCCCCGCCTTGCCATTCGCTATCCGTCTGAATCACGCGGGCAGATGTACATCCCGACCGCAAACTGGCTTCTTTGGGCAGGCTGTATGTTCATCATGTGGCACTTTCAGGAATCAAGCCATATGGAGGCTGCATATGGCATTGCCATTACGCTGGCGATGCTTTCTACCACGATTCTCCTTTCGCAATTCCTGCGCCGCATGGATTATAGCCTTCCGCTCATCATCCTTGTTATGACGGTCTTTGTGGCAATCGAAATCGGCTTTTTGGTAGCGAATCTCAGCAAACTCCACGAGGGCGGCTGGATAACGCTTGTTATCTCGTTTGTGCTGGCAATGGTGATGGTAATTTGGCACAACGCCCGCCTGATTCTTGCTCGCTTTGCGCATAGCGTCCGCCTGGAGGATTATCTCAGCACCTTGCGTGAATTGTCGCAAGACACGGAAGTCCCGAAATACGCAACGCACCTTGTGTATTTGAACAAAGTGCCGTATCCGACGCAGGTGGACAGAAGTATTATCTATTCAATTATCGAAAAACAACCCAAGAGAGCTGATATTTACTGGTTTTTGCACATCGAAACCACCGACAGCCCGTACACGATGGAATATGAAGTCGAATCGCTCATGGACAACGACGTTATCCGTGTAACGCTGCATTTGGGCTTCCGTGTGCCGCTTCATATCAATGCTTTCTTCCGTCAAATCGTCTGCGACCTTGAGAAAAACGAGGAAGTAGATACGTCCAGCCGCTACACCTCGCTTCGGAACAATCAAATCACGGGCGACTTCCGTTTTATCGTTTTTGAAGAATACCTTTCGGACGAATACGACCGCTTAAATGTTCTTCAGCGCTTGGTTGTAGAATCGTACTTCTTTATGAAACGCTTCTCAATTTCGATTGTGGATGAGTTTGAATTAGATTTAAGTTCGGTAACGGTGGAGAAAGTTCCGATTTCTACGCACTCGCATCAATACTTGAAACTGAAGCGTGTGGAAGCGTAAGCGATGCACAAAGAAATACCTGGATACACTTCTTCTGACTTCGGTAGCATAGACACTCTTGTCTGTGCAACAAATGGCGCAGACAAGAGTGTCTGCGCTACCGCTTGAAGACGGTTGGAGCATTGTTTCTCGCTCATTTGTTACGACCTGACCAGTTACACTTTTTTGTTCATTCGCCCATGAATCTTCATACCAATAGAAAATTCTGTTTGCCCTCACAACCGCATATTACCTCGTCTTTGGGGTGCTATATACGGTTTTGTGGCGTATTCTGTTTTGCCCTTTTTTCTCTTCTGGCACATACCGCAAACGCAGAGCAGATGCGCTTTCGGAAGATTTCGCTTGAGCAGGGCTTGTCGCAAAGCTCGGTGTATGCTATTCTTCAAGACAAGCAAGGCTTTCTGTGGTTTGGCACACAGGATGGACTGAACCGTTTTGATGGTTATACGCTAACCGTTTTTCGCCAACAACAAAGCAATATTGCGCATTCGCTTACGAATAATTGCATCCAAACCTTGTACGAAGACCGCTCTGGTACGCTTTGGATTGGCACACGTGGCGGCGGTGCGGTGCGGCGCAATCCCTTCACGGGAGCGTTTGCTCCTGCATTTGCGGCGCAGAAAAGCGCGTTTGGAAGTCTTGAAGAACATGATGTGTATGCCTTTGTCGAAGATAATGCTTCACGGATGTGGATTGGCACAGGCGCAGGCTTGCTTCGTGTCAATCCCAGCAATGGTGAGGTGGAAGAGGCATTTTCTGTGAAAAATTCTCCGCTCAAAAGCGGCATGATTCGTGCGTTGCTCTCAGATGCATCGGGCGTTTTGTGGATTGCCACGGCACGCGGCTTGTTTTCCTACAACCCCACGAGCAAGCAATGGCGAGACTTTCAAGCCCTATCTTCTTTGCTGCCTGATGCTGACATTCGCGCAATGATATTCCCTGTGCGAGCAAGTGGCGTTTCGAGTGAAGAGCTTATTATTGCAAGTGGGACGGCACTTTTTCGCCTAGATGCAAGCACGGGTAAGGTTATTGCAACAATGCCTCACCAAACCCGCTCTGCTTCGAGTGTCAATGCTCTTTGTGCCGCGCAAAACGGTGTGTTCTGGGCTGGCTATGGGGGCGACGGTGTTCATGAGTGCTTGGCGGTCTATGCAGAAAAGCCCAGCCTTGAGGAACGACGCGCCTTGCGCCATACCTATTCCCACGCACACGAGTACAGCAACGCGCACAGCCTGAGCAATGACGTAATTTTATCGCTCTATTTTGACCGTACAGGCGGCTTGTGGGTCGGCACCGACGGCGGCGGTGTGAGCTATTCGCATCCAGATGAGTACCGCTTTGAAACCTTTACCAATGAGGCTTCGGGCGCGGGCGGCAATATCGTTATGGCATTTGCTGAGGAAGGAAAAAACTCACCAAGAGCTGGTGAAATCTGGCTTGGAACGCATTCTGGTGGCGTGGCGCGGTTTAATCCTACGGATAATTCTTTTACCAGTTACTTCAATACCCCAGCAAATACGCGGAGTTTGGCGAATAATATCATTTGCTCTTTGCTCAAAGACCGCCAAGGAATGCTCTGGGTAGGAACACAGGGCGGACTGAGTAGATTTAATGCGGCTTCCAATGATTTTACTAGTTATTTTGCTGATGCGAATAATCCGAACGCCTTGCCCGACAATAGCATTTACGGGCTGTTGGAGGATACACACGGCAATTTTTGGGTTGGCACAAACAACGGTCTTGCTCGCATGAACCGCGCAAACGGCACGTTTACTACCTTTCGGAGTAATACTTCTACCAGTAGTGCCGCGAACAATGTGGGACAAAACATCAGTTCTAATGCGGTGCGCAAGATTTTTGAAGACCGCTCGGGCGTATTGTGGATTGGCACACGCGGCGGCGGCTTGAACCGTTTCGACCCACAAAGCTCATCATTTCTACACTTTCGGCATAATCCCTCGAACCCAACCAGCATTAGCAGCGATTACGTTCTCTCCATTCACGAAGACCGCACAGGAACGCTGTGGGTAGGAACGTCGGGCGGACTCAATAAATTCGACCGCACAAACGGCACATTTACTGCTTTCCGCGAAAGCGACGGCTTGCCAAACAACTATATCTGCGGTATTTTGGAAGACGAAAGCGGCAATCTCTGGCTAGGAACGGTGCGTGGCATTTGCAAATTCGACCCGCGCACAGGCAAATTCACGACCTTCGAGGAATTGTACAATCGCGCTGGCAGCGAATTTAACCAAGATGCGTGCCTCAAAGCTGCAAACGGGATGTTTTATTTTGGCGGTATCAACGGCATTGTGCGCTTTCATCCCGATAGCATTCACACGAATTTCAACGTTCCGAGCATCGTGCTGACGAGTTTTAAAAAGTTTAACAAGCCAGTTGATATGCCGCTTCTGGGTGATAGCCTCATGCCTGCAAACCGCGAACTGCACCTCTCGGTGGACGACACCTTTATCAGCTTTGAGTTTGCAGCCTTATCGTTCACTTTGCCGCATAAAATCTCGTATTCCTGTCGCTTGGAAGGCTTTGATAATAAATGGATTGATTTAGAAAATAAGCGCGAAGCTACCTATACCAATCTTGATGCGGGCGAATACACCTTCCGCGTCCGTGCAACAAACTACGACGGCGTTTGGAATGAAGAAGGAGCGAGCTTGCGTGTGATTATTCATCCGCATTGGTGGCAAACGTGGTGGGCAAAAACGCTTGCGCTGTTGCTGTGCGGTTTAGTGGTTTTTATTGGCTACAAGTGGCGTATTCGCTCAATCGAATCGCGGAATAATTCATTGGAACACACCGTTGGCGAGCGCACCGCAGCACTGTCTTTGAGCAATCGCGAAATTACGCGGCAGAATGATTCGCTCATGCAATTAAACCAAGAAAAGAACGAGTTTTTGGGCATTGCCGCGCATGATTTGAAGAATCCGCTCACGGCGATTATGATGAGTTCTTCGATTGTCAAGCAATATCAAAACAAAATGACACCAGATGAGATAGTCGAGCAGATGGATCACATTCTCATCACGGCAAAGCGCATGAAAGAAACGATTCTGAATTTGCTGGATATTAACTCTATTGAAAGCGGGAAATTCAAGTTTAATAGTATCGCCATGAACATTGTGGAAGTCGTGAACGATGTCGTCGAAGGCTACTATTTGCGAGCAAAAGACAAAGAAATTTCGCTGCACTTGAACACCGAAACCGATGAAATGATGACCTTTGCCGACCGTAATGCGTTTATGCAAGTGATGGAAAATCTTATTTCCAATGCTATCAAATACTCGCCGCTTGGCAAAAATGTCTATGTGAATATCATCAGTTCCAGCACCGATGGGCTCTCCGCGCTCTTTACCCGCGAGGAAGATGCCCTAGAACACGTTCCGATGCAGCAAGCGCACGTGCGGATTGAAATTCAAGACGAGGGTCCTGGTTTGTCGGTGGAGGACAAACAAAAGCTGTTTGGAAAATTTGCAAAACTTTCGGCAAAGCCCACGGGCGGCGAGCATTCCACAGGTTTGGGCTTGTCGATTGTGAAAAAGGTTGTTGAAGCAATGCAAGGGCGCGTGTGGTGCGAAACAGAGCTTGGCGCAGGCGCAACCTTCATCGTCGAGCTTCCGCTCGTGGAAATTCCGCCAGAAGCGGCGCTGCCAGAAGACTAAGGCAAAAGCCGGTATTCATCCGCACCCTCGTATCGGACGCATCACACGCATCGCAGCGAGTATCATTTTTCCTTGATTTTTCTTTTCCTTGATTTTTCCCTCATCACCATATGCCCGAAACTGAACTTTCTTCCGTTTTCCGTGAGGAAGAAACCCTTGCTCGCTTTGCAAAAACTATTGCCGAGCAGCCTTTAGACGTTCTCGAAGCAAAAGATCTCCATCAAGAATATGGACGACTGAGCGCAAGCTACAATCACCTGTTGCGGCAGATGATGGCGATGACCCGCATTAGCGATGTGTCGCAAACGAAGCTCTTTCGTTTGCAAACCGAGCTAAAAGCTGCGCTCAGTGAATCCAAAGGCGCGAATACCCGCAAAACCGAGCTTTTGAGCGTTGTTGCGCACGACCTCAAAAGCCCGATTGCAACGATTCTTGCTATCGTCAAACTCATGGAACTTGGCGACATCACGCCCAATGAATTTCCCGAAGCGGCTGGTTCTATCCGCGAAACAGCAGAGCGCATGATACATCTGATTGACAGTTTGCTTGCCAGTTCCGCACTAGAAATGGGAAAGATGAATACCGACAAAAAGAAACAGCTTTTTATGCCTGTATTGGAGCGGGTTGTGAAGGAAAATCGTGTGCGGGCGGCAGAAAAAGGGCAAAAAATTCATCTTATTGTGCCAGAAGTCTCCGATGGCTCTTTTGCGCCACAGCTATTTTTCGATGCAAATTTACTGCACCAAGTATTAGAAAATCTTGCCTCGAATGCGGTTAAATACTCGCCGCCAGGAACAGAAATCACCGTGCGCGTGGAGGAAACTCCCGATAAAATGCTCCGCGTTTCCATGCAAGACCAAGGGCAGGGCTTGACCGACGAGGATAAATCCAAGCTCTTCGGTTATTTCCAACGCTTGTCCGCTACGCCAACAGGCGGAGAATCCTCGCACGGCGTGGGCTTGGCTATCACCAAACGTATCATAGACTTGCACGAGGGAACAATTTGGGTGGAATCTGAATATGGCAATGGCGCGACGTTTATTGTCGAATTGCCGTTACAACACGTCGTGTAAGAGCATCGCATAATGACCGACGGCTAATACATCTACAGCACTAAGCCTTTTTTTAGCGTTTACACAAAACTTCTTGCACACTTCACAGTACTATACTAAAAATGGGTAAAAATTGCATATCGAAAAGTAAAGGAGTTGAGATGTAGTCCACCTTGAAGGTGGACTACATCTGAAGCAACAAACCTTTTTCAGTACGCAATAGCCACTCATACAAGAAAATCTATACAGTCCCCCCAAAAGATTAACACCGTTTTAACAACTTCCTGTCTTGCCACGCTGTGATTTTGCCGTAACTTTACGGATATTTCTTCGTTTACTCTGTATTCTATGGTTCTTGATTCTTCATCACACTTTTGCTCTCACCATGCACTATTTCTACCGTTTTGTTCTCGTTTGCGCGTGTGTTTTTGCTGGAATGTCTTCCCCACTCTCCGCGCAAAGTCCCTCCCCCTCTTCCAGCAATAATTTTACTCTGCTCGGACGAATGAGCGATTCCACGCAAAAACCACTTTCTGGTGTGCGCATTGTGCTTTTGCGTGGCGCGATTGAGCCGCCGCCGCCAAGCCAAACCGCCGCGTCGCAACCACGCACAATGAGCATGGATCCCAGCACATTTGCGGGCGGGGCAGTTTCGGATAAAGATGGTGCATTTGCTTTGCCCGTTAAAGGTGCAGGAACATACACACTCATCGCCACATCGGTGGGATTTTCGGCATTTCGCAAAATCATTACGCTTGACAAGCAAGATACGGTAAGGCTTCCAGCGATTGTAATGAAATCGGTTACTGTCAAAACCGATGCCGTTGAAGTATCCGAGCAAGCTGCGCGGGCGGAAGTAAAAGGCGATACAGTTGAATATAATGCTGCACAATTCAAAACCGAGCGGAATGCCGTTGCCGAAGATTTGGTGCGCAAAATGCCCGGAGTGCAGGTAGAATCGGATGGGTCGGTGAAAGCACAAGGCGAAACGATTCGCCGCGTCATTGTTGATGGCAAACCTTTTTTCGGCGACGACCCCCGAACTGCGCTCAAAAACTTGCCTGCTGATATGATTGACCGTGTGCAGGTTATTGACCAAATGTCCGAGCAATCCCGCTTTTCTGGATTCGACGACGGCGATCGCACCAAAACGCTCAATATCGTTACCAAGCCCGACCGCCGAAATGGGCAGTTTGGCAAGGTCTATGGCGGCGCGGGCGGCTCTGCGCTTGGTGCAGAAGCTCGCTACACTGCTGGCGGCAATGTGAATTTTTTCGGCGGCGACCGGCGCATTTCTGTGCTTGGCTTATCGAATAATATCAATCAGCAAAACTTTTCAATTCAAGACATTTTGGGAACAATGGGCGGCGGCGGTGGAGGCGGCATGAATACTCAGGTTCGGACAATGATGGGCGGCGCAATGAGTAGCGGTGCAGGAGCAGCTATGCGAGCCGCAGGCGGCGGTGGAGGCGGCGTGGGCAGCCCTGGTGATTTCCTTGTGCCGCAAAGCGATGGCATCACGGCGGCGCATTCGCTGGGTGTGAATTATGCCGACAAATGGGGACAAAATTTTGATGTTGCAGCTTCGTACTTCGGCAATTTCACCAATAACTACGCTTCGCAAAATGCTTTGCGCCAAACACTTCTTTCCGAAGGCGTTGGGCAGCGCACACGGGATGAAAGCACGAGTTTGTCAAACAACCTCAATCACCGCATCAATGCTCGCTTGGAATACACGCTGGATTCCAATAATTCCTTTGTTCTCACGCCAACAATTACCTTTCAAAATAATCAGCGTACCACACTCAGCACCAATGCGACGCGCATGGGCGAGGGCGGCGCACCACTGAATGCTTCCACACGCGAGAATGATTCTCGCTCCGAAGGCGTTTCGGTCAATAACGAACTGCTCTGGCGACATAGATTTAATGCCGAAGGGCGTACGCTTTCGGTCAGCCAACGCACCGCATGGAATCGCAATGATGGCGTTTCGCGGAACGACGCGATGAATATATTTTATCGCTTCAATCCAATGACGATGAATCTTGATTCTGCCGTGCAAAATCTCAATCAAAACGCACCCTCGCTCTCAAATTCGCTCTCGCTGGGCGGTAATGTGGCGTACACCGAGCCGCTTTCGACCCAAAGTATGCTGCAAGCAAGCTATAACATCAATCAAACCCGTACAGAATCTGACCGCCAAGTAAAAGACTTTAACCCCACAACTGGTGAATTTAGCTTGCTGAATAAACCGCTCTCGAACCTCGCAAGCAGCCTGTATTCGACGCACCGACCGGGTTTGACGTATCGTATCAATCTCTCAACGGGCGCGTCGTTGTCCGTCGGTGCGGATTACCAATATGCTCGCTTGGATGTCAATCAAACCTTTCCCACCGAAACCCAGATTTTCCGCGAGTTTCAGAACGTTTTGCCCTCGCTTGTTTTCACCATGCGTTTAGGGAATGCGCCCGCTATGGGCGGTGGCGGTGGTGGTGGTCGTCCGCCGTTTGGCGGCGGTCCTGGTGGTGCGCCGTTTGGCGGTGGTAGCGGTCCTAGTGGTGGTGGCGGTCCAATGATGATGATGTTCGGTGCGGGCAATCCCGCATCAATGCTTGCGGGACCAGTAGGGAATCTGCGCGTCAATTACCGTGCTTTCACCAATGCGCCTGGTATTCGCCAACTGCAAAATGTCGTGGATAATACGAATCCTGTGCGTCTGACGGTGGGCAATCCCGAACTGAAGCAAGAAGTAACGCACAATCTTACCGCAAATATTGGCTTGTTCGATATGCGCACGGCGACATCCGTATTTGCTTTTGTTTCAGCAAGTTACACGGCAGATAAAATTGCCAATTCCACCTTGATTACCGTGCGCGATACTACCGTTCAGAATACCAACGGCGGCGAGGCAATCCGCTTGGGACGCGGTGCGCAGCTGACGCGCTACACCAATCTCAACGATTACTGGAATGTGCGGGCATTTGCGGGCTATAATTTTCCTTGGGAGCCTGTGCAAGGTTTCAAGCTGAACATCAGTCTGAATGCGGGTGGGAGCTATGTGCGCGATGTGTCGCTCATTAACGACGCGCTGAACGCTTCTAATACCTACGGCATTACGCCACAAATTGCCATTGGCAGTAACATTAGCGAGAATTTGGACTTTAATATTTCTGGCAGAACCTCGTACAATATCGTCCGCAATTCGCTTCAAAGCGCACTCGACAACGAATACTTCATTCACAGCATCAATG
The DNA here is from genome assembly GCA_004292595.1 of Candidatus Kapaibacterium sp. Taxonomy (GTDB): domain Bacteria; phylum Bacteroidota; class Ignavibacteria; order Kapaibacteriales; family UBA4661; genus PH2015. The sequence continues at coordinate 28,469 of RDXM01000110.1, read as the reverse complement.
CTCGCTTGAACTGGATTTTCTGGGAAGGATTTTTGATTAGTGCGGACTTCAATTATCTCGCCAATGTTGGCTTGGTCGGTGGCTTCAACCAAACTATTCCTTTGCTAAATATCGGCGTTGGCAAACGCTTTTTCGATGGCAATGGCGAGCTGAAATTGTCCGTGTTTGATGCGCTGAATTTGAACAACAGCATCACGCGCAACGTAACGAGCAGCTTCATCGAAGACACGCAAACAAACGTGCTGCAACGCTATTTCTTGCTGACCTTCACGTATAATCTTCGCGCTTTTGGGCAGAAATAAAAAGAGTGTACAGATAGCTGTGCAGATATACTAAAAGTGGGTAAAAATTACATATCAAAAAGTGAAGAAGCGAGATGTCGTCCACCTTTGAGGTGGACGACATCTGAAGCAACAAACCTTTTTTAGTATAGCTTTCTCCTCGTGATTGCGATACTCTCACTACAATTTTCCACCGTTTTCTTTTTTTTAGTATGGACATCCGTAAATTTTTTGCTGTTGCACAATGGGAATTTGTCGAAAAAGCTCGGACAAAAGCCTTTTTGATTTCACTCGTCCTGACTCCTGCAATTATGATTGCAGCAGGTGTTGTTCCAAGTTTGCTCGCTTCCCGAAGTGATAGCGAAACGAAAAAATTTGTTGTGTACGACGAAACAATGAAGCTGCGCGAAGCGGCAGAAGAACGCTTGCAAAAAAAACATCGCTTGGATAACGGCAAGCCCGCCTATCAGCTTGTTTCGGTGAATGCAGAGATTATGAAGCGCGAGGATTTTTTCAAAGAATATACGCCGCGTGTTCTCAAAGGTGATTTTACGGGATTGTTTCTTGTGCCAAAAAATGTGGATTCCACGCACAGCATTGAGTATCGAAGCGACAACGTTGGAAATATACGCGATATTTCTGCGATTGAAAACGCCCTCGAAAAATCACTGGCAGAACAGCGAGCAGTGGAAAAAGGTATCAGCGTGGAAACGTACAAATCTCTCGCAACACCGCTCGAAACCACGTCTATTCGGGTAACAAAATCTGGCGAAGCAAGCGAGGGAAGTTTTCTGCAAACCTTTGGCGTTGCCTACGGTTCGGTGCTTGTGTTATTTATGCTCGTCATCTCGACGGGGCAAATACTGGTGCGGGGTTTGGTGGAGGAAAAAAACAATCGCATCATGGAAATTCTAATTTCCTCCTGTTCGCCATTTGAACTGATGATGGGCAAACTTCTGGGTTTAAGCGGACTCGGGATATTGCAAGCGATGGTGTGGTGCGGGCTGGCAATCGGCATGGTTCTGTACTTCGATGTTCCCTTGTCTATCCTTGCGCCGTTGCCGATTACCCTCATCTTTGTTCTCTGTGGATATTTGTTGTATGCCTCATTGCTCTTGGGCTTGGGGTCGCTCACAACCACCGACCAAGAAGCCCAGCAGATGACTTCCTACGCAACGATTTTGCTTGTGATTCCGATTTCCCTTATCAGCGTCGTGCTGCAAAATCCAAACTCCACGATTGCCAAAGTAATGAGTTTTATTCCGTTTACTGCGCCAACAATTATGGCAATGCGCATTGCTATTCAACAGCCGCCCGCGCTCGAAATTATCGGGAGTTTGGGCGCAATTCTTCTTACCACAGCAGTCGTGATTTATTTTGCCGCAAAAGTATTCCGTGTTGCGATTCTCGTGTATGGAAAACGCCCAACCTTGCCAGAAATACTAGAGTTTTTGCGCGAAAAATAATCGTTGTTGTTCTCAAAAACGAAGCGGCGCAGGTGCTTTTGTTGAATCAGACGCGGGTGCAGATTCACTGGGCGCGATGGTTTCAAGAGGTGATTCTGTGCCGCCTTCGTCCATTCTTCCCTCCGACGACGAGCGACCGCTACTTGCGCCAACGTTATCAACGCCTTTGAAGCGGCGGCGCGAGTCGTATTGCAAAATAGGGTCTTTGTACACCTTTTGCATAAACCGCGCCCAAATGGGCGCTGCCGCGCTGCCGCCCTGTCCATACCAGCCAGTAAACTTTATCCGTTGGTCGTCGAAGCCCGTCCACACGCCAGCAACAAGCTGTGGCGTAAAGCCAACAAACCACGCATCGGCGAAGTCGTTGGTGGTGCCTGTTTTGCCAGCAGCTTCGTAGGGAAACCACGCCCGCACACGAGAAGCCGTGCCGCTATTGACGACATTTCGCATCATTCCCGTCATTGTCTTGGCTACGCGAGGATTCATCGCATCGGAAATGGCTAATCCTATCTTGCTGTGGTCGTACAAAACATTGCCAAAACGGTCTTCAATGCGAGCAATGGCGAAGGGTTCGACCGACATTCCATCATTCGGAAAGACGGTGAATGCAGAAATCATCTCCATTGGCGTAACTTCGCCCGAGCCGAGCGCGAGCGAGGGAACTGCCATCAGTTCGGATTTGATACCGCAGCGTTTGGCGAGTTTTATCACAGCATTCGGCGAAACATAGTTCGTAATTAAGCGAGCCGCCACCGTATTGACCGAAAACTTGAGTGCTGTTGATAACGACATCGGACCACCAGATTTGCTGCCTTCTACTTCCCATGTTTTGCCTGTGGGCAGTTTGTGCGAGAGCCAGCCGCTTTCAATGGATGAATACGGCGTAAGACCTGCATCCAGCGCGGCTGCATAGACAAACGGCTTAAACGAAGAACCCGGCTGGCGGTGAATTTGCGTAACGCGGTTCAAGGTATAGCGCGATTGTTTTCCAAAAATAGACGAGCCAACAAGAGCGCGAATTTCGCCCGTTCCTGCTTCAATCGAAGCAAAGCCGACTTGAATCCGCTCGGCTTCTTGCTTGACCGAATCAATATATCTTGCATTGCGCTTCAAGCCAGATAAAATCGCCCTGCGCTCGGCTTCGTTGCCGCTAATGTAATCGGGGCGATTTTTGATTGTTTTGTCGAGAATATCATTGAGCAAGGTTTTTTCGTTGCTCCACTGCCACGCACGAGAAAAATCTTTTTGAGACTGCTTCAAATGGTCTTCCACTGCTTGGTTTGCGTAGCGTTGCATCCGTGCATTCAGCGTTGTGTAAATGACCAAGCCGTCGCGGAAGAGGTCGTAGCGGCGCAGACTGGCGAGTGCTTTATTATCGGTTTTCAGCAATTCCTGACGCACCATTTCCACGAAGTGCGGAGCAATCGTGCCGTCTTGGGTAAATTCTTGCGGTGCTTCGAGGGCAATCGGTGTTTTTTTGAAAATACTGTACTGCCCTTGCGAAATGTAGCCTTCTTCTGCCATTGAATACAGCACGACATTGCGCCGATTGAGCGAGGCTTGGTAGCTTTTCAAGTATTCATGCAAGCTCGGACGCTGTAAAATTCCCACCAAAAACGCGCATTCTTCCACGCTCAGTTGATTGGGGGTTTTGTTGAAATATACCTCCGCCGCTACTTGCAAGCCGTGTGCGCCGCGCCCGAAATAGACGGTATTGATGTACAATTCCAAAATCTCATTTTTCGTGTACGTGCGCTCAATCTGCACCGCCGTAATTGCCTCACGAATTTTCCGCGTTAGCGACCGCTCCGAACCGATGTTCACGTACAAATTACGGGCTAATTGCTGCGTCAGCGTGGATGCTCCCTCGCGCACACGCCCGCGCAAGAAAATTTTTACCGTTGCTTTCACAATGCGAAAGGCATGAACGCCCCAGTGGTTGTAGAACTCACGGTCTTCAGTGGCAATCAAGCCTTGAATAAACGGCTTAGGAATGCTGTCGAAGGGCATATACGTGCGGCGTTTCAGATAGAATTGGTCAATCACCTCGCCATCGGCAGAAAGAACGCGGGTTGCCAATTCTGGACGAGGATTTTCCAGCTCTTCCAGCGACGGCAAGCCTTGCGAAACAACATACAGGGAAAACAGTGCGCTGGCAACAATCGTAAATATCAACCCAAAAAGAATGGTCAAATAGGTAGGGCGAGGCTTCAAGGGAAACTGGGAAAGGCTAAATTTCATAATACTTCAATCGTAGTGCTTCATCGTAGTGCTTCACACATTAGGTGAGCGATGAACAGGTGAAAAACCAGTGTTTGCCGCCCTTTCAGAAGAGAAGAACGGCGAAGAGTAACCCCATGAAAATACATTGCGAATCGTTTCCAACGGTGCTACACAGCCTCTAAGATACAATTTTTCCTGCATTTGATAAAAATTTTTGCATCGCACGGGACAAATTAAAAATCTGCAAAGCCAAACACTGCCCTGTGCAAAGCCAACACCTGCAAGCCAGATTATACCTTGTTCGTAAGCAATCTTGCTCCCAAGAGCAGAAACAAGAAAATACCCCTGAACACCAGACCAAATCTTGCGTTCGAGCAAAATAATGAATCTTCTCTTATCGGTACCGCGCCTGAGCGATAACTTTCTTCTCTGAAAATTCACTCCTCTTGCGTATTTTACGAGCCTTCACGCCTTTTGCAGATTTTTGCGCACTATTTCGCATATTATTTCGCACACTATTTTCTACACTATGAGCCATGCTCTTTTCGGCGAACGCAGCACCATCCAAGCACGAGCTTTGTATCTTGGAGAGCGCATAGATACGCGCAATTTGGAGCAGACCAATCGTCTGGCTCTCTCGCCTTTGCTTATTCCGTCGGGAGAACTAGGCTATCTCGCGCTCTTTCGCTATGGCGTGGTGGTGATGTTCAATATCCAACCTCTTGAGGAAGTAACAGTGCTAAAACAGCTCGAAGCCTTCGTACAACAGCCCTTTGAGCGCACCGAAAGCGAATCCCTAGAAATGCGCTTGGGCGAGCGCGAATTGGTCGAAAATGGCAATGTAACAACACGAGAAATCACCGTTGAACGCTTGCAGATTGTCGCCGATATTTTGGCAAAAAGCGTTGTCATGGCACACTACGAAACCACGATTGCGCGGGCGTTTGATGCCATTGAGCCGATTGCGCTCGCGATGCAGCAGCACCGCTTTGGGCGCGATAAAACAGCAACGCTCATGCAATACGTCGGCGATACCTTGCTCATTCAACACAAAATGGTGGGGCGCGTCGAAATCACCGAAAAGCCCGAACTGCTCTGGGAAATGCCAGAATTGACGCGCCTTTTCGGGCGTTTGGAGGACGAATACGAGCTTGTTGAGCGGCATAATAGTATCGAACGCAAGCTCAATCTCATTTCCAGCACCGTCGAAACAGAATTAGATATTTTGCAAAATCAGCGTACACTCCGCATGGAATGGTATGTTGTGGTCTTGATTTTTGTTGAGATTTTGCTTTCGGTTTACGATATTTTCTTTCGGCATAAGCTCTAAAAACTACGATGAGCAATATCGCGGAATATTTCATCACGCGCTTTGTTACGGCGGTGTGTGTGCTGTTTGGGGTGAGTATTTCGAGCGGCAATGCCCAGAAACTGCGCATTGCTGCTGCTTCCGACCTGCAATGGGCGATGCCAGAACTGATTGCGGAATTTCGCAAACAATCTTCCAACACGAGTAACAATGCGCAGATTGAGGCGGTGTATGGTTCGTCGGGGAATTTCGTGGCGCAGATTCGCGCAGGTGCGCCGTTCGATATATTTTTCTCTGCCAATATCGAATATGCTGAACAGCTCACGAATGCTGGGCTGACAACTACAAAACCACGTGAATATGCGCAAGGAATTGTGGTGCTGTGGTGCAGTGCGCGTTCTTCATTCATTCAATCGCCCAAAGACTTGACCAATCCTCGCGTTCAGCGTATTTCGCTTGCCAATCCTCGCCATGCTCCCTACGGCAAACGTGCCGAAGAATTTCTCCATCGTTTTTTTGCTGATACACTTGTTCTGAAGCGGGTCTGGGGCAACGTTGTGTTTGCCGATAATGTTGCGCAAGCCGCTCAATTTGTACAGATGGGCGCGGCAAACTGTGGTTTTATCTCACTTTCGCTCGCGCTTGCGCCGCCGGTTCAGTCCTCTGGCGGCAGAATTATCCGCTTAGACTCTACGCTCGCACCGCCCTTGCGCCAAGCGGCTGTGGTGATGAAAGCACGTAAGGAAGCGGCATTGGCGCACTCTTTCCTTGATTTTGTGTGTTCCCCAAAAGCCGCAACGATTTTTACACGCTATGGTTTTTTGAAACCATAAATTTCACCCTCCTATCAAACCATGCCGCTCCGTTTGCGAATAAACCACTCCAACGCAAAACAACAAAGTGCCGCAGCAAGCAACCATGCGAGATTCCACAGCGCAATGTCATTCTTCAGCGTTATGGGGCGGGCTTGAAAGCCGCGATGCTGCGTGATAGCATTCTTCAGGGCTTCAGGGTTTTTGGCTACTTCTTCGGCGGTGAAAAACTTGCCGCCTGTTGTTTCTGCTAACCGGCGCAAGAAGGCAGCATTCATGCGGATATTCTGATATTCAATCGTCATTTCCCCAACGCTGAAGCGTCCTGCATCCTCGCCATATTTTTGACCATTCAGGCTCGCAACGCCCGTAAAGCTGTATTCGCCTTGCCCCAAACCTTCGACCGTTGCGGCATAGCGTCCGCCGCCCAGTACGGACAGCACGACCTCGCGCTGCGCCTTCAAGGACGGGCTTTGCAGCGTAACGCGCACATCGGCGGCATCAAGCGGATTGTAGCTTTTGTCGTACACCTGCGCCGTAAATTCAACCTTTTCGCCGCTTCCGTAGCGTTTGCGCGTCGTTTTGATGCGAACAAACTTTCCTTGGTCGTTGGTGGAGAGCCAGCGCAAGCCGTTTTCAAAGAACGTTCCGAAAATATCTGCCGAAGCGCGTCCTTTCGCCACATCGGAGGCAAATCCCAGCAATTTCCAGCGATATAAGCCGTAACCCAAAATTGCCAGCGACTTCGTATTATTGATGCTTTGCTGCACAATGAGCGGCTCATTCAAGGGAACATTATTCAGCTTGAGCGTAGCGAGAATCTCCGCGCCGGGCTTGACGCGCACGAGCGTTTCGGTGCGGAAAAGCGGCGGCAGTGCGTTCCAAGAAGCAGCGTCGTCGTCGGTGCCAGAGAGCTTCATTACTGGGCTGGCAAGGGCTTGTTTGCGGACATCGGGCAATGCGAGCATTTCTTGTTTGCTGCCAGAAATTGTTGAAAAAGGCAGGTAGTTTTCAAGCGACTGCAATTTCACCCAATCCATATCTTGCGAGGCAATGAAAAGAAGCGGTTTGCCGCGTGAAAGCTCGCTGCGCACAGCATCAATCAGGGCTGGCGGCGTTACCGTTACGGGAAATCCCACCAAAATAATTGCTTCGGCGTTGGCAATTTCTTCTTTGAAATCACGCTTTGGTGCGCTTTGCGGCGTGTTTCCGCTTGTGGCATCATCCAAAAATTCACCGTTTTTTCCTTCCACAAAGACCGCGCATTGCACGTTTTGATTCGCCTCCAAACCAGAGCGCAAAAAGGAAATATCGGGCGAAAGCTGTCCAGCAATGAGGATGGTTTTGCGCTTATTTTTTAGCACATTTACAAACTCCGCGCTGGAATTATTTTGCAAGGTTAATTCTTCCTCCGCACCGCGTAGATTCTTGAGTTCAGCCCGCAGTGTGCGCATTCCCGCTTCTTTGGGTTTGTAGAGAAAAGCGGCAGTGCGGGTCTGAGGCGCACCGTTGCTGCTCGGGAGAGCAATCGTCTGTTCGCCAATAATTGCACCATTGTCGCGCAAAATTACTTTTACCGAGCTTTCGGCATAGCCCGAAGCCACGATATTGACGTTGATAGGCATTTCGCTATCGACATAGCCAACTTCATTCGTGAGCAGCGAGCGAATGCCCATATCACGCGGCTCGGTGGAATCGCCCACGCCGACGGCAAATATCGGGCGACCAAGCATTTGTGCGGCATAGAGCGGATTTTCTCCTGCGGTAAATACGCCATCGCTCAGAAGCACCACCGCACGAGTATTGGTGCGGTCTGCACGTTCAATCACGTTCTGGAGCGGCTTTGCGAGATTGGTCAGCTGTCCGCGAAAATGTACGGAATCCGCCAAAACGCTCGGGAGTGCGCTTGATTCAACGAATTGCAACGCATCATCGAATAACAGCAATTCAGGCAACGAAGCCTTGAACGATGCAGGGTTCAGCGCGGTGAGCGCGGCAGAAAGGTCGCTTTTTCGATTGCGTGAGGCATCGCTAAGACTCATGGATTCGGAATTGTCAATGAGCCATTCCACGCGCGGTGCTTCCTCGCTTGCGCGAATGACGTTCACGATGGGTTCAAAAAGCGCGAAGAGGAGAATCCATAGACCCACTGTGCGCAAAGCAAACAGCACGAAACGCCGCACAGGTGCTATCGGCGGGCTTGTTCGGCGATAGACATATGCGGAAAGCGCGAGAGCCGCCACGCCACAGAGGGCAAGCAGCCACCACGAGGCACTCAAACTAAAACTATATGAAGTCATTGTTACAAAAAAATTGACGAGAAAGAGCCATGCTGACTGCCCTTTTGTTGTCTTGGTGATGGAAATTTTACCGCAAAAAGTATTTGGAAATTACGAAAAAGGCGCGTAAATTTGAAGTCTGTTCTTCAAAAACGTCGAGATTCTTTTTCAGAAGCTCTTCTTGAAGACGGGGTGTAGCTCAGCCCGGTAGAGCGCTACGTTCGGGACGTAGAGGCCGGAGGTTCGAGTCCTCTCACCCCGACCCGAAAAAGCCCGCAAGTACAGCACTTGCGGGCTTTTTGTTTTTACTCTCCTTCCTTGGAATACCGCTAAAAAAACCATCAGATTTAGCAGCAAAAAGATAGGTTTTCTTTCACAGTGGAGTGTGTGCATTGGAGAGCGCATCATTGCCCAGAAGAAAGCATCTTTGCAAAAGTCGTGTACAAAAAAAGGCTCTCCACCTCGCAGTGAAGAGCCTTTTTGCGTGATAATTGCGAGTTTACGCAACCGTCACTTCATTACACAAATACACATCTTGGATAGATTGCAAGAGCTTCGCGCCTTCTGCCATCGGACGTTGGAATGCCTTGCGCCCTGAAATCAAGCCCATGCCGCCCGCGCGTTTGTTCACAACGGCGGTGGTAACTGCTTCGGCGAAATCGTTCGAGCCAGACGCGCCGCCGCTATTGATGAGACCAATGCGTCCCATGTAGCAATTCGCCACTTGGTAGCGGCAAAGGTCAATCGGGTGGTCGCTCGAAAGCTCGGTGTACATACGCTCATCGAGCTTGCCATAGCTGGAACTGCCCATGTTGAGAGCCTTGTAGCCACCGTTGTTTTCGGGCAGTTTTTGCTTGATAATATCCGCTTGAATGGTCACGCCCAAGTGGTTTGCTTGTCCCGTCAAATCCGCAGAAACGTGGTAATCTTTGTCAGATTTGAACGCATTATTGCGAACATAGCACCAAAGAATCGTTGCCATGCCGAATTCATGCGCGTAGGCAAATGCTTCGGCAATTTCCGTGATTTGACGTGCGCTATTGTCCGAGCCAAAATAAATTGTCGCGCCAATGGCGGACGCGCCCATATCGTAGCACTGCTGAATTGTGCCGTACAAGATTTGGTCTGCTTTGTTGGGATAGGTCAAAAGTTCATTGTGATTGACTTTCACAATAAACGGAATTTTGTGCGCATACTTCCGCGCCGTCATGCCAAGAACGCCGTAGGTAGAAGCTACGCCGTTGCAACCGCCTTCCATCGCCAATTTGACGATGTTTTCTGGGTCGAAATACGCTGGATTTTTTGCAAAACTCGCGCCTGCCGAATGCTCAATGCCTTGGTCCACAGGAAGAATCGAGGTATAGCCAGTTCCCGCCAAACGCCCTGTATTCAAGAGGCGATGAAGGTTTTGCAACACGCGGTTGTTGCGGTCGGAATGCGAATACACCGAACTAACAACGTCGCCGCTCGGCAAATGCAGTTGTTCCTTCGGAATGGTCTTGGAGACGTGGTTCAGATAAAAATCTGCCTTGTCGCCCAGTGCTTGTTGGATGCTATCAATTAACGCCATTGCGCATACTCCTTGAACATTTTGAGTGAAAAAATAAACCGTTGATTTTAAGTCGGTGAAAGTGAGACCCTCAATAAGAATTGAGATCCCCACAAGGCGCGTCTTTACTGCGTTATACCAAGAACTTTTAGCACAAACGCATACTCGAAGGCAATTTCCTTCAAGCGGTCGAAACGCCCAGAAGAGCCGCCGTGTCCTACGCCCATGTCAATTTTCATCATCAGCAAATTGTTGTCTGTTTTCATGGTGCGGAGCTTTGCGGCGAATTTTGCTGGCTCCCAATACGGCACTTGCGAATCGTTTAAGCCAGTGGTCATCAGAAGATGCGGGTATGCTTTCTTTTCGATATTGTCGTAGGGCGAGTACGACTTCATGTAATCGTAATATTTTTTGTCGTTGGGATTGCCCCATTCCTCGTATTCGCCCGTTGTGAGCGGCAAGGAAGCGTCGAGCATCGTGTTTATCACATCCACAAACGGCACATTTGCAAGTACACCTTTCCACAAATCAGGACGCATATTCATCACTGCGCCCATAAGCAAACCACCCGCCGAGCCGCCTTGAATCACGAGTTTGTCCTTGCTCGTGTATTTTTGCGCAATCAAATGTTCCGCACACGCGATGAAATCCGTGAAGGTATTCTTTTTCTTCAAAAACTTGCCGCTTTCGTACCATTCTTTGCCCATTTCGCCGCCGCCGCGAATATGCCCAATCGCATAGACAAAACCCCTATCCAAGAGGCTTACGCGGGTTTGGCTGAAGGTTGGGTCAATGGAAATTTCATACGAACCATAGCCATAGAGGAGCGTTGGATTCGCGCTATTTTTCTCCATGCCTTTTTTGTACATCACCGTAAGGGGAACGTGCGCACCATCTTTTGCTTTGACGAAAACGCGTTCCACCGAGTAATTATCAGGGTTATAGCCGCCAGGCACTTCCTGACGCTTCAAGAGTGTTGCTTCACGCTTTACCATGTCGTAATCATAGACAGAAGCAGGCGTAATCGGTGATTGATAGCCGTAGCGCAGCGTTGTGGTCGCAAAGTCGGGATTGGTAGCCGTGTACGAGGCGTATGCTTGCTCGGGAAACTTGACGTTGTGCGATTGTTTTTTCGCAATGTCGTACACTTGCAATGTCGTCAAACCCGCTTCCCGGCAAGAAAGCACAAAGTATTTTTCAAAAATATCAATATCGTCAATTTTCACTTTCGGACGATGCGCAATCACTTCTTTCCAATTCTTCATCGCGTAGGCATCAAGCGGGGTTTGCATGACGCGGAAGTTTTTTGCTTTGTCGTTGGTGAGAATGATAAATGTGTCGCCATGATGTTCCACCGAGTATTCATGCCCTTCTTTGCGAGCTTCGATGCAGCGCGGAGCATCATTCGGCTTGTCGGCGTTGATAAACCAGCATTCGTGCGTGAGCTTGCTTGCCGTTTCAATAATTAAGTATTTCTCGCTGTTGGTTTTATAGATGGAGCAGTCGAATTTTTCATCTTTTTCATGGAAAATTTCTACGTCGGATTTGGCATCGAATCCGAGTGTGTGCCGCATGATTTTGTACGAGCGAAGTGCAGTATCGTAGATGTTGTAAAAGAGCGTTTTATTGTCATTGCCCCAGACCAAGCCATCGCCAACGGCTGCAATTTGGTCTTTCAGCAATTCTCCTGTTTCCAGGTTTTTTACGAACATCGTGTAGCGCCGCGAACCATCGAAATCCAGCCCGTAGGCGAGGAGTTTGTTGTCTCTGCTCACATTCCACGCGCCCAAGCGAAGGAATTTTTTCCCTTCGGCGAGTGCGTTCATATCTAGCATCACTTCTTCTTTGCCGTCCGCACTGCCTTGCTTACGGCAGTACACGGGATATTGCTTGCCGTCGAGGGTTTTGGTATAATAAAAATAGCCATTGTCTTTGTACGGCACCGACACATCGCTTTCTTTCACGCGCCCCTTCATTTCGGCGAAAAGTTTTTCCTGCAACGGCTGTGTGTCGCTCATGATTGCTTCGGTGTAGGCATTTTCTGCTTCCAAATGCTTCATCACCTCAGGATTTTTTTTATCGCGCAACCAGAAGTAATTATCCACGCGAATGTCCTTGTGCGTGGTGTCGGTTTTGGGAATAATTTTCGCAACGGGTGGTCGGGGCGTATCGGCTGGAAACGATTTTGTATGCGGTGTGTGGCTCATGGAGACAAGAAACGGTGTGCTGATGGAAAGGAGCATGATGCAAAGAATGAGAAATATTGCACCAATGTACCGAGAAAATGTGCGCTGTGGTGGTGATAATGGCATTGATGCTTTCATAACGACATTACAGCATGAGAAATGAAAAGGTAGTGCTTAGAATGAAGATTTTACGCGCCTCGCAGAGGCTCAATTTGACAAACAGCGTACGCCTCAATCCCTTCTCCTTGCCCGACAAAACCGAGCTTCTCACTCGTTGTTGCCTTCAAGGACACGCGCTGAAACGGCAACGAACAGGCTTCGGCGATGCGCTCGCGCATTTGCGCTTTGTAGGGAAGAATTTTTGGTTTTTCCAAAACGAGCGTACAATCTACATTGATAAGCTGATACTGCTCTTTTTCGAGAAGCGCAATCACGCGCCGAAGCAGTTCAAGACTGGAAATGCCTTTGTAGGCGGCATCGGTATCGGGGAAGTGTTCGCCAATATCGCCCAGCCCGGCTGCGCCCAAGAGCGCGTCGCACAAGGCGTGCAGCAGAACATCGCCATCGCTGTGGGCAACGGTGCCAAACGATGAGTCTATCTCAACGCCGCCTAAAATCAGGCTTTCTCCCTCAGCCAGACGATGAATATCGTATCCAAAACCAACCATACAAGCAAATAAAAATATGTGGAAAATATGCGTCGTATCAAGCCAATACCACACAAAGAACATACTAAAAAAAAACTGCCGTTACAGAATGGCAGTTTAAGAATATTTCGGCATTTCTGCAAATACTTCTCCGCATTGGTACTGCGCTTTTGTGGTGTATGCTAGCCTTCGGTTGCAAAAAACCTTCCTCATCTCGAAAAATTCTTGCAAATTAGGAGTTTGTCTCATAAAAACGGCAACGAAATTCGTCTTTTCATTGTTCACTAACTGATGTTCACCAACTGAATGTTTGCACAATTTCCTTTTCTACAACTGACCTCTACGCTTCATCAACGCTCAATTATGCAACTGTTTCTTCCGACACATTTCTCAAAAGCGACATTGTGCGTGATATGTACAATGTTCCTTCTCGCAGAAGCGCGTACTTCCTTGCTTCTGTCGCAACCGAAGAAAAAACTTGTTCCCAAAATGCTCTCGGTGCAAGGCGTTTCTGTGACGAAAATGGACGTGCTTAATTCACCGCAAAAAGAGGTCAATCTCAGTCTTACGCCCAATGGACGCTTTTTATACTTCATGTCCGAGCGTGGCGGGCAGTCGTGGTCGCAGTTTGATGACGCTGCAAACCGCTCGGATGGGGATATTTACGTCTCCGAGCGCGTCAAAGGCGAGTGGACAAAGCCCCAAGCACTGGACGAAAGCATCAATACGGGCAGTGGCGAAGATGAGCCAAATATCACCTCTGATGGGCAAAACGTTTATTACCAAAGTTTTCGCACAGGCTGGGAATCGCTTGCTGGTCCGTATTTTATGGCAGAATTTCACGGCAAAAAATGGGATGCGCCCGTTGGTCTGGGCGGCACGGTAACGAGCTTTATCCGCGAGCAGATGAATGAATTTGGCGGCATGATTGCAACCGATGGCTCATCGTGGTCGCCGTCGGGAAATCTCTTCATGTTCACGCTCGGCAAAGACCGTAAGTTGCCCATGGATATTTACTACGCAAGACGTGCGATTGACGGCTCGTTTTCTGCTGTTGAAAAACTCGACGTAAGCACACCAAAAAACGAGCGTTCCATTTTTATTGCGCCTGACGGCAAAACGATATACTTTTCTTCCAATGGCTACGGCGGGCTTGGCGGCTTGGATATGTTCAAAGCAACGCTCAACGACGACGGCACAGTTAGTGCGCTCTACAATTTGGGCGATGCCTTCAATACCAAAGGCGACGAATATGGCTTCATTATTAGCCCCGACGGCAAGGAAGCCTATTTTGTGCGCGATGGCGATATTCACAGAGCAGACCTTGCCAGCGCAGAAGCCCGCGAATTGAAGCCCTTGCCAATGATTATTTTTTCGGGAAAAGTACTCAGCAAAACAACCCAAGCACCGCTTGAATCCTCGATTGATGTCAGTGAAGTTCCAGCCACAGGCGGCGACGACGCAAGTGCCGCTCCAAGCCCAAATGCCTACTCGCTTTCGGTGCGCAGCAACAGCGTTACGGGCGAGTTTACGGCGCTTTTGAAGCCAAATAAAAAATATGTGCTTTCCGCCTCTGCCAGCAAACATAAAGGCGCGAACCGTGAATTTGCGCTGAACTCAAGCAATACTCTCGAAGGCGAATACATTCTCAATATCGAACTCGACCCCGTACCGCCCCGTCCGCCGAAAGTGAAAACGGCGACAAATGCGACGCTTGCTGGAAATGCAGGCAAAGCCATCATGCCCACCATTCAACCGACGCTTTTCGAGACCGACGAGTTTACGATTGAGGAAAAATATCTGGATGAACTCGACAAAGCATGGGATTTTTTGAAAGCAAACCCCAGCTATCAAGCAGAAATATCGGGGTTTGCTGATGATAGAGGTTCATATGAGTACAACCTACGCCTTTCGCAACGCCGCGTCAATGCTGTGCTGGACTATCTGTGGTCGCTCGGCTGCGAGCGCAAACGCCTCGCGCTGAAATTCTTTGGCGAAGAAGAACCGATTGCGGCAAATGCCTCCGAAACAGGACGTTCAAAAAATCGCCGCGTCGAAATTAGCTTTTTCCGCAAACTTGAGGATGCGCCAATACCACCAGCAACGAAGCAGCTTCCGCCCAAAACAAGCTCCAGTGCTGCCCCGCAGACAGTACCAGCAAAACAAGGAACAGCAAACCAAGGAACAGTGAAACAAGGAACAGCACCATCTTCATCAGCACTTCCGCCTGTTGCACTGCCGAAAGCAACAAGCGCGACAGCATCTCAAAAAAATGCTGTGCCTCTGAATGCCAGTAACAAAGGGGCTTCCACGTCGGCAACGCTCGTGCCTGCTGCCAAAAATGCCGTGCCGAAAAGTACGGGCGTTGCCTCGCCAAAACCGCCTCAGAACTAACGCCGTTGTGCTATGAATATCGAACAGAACATCCTTTTTCCGCCAGAAAGCCCACCATTTCAGGGCTTTGAGCTACGAGCCAATGCGTTGACGCAAAAATTCAACAACCGTCTTGTTTGGCGTAATCTTTCGTTGTCGGTAAAAAACGGTGAAGTGCTGGGAATTACTGGGCAGAATGGTTCGGGGAAAACCACGCTTCTCCGCGCTCTTGCAGGACTGCTCCAGTGCGCAAGCGGCTCGGTGGAATGCTTTGTGCAGGGCGGCACTCTTCCGATTCCGCAGGAAGAAATTGTGCGTCATATTGGCTTTGTTGCGCCATATCTAACGCTCTACGAAGAATTTACTCCGCTTGAATTACTACAATTTCTTACCGAGATGCGTGGCGAAAGGTTCTCTACGAGCCTGATGAAATCTCGCTCGGAGGCACTTTTACAGCATTTTCACTTGTGGGAACGCCGAGATGATGAAATTCGCACATTTTCTTCGGGCATGAAGCAGCGATGCAAGTTTATATGCGCCCTGCAACACAACCCTCCTCTGCTCGTTTTTGACGAACCAATGACCAATCTTGATGAACAGGGCATCTCGGCTGTGGAAGAATATATTTTGCTCCACAAAAGCAGAAACGGTGCGGCATTGCTGGCAACAAACGATGCGCGAGACTTGGCGTTGTGTTCGGCACAAATACGGGTGATGGACTTTGCAATACCGCCGAGTGCTAGATAAAATCTCAGTTCTTGGCTGTTGTCGCTCTTTTTTGTCGCTCTTTTTTATTGTGCCACAAGCGGTAGTGTTATCACAAAAGTGCTTCCGCGCCCTCGTTCGCTCACCACTTCAATTCTGCCGCCGTGCAGCTCGACAATATTTTTCACGCTGGCAAGCCCTACGCCGCTTGATGACTCGCCTGCTGTTGGTTTTGCCGAAAGCCGCTGGAACATTCCGAAGAGCTTGGATTTATCGTCATCGGTCAGCCCTGGTCCCGAATCGTGGACAGAAATCTGCACCTGTTCGTTGATGCTGCGCACCGTGAGCGTTATGCGCCCCTCAAGCGGAGAATACTTGCTGGCATTGGAGAGAAGATTATCCAGAACTTGGCGAATACGCACCTCATCGCCGTGCATCAGGCAGTGGTCGGGGCAGAGTACATCCAGTGTTTGCTTTTTTGCTTCGACAATACTTTGAAACTGCCCAACAACATATTCTACTGTCTCGCTCAAATTGAAGGGGCGAATTGCCAATGGTACTTTGCCTAAACCTACTGCTGCCGATTCAAGCAAATCCTCAATAATAGCGAGCATTTGCGCACTCGACTCCCGTATGTTTTCGGAATAATCCTTCACTGCTTCTGGTGTTGCTTTTCGCACGAGTAATTGAGAACTGAGCAGAATGTTGCTAATCGGATTTTTCAAATCATGCGCGGCAATACCAAGCATTTTCAGCTTAAACTCATTTGCATCGCGCAGTTCCTCGTTAATTTCATGCATGGAAGTATTCCGCACCTCAATATCGAGTGCTTGCTCTTCGAGAATCGCCATCTGCCGTTCAATTTCTTTATTTGCATCCACGAGGCGTTCATTTGCTTTCTCAAGCTCCAGAGTGCGTTCCAGCACGTTTGCTTCAAGCATTTGATTCGCGCTTTGCTGTAATTCTTCATTGCGTTGTAATTGCCGAATAAGGTCTTCTTGCGCCGATATACGCTCCTGCTCCAAGACCTTTGCCCGATAGCCAAACCCAAGCGCAAAAAAGCAAATCCGCCCCAATGCACCAAAACACGACACATACAGCCCTGTGTTGAAATCAAATAAAAATGGAATACCGAGATAGCGCGGAAAAATCATTGTTAAAATAAAAAGCAAATTTGAGCTATGCAGCACGATATTGCCGATAAGAACGTAGCGAACAAGCGGTGTTTTGGCACGAGCAATACTCGCAGAAAAGGATAATTGCAGTAAGACCGTGCAGAGAATTGTGAAAAGCAACACACCATTGACAAGAGGGAAATTTTGCCACACAAGCCAGTGCAGAAAGCTAGCAACAGAAAGAATGACGTAAAAAATTGTACCATGCCAAAGAAGTTTCGACCAAAACGAGGAAATTCTTTCAACATTGAGAAATGAGCGCACAAAAAGAGATTCGCTCGCGCAAAAAATTAGACTAACGAAAAATAGATGATTTTCTAGTGCTGGGATATTGGGAAAAAGAAATTGATGAACAACGCCAAATAAATACCCAAAAATGAGCAGCATTCCAAAGGTATAGATAACAAAGAAAAGAAAGGCTTTATCCCGCACAATAACGCCATAGATGGCATAAAAGACCGTGATAATAGCAAATGCACCCAACAGAAGAAACGCAAACATAAAATGTTGCATCCGAGCGCGGAAATACGAGCGTTCAAAATCATGCGCTTGGAGAAGACGCATTGTCGGATTCACCGAAAAATGGTACAGCCGTTGAAGGCGCACAAATACTTGCACGGGGCGATTGGCAGGAATGTCAATATCAAGAGCATTATGTATCAAGGCAATATCGCGCTCTCGCGCTGGACGGTGATAACCAGCATACTTGCGTTGTTGGACAACACCATTCTCCACAACAATCGCATCAATAAAGCTATTTCGCCCTGTTGCCCGAATGTCGTTTTCGCCCAAATGCACCAGCCATCGCGTTTGCGCAGGGCAATGATTTTCCAGATTCACTACCAGCCAATAGGCAGTGTGCGCTTTCAGTGGTACGGCTTGCTCGCTCAGAGGCAGGAATTTTCCGTGCTGTT
This sequence comes from Candidatus Kapaibacterium sp., assembly GCA_004292595.1. Lineage (GTDB taxonomy): Bacteria > Bacteroidota > Ignavibacteria > Kapaibacteriales > UBA4661 > PH2015. The sequence continues at coordinate 10,550 of RDXM01000110.1, read as the reverse complement.
CGGCTTCCAGAGCTTGTTCAATGGTCATTACTCCTTGCGTTTCTTCGATAATACGCACATACTTTTGTAGAGGTGCATAGTCCTTGCGCAGCAGATACGCACTATCCAAGTGGAGCGTTATTGCTTGTCTCTGAGCAGGAAGGCGCACGGGTGCTGCGAGGGCAATCACACAGAAAAGTATTCCCCCAAAAGCCAGCATCAATGAGGCTTGAGAAAAATTGCTCGTCTGCACCCTCGATTCTATGCGGCGTGTGGCGCATAAAACGGAGAGAGAGAAATGTGAAAAAAAAGAAAACATGAGAGCGAACGGTATTTGGAAGGCTCAAAAATTAAATGGATAAACTTCAACAATATTTAGTGGCACAGACATTCCTGTCTATGTGTGTTGGTGCGGGCTTCAGGCGACGACCACAGACAAGAATGTCTGTGCCACTACTGACTTGAACCACTTATTTTTTTACCATTCCTTTGAGAGAAATACGATTTGAGAGAAATACGACTTGAGAGGAATGCGAAAAAATTGCAGTACAGATATGTTGGTTTATTCAGCAAGCTCATCTTCAGCAAGCTCCGTTCCTGAGCCATGCAGAGGAATTTCCACAATAAATGTCGCGCCGCGCATTTGCCCTGCGGCGGTGTGCTGCGAAAGTGGTGTATCTTCTAAACGAATCGTGCCGCCGTGTGCTTCGACAATCAAACGCACAATAGCCAAGCCCACGCCATGCGAGCTTTCGCCGCCTGTTGGCTGCGCAGAAAGCCGTTGGAACATACCAAAGAGTTTGGGTTTGTCTTCGTCGGTAAAGCCCGGACCTTGGTCTTGAATCACAAAACGCAGGTTTGCTCCAAAGCGCGAGAGCGAGACCAGTATTTGCGCACCTCTGGGGGAATATTTACTTGCATTCGACAGAAGATTGTAAAAGACTTGATACACGCGGTCGGCATCAGCAATGACGACAATACCTTGTTCTATGCTCGCTACTATGTGTTGTTGTTTGTCGTGGAGCGTTTTCAATAGTTCTTGCTGGACCGTATTCCAAAGAGAATCCGCTTGGAATGGAGCTTTGCGGAGCTTGACCGTACCAAGTTCCAGCGACGCAGAGTCCAATAATTCTTGGATAAAATTCAGCATTCGCACCGACGACGATTGAATTTGTGCGAGAAATTGCCGCTGCTGCTCTGCGCTCATAGAGTGCAGATCGTCCTGCAAGGCTTCGGCAAGTCCTAAAATTCCGACAATGGGATTTTTCAAATCATGCGAAACCACAGACAGCATCTGCACTTTGAAGGTGTTCGCTTGATGTAAGTCCGCATTCACGACCCTCAATTCATTATTCAAATTCACCAGATGCGCGTTGGCGAGTTCTGCCTCGCGTGCGCTGGATTCCAAGACTTCTTGTTGGTGGAGAATTTCGCTATTTTGCTGTTGCACACGCTGGCGTTCTTGCTCAAGCAGCGCAGTTTTAATAAAATCTTGTCGCCGTGCGCTCTCGAGCAGAAATCCAACAACTGCCATGATAACAGCAATAAAGAGCAAACGGATATTCGTACCAACAAAAATCAAGCGATATTCGTCGGGATGTGGTAAAAGCTGGCTTGGAATGGCATATAAGTTGTAAAAACCAATCATACACATCGCACCAACAGACGCTTGCACCAACGATGCCCGCGAAAGAGTAAAACCGAGCGCAATAAAAACAGCATTGGTCAGTCCATAACTGCTGTATGCGGTATCCTCAGGGCGAATAAAACACTGGAATATATTGAACGCGCCCGCCACAAACACGACCCCCCAGACCAGATGCACACGCCGCTCGACCTTTCCTTGGCGAGAACTCTGGCGCACCAAGCAGACGCGCATAGCAACAAAAGCAATCACCGCCATTGCCATGCGAATAACCGCAAACTCCCAGCGATAGTGCGCAAAAAAAATACCATCAAGAAATCCAGAAATAAGCAGCAGTGCGGAGGTTGCCCACGCAAAACGGTGTAGAGCCTTGACAGTACCGATATTTTGTGCAGCGATAAACTCCGCTTCCATCTCTGGCGGAAAGGAGAGTTTCTTCGCAACCAGAAGGTGTTCTTCCAAATACATCATGGTAGAATGTGAAGCATACGGTTGGCGTAAAAGGAAATTTGTGCGAAACCGAAACGTATTCAAAAAAAGAGACGTGATGAAGGTTCAAGATACAAACTTTTTGTAAATTATTGCCATAGTCTTGAGTCTTTACGATATACTAAAAAAAGGTTTGTTGCTTCAGATGTAGTCCACCTTTGAGGTGGACTACATCTCGCTTTTTCACTTTTTGACAGGCAATTTTTACCCACTTTTAGTACACTTTATCACCACACTTTATCTGTTTTCGATGATGCACTCCCTTCGCCGCGAAATTCGCCTTTTCTTTACGGCAGTGATGTTTTTCACCCGTATTCCCTGCCCAGCGTGGGTGGACCATTCAGAAGAATATCTGCACCATTCTTCGCGCTACTTCCCGCTTATGGGCTGGATTGTCGGCGGTGCGGGCGCATCTGTGCTGCTTGTGAGCGCATTTGTTGTTCCAAAAATTATTGCAATTCTCCTCTCGGTGATAGCAACCGTGCTGCTGACAGGTGCATTTCACGAAGACGGCTTTGCTGATGCCTGCGATGGTTTTGGGGGCGGCTGGACGAAAGAGCGCATTCTGGCAATCATGCAAGACTCGCGCTTGGGAACATTCGGTACAATCGGGCTTGTGGGCATTCTTGCCCTGAAAGTAGCGTGTTTGCTGGTGATTGCGGAATCCTATTCCACACTGAGCGCGTGTTTTCTGATGGTCGCCGCCCACGCTGCAAGCCGCTTCACGGCAGTATCGTTTTTAATGACGCATGAATACGCACGTTCGGAAGGAGAAAGCAAAGCAAAACCCCTTGCAACCCGCATGACAACAGGAGAGTTCACAACTGCACTCCTGACAGGATTGCTTCCCTTTCTCCTGCTTTTTTCCACGTTTGGAGGCGCACTTATTCTTTTTATTTTTCCGCTTCTTCTTGTGAAATGGTATCTCGCACGCTTCTTCACACGCTGGATTCAGGGCTACACGGGCGATTGCTTAGGCGCGACGCAGCAAGTGGCGGAAGTGGCGTGTTATCTTATGTTTCTGGTGATGAAATCAGAAAACGTGCAGGAGCTTTTCTGGCGAGCGATGGAAATGATGGGAAAATAATTAGGACTTTCGCAAAATATGCTTTTGAAGCTCACAGACAGGAATGTCTGTGCCACCAACGCCAGTATCTATCAGTTTTATAGTGGCACAGGCATTCTTGCCTGTGAGGTGTGCGAAAGTCCTAATAATCATATTCTCAAATCATACTCTCACAACGCTGCAATAGCCAAGCATATACCGCGCAAACTGCTCACAAACATTAGCTTTTACCTTGCAGAACGCCATTTTTTTTACCAATTTACGTGAGCGATAACATTTGTGTGTTTTTTTGTTGATGATGTTTCAAAAAAGTAATGGCTATGCTTTCTTTTCTTTCGTATTTCACTGCAATGTCGCTTCAATACTGGCGTTGTGTTCTGTCTCTCTCTGCTGCGAGCGTTCTGTGGATGTGTTTTATTGTTCCGTCTTTTTCCGCTCTTGCCCAGAACGCATCGGCATTGCATGAGGTCTTTCCTGCATTGGAATTGCAGCAGATTGAGCGTCTGCCGTTTCGAGCGGGCGGCTCTGCGTCGAATATTTCTTTGGGAAAGCACTCTTTTGTATTGATTGATTCCTCGAAAAGCCTGAGCATTGCTGATGTTTGCCGCCCGTCAATGCTTGCCAATTTTCGCCCTTCTGCGCAAGATATTCCAAATTTTGGCTTTGCAAAACCCACCTACTGGTTTGCATTTTCTCTGCGCAATAGCCCATCAATACCGAATGATTGGGTGTTGGAAATTGCTTATCCGCCGTTGGATTCTATCGAAATATTTGAGTTTATTCCCGCAAGCAACTATACCGCGCCACAACAAGCCTCCCAGCTTATTCGCCGCGCACTTTTGGGCGATATGCTGCCTTTTGCCCAGCGCTTCATGGACACGCGCACATATGCCATTCCGCTTGATATGCGCGATACTCTGCCGCATATTTTTCTTGTGCGTGTGAATACGGAAAGCTCGGTGCAAGTGCCGTTCTATCTGCATCATCACAGGAGTTTTAGCGAAGAGCTTGGGCGTTCGGAATTTGCATATGGCATTTTTTTTGGTGCTATGGCTGCGCTTATTTGCTATAACCTTTTTCTGTTCTTGAGTTTGCGCTCTCGGTATTACATTTATTACATTGTCTATTTGCTGGGCGCGAGCTTGTATATTGCTGTGGTGAATGGCTTTGCGGCGCAGTATCTCTGGGGCGAGTTTCCGTGGTGGGCAAATTACATGAATAGTGCTGCGATTGGCATGATGGTCTGCGGTGTATCGGTCTTTGCACGAGAATTTTTGCAGGTAAAACGCTACGCGCCCATGATGGCGAAAGCCTTGATATTATCAATGATTGCTGGTGTTGTCGTGATAGGCAGTGGCTTTATTTTTTCTTATCGGACGTGTGTGCAGATGAGCGTTGTGGTGAATATTCTTACCATTGTTTTGCTTGTCGTTAGTGGCGCAATCGTCTGGGCGCGAGGAAATACCAGTGTTCGCTTTTTCTTTCTTGCTGTGGCATTGTTTCTGACGGGCAATATTTTGTTTGTGCTAAAAACCGTGGGACTCCTACCTGCAAACCCAGTAACAGCGCACATCGCAGAGATTGGCGTGATGACCGAAGGCTTGCTCTTTGCCTTCGCGCTTGCCGACCGCTACCGTCTGATGCGGCTTCAGAGAGAAGAAGCACAGCACGAAGCGTTGCGTGTTCAGCACGAAGCAAATGTGCAGCTTGAACGAAAAGTCCGTGAGCGCACCGCCGAACTCGAAGCAATGAACGACGAGATGCAGCGTCAAATGGTAATTTTGAACGAACAAGCCATTGAAATTGAAATGACGAATGTGGCATTACAGGAGAAAAATTTGCTCTTAGAAAATCTCAATCACGAGAAAAATGAGTTTATGGGAATTGCCGTGCATGATTTGAAAAATCCGCTCCAAACGATTATTATGAATACCTCCATGATGCGCCGCTACCGCGATAAAATGGACAATGAGCAGCGTGATTATTTGTTCGAGCGCATCGAAGAAACCACGCGGCGGATGCACAATATCATCACGAATTTGCTCGATGCCAACGCGATTGAAATGGGCAAAGTAGAATTTTCGCCCGAGCATTTTTCCATAGATGAGGAAATACGCGCTCTTGTGAGTGATTACACCGAAAAAGCGGCAGCGAAGAGCATCACACTCCACTTTTTGCCAGAAACCACAGGCATACAAGCCTTTGCCGACAAGCACCGCACAATGGAAGTTATCGAAAATCTTCTCTCAAACGCAGTCAAATTTTCACCGCCAGACAAAAATATTTTCATACGAACCGCTCTCTACACAAGCAACAGCAAGCCTTCTCGGCAAATGGTGCGTATGGAAGTTCAGGACGAGGGTCCGGGCTTGTCGGAAAAAGATAAAACAAAATTATTTGGCAAATTCGCTCGCCTTTCGGCACAACCAACAGGCGGCGAACACTCCACAGGGCTTGGGCTTTCGATTGTCAAACGTTTTGTCGAAGCAATGAATGGTGAGATTTGGTGCGAGTCTGAGGAAGGAAACGGCGCAACGTTTGTGCTGTTGCTACCGACGTAATACTGCTCTCTGTGCAATATCACTGCATCGTTTCGCGCAGCAATGCTAGATTTTTTGTATGCTCTTTGGAGCGCATCAATGCGTGAATGCGGTCGAATTCTTGCTGTGAAAAATGATGAATCGTATCGCCCTGCTGCAAATACAAAATTGTGTTCGACACTGCCAAAAGCGGCTCAACAATGTGCGAAGTCAGAACGACCGTTGTTCCTTGTTCGGTGAGCAGCTTCAAAATATCGGTGAGAGCGTAATTTGTTTCAATATCAAGGCTATTGAACGGTTCATCAAGCAATACAAGCGGGCGACGCAAGCCCACAACGCCCATAAACGCGAGCTTCTTGCGCATTCCTGCCGAGTATGTATCAATTTCCTCTTCCAACGGCACATCAAATATTGCATTCCAAGCCTCAGCACGAAAGGTGGGATTGGCAAACTGCACAAGGCGTAAATACTCGCTTCCGGTCATGCGTGGATAAAAAAATGGCTCTACCTCAAGCATAGCAATATCTTCCTTGCGAGGCTCTGCACCACAAAAAAGTATTTCACCTTCAAAAGGGCGTATATACTTGCGCAGAAGGTTGAGCAATGTCGTTTTTCCTTGCCCATTTCGCCCGACAAGCCCGTGAATACAGGCTGTTGGAAGCTGAAACGAAATATTTTGCAAGACGCGCTGCTCGCCATATCCAGCCGAAACATTCTGAAACTCAAGAAATGAAACCATATTCTGTTGGTCTTTCTATTCAAAAATGAGCATTCTTGGCATTCGCATTCATGAGGTGAAATCGCTCAAGCAATAGGCGTAAACTCTTGGCTTGGTCTTCGAGTTCGTGTGCGGCGGCGGCGCATTCTTCGGCGTTGGCGGCTGTCATTTGCACAACTTTATCAATTTGATGCAATCCCGTATTTATCTCGCTGATACCACCTGCCTGCGCTTGAGCCGAATGCGCAATTTCTCCCACAACAATCGCTACCTTGCCAGAGGCACTCACGATTTCTCGCAGACTTTTTGCCGTATCATCGGCGCTAGAAGTGCCGATGGCGGCGTTTTGCACGGCTTCTTCAATCATTCCTGCTGTTTGTTGTGCAGCTTTCGCGCTGCGTCCAGCCAGCGAGCGCACTTCCTCCGCCACAACCGCAAATCCTTTACCGTAGCGTCCAGCGCGAGCGGCTTCAATAGCGGCATTGAGCGACAAAAGATTTGTTTGGAAGGCAATTTCATCAATCACGCGAATAATTCCTGTGATATTTTTGCTGGAAATATTGATTTCTTGCATTGCCTGCATGAGGCGTTGCATATCGCCGTCGCCAGATTCTGCCTTGTTTTTCGAGGAATCTGTTACCATTGCCGCTGCGGAGGCTTCGTGTGCGGTGTGCGAGATTTGCGCAGCAATCATTTGCAGCGAACTGGTGATTTCTTCCAGCGAAGCCGCTTGCTCTAACGCTCCTTGCGAAAGTGCCTGACTTGCTGAGGCGACTTGTGTCGCGCCATAAAAAATCTGCTGTGCTGTTATCAAAACCCCCGAAAGCGCGTCGTTAATGGCATCCACAGTGGTATTGATTGCCATTTTTAATTTTGCGTGGTCACCTTCATACGCGCCCTTCATGCTCTGAGTAAAATCACCGTTTGCTAAGTGTTCTAACACCAGCAACGCCTCACCGATAGGGCGATGTACCGCATTCAAGAGTTCGTTTGTTCCGCGCACCATTGCACGAAAGCCGCCTTCGTAGCGGGTTTCGTCGGCACGAGACGACATTTTGCCATGCAGAGTATTTTGTAATACTTCTTGTTGAGAAGTGCTGAAGTTCTGCAAAATAGACAACACCTTGCCAAACGACGCACCAACGCTACCAATTTCATCGCGGGCATTGTTCAGTTGCATTTGGCGAAAATCCCCGCTTGCCATGTTTTGTGCCGCCCGCTCTAGTGCTTGAAGGCGAGTAATAATTGAGCTTGCAAGCAGAAAAGCTACCACCGCTATCACGAGGAGCAGAGCAAACGCAACAAACATCAGCACCACCATTCTGCGGCTTGCTATACATTCCTCTTCAGCGAGCGTCTGCGTTTGCGCACTCACCGCCTCTGAGACCGCAAGAATGCTATTGATTCCTTTGGTGGAGGCGCGAATCCACTCCGCCGACGTAAGTGGATATACTTCTCCGTTTGCGCTCGCCTGATACACTTTTTGGCGCACTGCTTCAAATTCCACAAGAAACGTCCTCTGCATTGCTTCAATGCTCGCTTTCACGCTGGGTGCAACGTGTTCACGCTTGCCAAATTCCACAATAGAGGCAACATTTTCCTCGACCGTTCCGCGATATTGCATGAGCATATTCAGCTTCGCAACAGGAAGAGGTGCGCCGCCAGCCAGCACCGTTCCTATGTTTGCGCGTTCTCGCCCTGCAAATTCGCTTGCATTCAAGACACTATTTTTAATCTGAGCATTCAACTCCACAATAGATTCTAAGCGGTTTTCGGGGCTAAACGCGGCATTGGCAAGACTGCGTTCGGCAATAATGAGTGCGGTTTGTGCGCCAATCCACGAGGCGACGTATTCCGCGCTTGCTGTTTGCGAGCCAAGCATTGCATCGGATTGTTTGCGCAAGGCATCGCGCTTGCTGCGTTTGTCCATGAGAGCCGCAATTTTTCGTGCTAATTCGGGATTCTTTATTGCTAATGTTTGGGCGGCGATAAGTGCGGAATCCAAGAGTTTGTCGCCTTTTGTGCGCAGAGCAGCAATGTTGCTCCGGGTCTGCTCATCGCTCGGATTCGACAGTGCCGTCGCCGTAAAACCACGCTCTTTTGCTTGCTCTGCTGCCGAAGCAATAATAAAATCCGAAATACTGTTTGCCGTGCGCAATGTTTGTGCGCGTTGGTATTGCGTGGAGGTATTCCATGTTAAACCCACCAAGCCCACCAAAGAAAGCAGCGCAAGCGGTCCAACAAGAAGAAGTATTTTTGCGGCAATACGGCGATTATTCAGAAAGCGTATCACGACGTTGTTTATCTGCGCGGTTTTGCTTGAAAATGTCGGTGGTGGAGTAGTGAGCGGTGTGGTGAGCGGAGGAGGAAGCGAAGTGTGCATATTGACGAAAAGCAAAATAAATAATACGAATGGATATGAGACATCGAACTATCTCTGCCAGAGCAGAAATACTGGTTTCGGTCGGATTTTTTCCTAAAAAATTGGTGATTGTTCAATCTTCAGTCTTGAATGTAAGAATGATATTTATGCAAGAAATTTTTGATGTATGTTACCAACCAGTCCAGCCTTGGAATTTACACGTTTCATACAGTTTTCGCAAAATATTTTTTCGTAAACCCGCATAGAAACCTGATTCCTAACGTATTGCATTCCTACAAGCATGAAAAACACTTGCATTCACAGGATATTTTTTGCATCTTCGTTCGCCAATTACGCCTCGTTCTTCGTTTGAGAGAGAGGAACTTTGCTCCACACCGCATTATTACGCTATTGCTCAATGAACATTTTGTTATTGGACAACTACGATTCTTTCACCTACAATCTCGCACACTACATCCGTGAGATTTGTGGCATTGATTCGCACCAAAATATTGCACATCAAAATATTTCGCAGCGAAACACTCACACCACAGCCCAGCAATCACGCGGCTCCCAGCCAGATTCTCCCGTTCACACGCTTGATATTCTTCGCAATGATAAAATCACACTTGCTGATGTGGAGAAGTATGATAAAATCGTGCTGTCGCCTGGTCCGGGTATTCCACAGGAAGCAGGAATTATGCCAGAGCTTATCAAGCAATACGCGCCCACGAAAAGTATTTTTGGCGTGTGCTTGGGGCATCAGGCAATCGGCGAGGCATTTGGCGGCACACTCACGAATCTTTCTCGCGTGATTCATGGTTTTGCGACATCTGCCAGCATTTGTGCCGATGATATTCTTTTCCGCAATGTGCCGCCGACGCTGAATGTCGGACGCTATCATTCGTGGGTGGTGGCAAGCGAAAACTTTCCTGAGGAATTGGAAATTACCGCCCGTGATAACGACGGTTTTATCATGGCTTTACGACATAAACGATACGATGTGCGCGGTGTGCAGTTTCACCCAGAATCAGTTCTGACCGAGCATGGAAAAACGATGCTCCAGAATTGGCTACAACATTAGAGTTTATAAGATTGTGGCTGTAAAAAGACTAAACCATACCCTTCGACAAGATTAGGGTGAAGTCCGCATAAAACCGCATACTGAGCTTCTCGAAGCATCTTTAACAAATGACTATCGACAACCTTATCTACACCTAAATCTATGATAAAACTCCGTATCAATCACCTTGCCGTTTGGGCAGTCGTTCTTTTGCAGCAAGGCATAGACCTCACGTGGTACGGTCTTTTGCGCAATAAATGGATGCAACTCTTGGCAAAACAAGCCATTGATTTCGAGGCAACATCGGTGTTTGCGTATATTATTTCTATTTCGGGTGAAATTGCCTCGTGCTACGTTACGGCATTTATTTTTACGAAACTGAATATCGACAACGTGCGCGATGGAATCTTGCTTGCAGCCTTGCTGTGGATTGGATATACGTTTTTTCCGCTCGCACAAACCGACCTTTTTTCGCTTCGTCCGATTGGGCTAAGTTTTATCAATGGCGGTGGAGTGCTGATAAATGCTATTGTTTGTGGTGCAATGCTTGGTGCGTGGCGTAAGTATGAAGAAAAATGAACATAGTTTCAATAGGACTTTCGCAAAATATGCTTTTGAAGCTCACAGACAGGAATGTCTGTGCCACCAAAGCCAGTATCTATCAGTTTTGTAGTGGCACAGGCATTCT
>RDXM01000008.1 GCA_004292595.1 Candidatus Kapaibacterium sp. | reverse complement strand
TGCAAAAGCAGTCTGCTGTTGGGCTGTGGGGTATAGGCGATATTTGAAGGCGCGGAGAATCATGGGGGCAAAAGTACGACCTTTTTGCCGAGCAATCAACGAATTTCCATCACTAACTTGAAGACCTTTGCTTCGCTATTCGGAGCGTCGCCTTGCACCCAAAGCGGCGCAAACCAACACTACCTCATGGCTGAAGCAAAATGCCTTATATCCCCAAGCTAAAGCTAGGGGTTTTACGGCAAATCGGATAAGAACAGAAAATGTAGAAGGTCGTGAGGATTTACGGATTCGGACAAAACGTTTTGCCTTGCGCATCATTCGACTTTTCCAATCGCTGCCTTCAACAACAGAAGCACAGATTATCGGTAAGCAAGTTTTGCGCTCTGCAACGTCTGTCGGCGCACAATATCGTGAAGCCTTCCGTGCAAAGTCTGATGCCGATTTCATCAATAAACTGCAAAGCTGCTCACAGGAACTCGAAGAAACAGTCTATTGGCTTGAGCTGCTCATTGAAGCAGAGATTATCCCAGAACACAAGCTCGCAGACCTCATGCAAGAAGCAGACGAAATTATGGCAATTTTTATTACAATCATTTGCAAAGTTAAACAACGTCAATAACACGGCACGATGCACAAAAGATAATCACGAAGGCACGAATAACCTTGCTTCAGCCCTCAGATTTCATCCTTTTCTTCAGCCCTCAGATTTCATCCTTTCATATGAAGCAAATCATCGAAAGTATTATCATGGCATTTGATGCCGTGCGAGCAAACAAGCTGCGTTCAGGTCTTACGCTGCTTAGTATTGCCATTGGCATTTTTGCCATTATCGGCGCGGGAACTGCCGTTACGTCGCTGAATAATTCCGTGAACGGCGAGCTTGCGTCGCTGGGGCAAAATACCTTCCAAATCAAGCGGCGACCAAGTATTATCATGTCCAACCGTGAGTGGATGAAATACCGCAATCGCAAGCATATTACGTTTGCTACGGGACGTGAATTTAAACGGATGATGGGCGAAAGTGCCGAAGCTATTAGCCTCTACGATTTTGAGGATAATTTGACTGTAAAAGCGAATAATCTCGCCACCGACCCGACCGTCCAAGTTGATGGCATTGACGAATCATACATGATTTGCAACAACGTCTCGGTGGACGAAGGGCGCGAATTTACAGAGAATGATATTAACTTGAACCGCCCCGTTGCGATTATCGGTGTGGATGTTGCAGAACGCTTGTTTCCTACCTCCTCGCCGATTGGTCAGGAAATTAGTATCAAAGGGCATCGTTTTACGGTGATTGGAATGCAGAAGAAGCGAGGTTCTATCTTGGGTTCAAGCCTCGACAATAACGTGTACATCCCGCTTCCGCTCTATATCAAGTTTTTTGCAGAATTTGTCAGCGTAACGATTTTCGTGAAATCTCCTTCACAAGAAGCATATCCGTTTGTGTTGGATGAAACCATAGGAACGATGCGGACTCTCCGCAATGTGAAGCCAGGCGAGGACAATAATTTTGAAATTGAAACCAATGAATCGCTTGCCAATTCTTTTGCAGGTTTTACCGAGTATTTAACAATGTTCGGCTTTGCTTCGGGTGCGATTGCTCTCATTGCAGCAGGTGTGGGTATTATGAACATTATGCTGGTGTCGGTGAAAGAGCGGACGCGGGAAATTGGTGTGCGCAAGGCAATTGGTGCGAAACGCTGGAATATTATGTCGCAGTTTGTGATTGAAGCCGTGACACTTTGTCAGATTGGCGGGGTATTCGGCATTATTTTGGGCTATTTAGGCGGCTTGGCACTGAGCGCGGCGGCTGGCTTCACCTCTGCTGCTGTGCCGACAACGTGGGTGATTGGCAGCGTGGGAATTTGTACGCTCTTGGGCGTCCTTTTTGGTAGCTACCCCGCATGGAAAGCCGCTTCACTCGACCCGATTGAGGCGTTGCGCTACGAGTAAAAAGAAAAAGAATTCTAGCTATTCTTTTCGGTCAATAAACCGCGCCAGCGAGGCGCGTCCTTTCGCATCAATAGCGCGGAGTGTGCCTTGAAAGAGCTTGTCTGCTTCCGTGCGGCGCACTTCAAAGCGTTGGAAGGTTTCTTGTTGTTGGGTGCGCTCGCGGTCGCCGTATCGCTCGCTGGCGGTCAAATTGCCCTTCGCTTCAAGCGTTACGCGGTTTTCGCGCCCATTGACCACGCCGTAGGAGCGTGTGCGAACAATATCCAGTGTTCCCTGCGAAACAATTTCGACAATCTCAGGTGGTGGAAATTCCTCCACGCGCAAGCTGTACACTTCGCCAATTCGCTTTCCGCCAACCGTTCGCTCAAACGTAAAGATTTTACCAATGTCGGATTCATCGGGGGTGAAAGTGAACTTTGCTCCTTGCTGCCCGATTGCGCGTTCCTTGCCGCCCAGAAGCAGCACTGCTCGCATTTCCTGTCCCGTGATGAAGGGCAGTTGCGGGTCGAATTCATAACTCACACCAGCAAACATTTTCTTGGGAATGTCTGGCAGAGCGACGGACGTTGCACGCACGGTAAAATCTGTTATTTGCTGCTTCCCATCCGAGCGCACCACCGACAAACGCACAGTCATCAGCCCCGACGAGGGCGCAATCCCGCTAATTTTCAGCATATTTTCCCGCACTTCGCCAATATTTGCCGTACCGCTTCCATCGTTTTTGTCAGTGCGAATAATCTGAATGCGAGGTGGGGTGCGGGTTTCAGAGCGAAGGTTTATCATGCCATACACATTGACCTGATTTTCCCACTGCGCAAAAGGTAGAGCATCCACGCGCTCGTTTACCGCGCCAAGACCAAATTCGCCAGGAGGCAGGAGTGGTGTGCGATTGAAGACAATCGTTGGTTGTGCGGAAACGTTTGCAAGCGTACTGGCGCGTTGGAGCGCGTTCACGAGGCTGTCCACATTTTGCCCAAGAACCGCGAAATTACGCCCGCCATCCACGAAGGAAATGTTGATGACAAATTCGGTTTGGACGGTATCGCGCCGCCCTTCTTCGTTCAGAATGCGCTCCAATTTTTCTCGAATATCTTTCCGCGTAATCGTGGGCGGCAGAATCGGCTTCCCCGTAGCAATGACGCGGACTTTGAGCGTTCTGCTGCGTTTTTCGTTGCGAGCGGGCTGCCAGGAAAATTCCGCTATGCCGCGCTTCGTGTCTTCGCGCATCGTGAACACGCCTAACTGCGGGCGTTGCGAGGAAATTGTGAGAATTTGCCCCTGCAATTCATCCTCCACCTGAAACTCGTAATGTACCTCGCTCACCTCGCCGCCAAACGAGACCGTGTTCATCGAATCCAGCGCAACCACGCGCACCGTGTCGCCAATAGCAACAAGCTGGCAGTTCAGCGTGGGCTTTTCGGCAGAAATAAAAAAGCGTGATTTGAGAATTTCATACACCAGCGATGGGTCGGAATCTGGCTTCTTTTCTTGCTTGTCGGGCAGAAGCAAAAGCAACGCCACCAGATACAAGATAAAATAAATCTCAATCTGGCGACGTGGTTTGCGAAAAAAGCGAGTGGAACGAGGGGAAAGCGGCATAGTTAAAAACAGTCAAAAATCTTCAGTAGTGCCACAGACATTCCTGTCTGTGAGTATTAATGCCGATTTCAGGCGGAAAGCACAGACAGGAATGTCTGTGCCACTGAAGCCTGCTTTTCTGGTATTTGCAGGTTTTTTGTAGTAATGATGTTTGTACCATTTTGCCTGAAAAACAATCAAGAAGGGAGCGTTTCTGCGGCTTCGATGGGACGCAAAGAACGACGCAACGACGCGCCAAACCAGCCACAGAGCGCACCCAAAATCACTGCAAAAATGATGCTCGCAACGGGCAGCAACCATGAGAGTTTATCGCCTGTTTCAATCGGCAAGCGCGAAAGAATGCCGAAGACTGCCGCAAGCATTCGTGCGGTCTCGTCGGGTGCGAGCATGGTGCTGGCGATAATCATTCCGCCCCACGCAAGCACCATTTGAAGCGTCGTCCAGCGCACGGCGCGGTCGGGGAAAAACCATGCAAAAGCAATCGGCGCAAGTAACGACACCTGCCATGCAAGCAAGGTGTGAAGACCAATAAGACACGCAAGGGCAATAAAAAAAGCGAGTATTTTCATGGGAATAAGCGAAAGTGGATGGGAATTTCGTAGATGTTTTTTCACGTATGTTCCAAAGCGCGTTCGATTGCCTCAAAAAAGACTTTCGGCGGGCGCACGGGCTTCATTGTTTCCGCCGCGACGAATGGATGCACCGTGTAGCCGCTTGCAATCTCGTCGTCGCCGCGTTTGATGAGATAATCAATGCGGATTGTCGGAATGCGCTCCAGCGTGTAGGTAGCGTAAATGCTGAGGACATCATCGTACACCGCCGACATTTTGTATTTCACGTGCGCTTCCAAGACGGGAAGCAAAAAACCTGTGCGCTCCAATTCGGGATACGGCAGCCCGCAAGCGCGTAAAAGCTCGGTTCGTCCGACCTCGAAGTAGGTGAGGTAATTACCGTTATAGACAACCTTCATTTTGTCGGTCTCGGCGTAGCGCACTCGTATTTCTGCGCGATTGGTGATGCTGGCGTTGTTGCGTGTGAGCGTGGTCATGATTGTGGTGATGCGTAAAAGTCTTGAAAGCGTGATAGAAAGCGATGTGCAGCGTTTACTGCTGCCGCTTCCACCAATTTATCAACCCATTCGTCGAGGAATCATGCGTTTCGACAGGCGTTGTGTCTGAAAGCTCAGGCAGAATGCGGTTCGCAAGCTGTTTGCCGAGTTCTACGCCCCATTGGTCGAAAGCATTCAAATTCCAAATTGCACCTTTGACGAAAATTTTCTGTTCGTAGAGCGCAATCAAGCTCCCAAGCGAGCGCGGCGTGATGCGCGTAAGCAAAAGCGAGGTACTGGGCTTGTTTCCCGCAAAAACTTTATGCGGCAAAAGCTGCTCTGCTTGGTCGTGTGCTTTGCCTTCTTTTTGGAATTCGGTGCGGACTTCATCGGCGGTTTTGCCAAAAGCGAGGGCTTCGGTTTGTGCAAAAAAGTTCGACATGAGCTTTGCGTGGTGGTCGCCGAGCGCGTTGTGCGAGCGAGCGGGCGCGAGAAAATCGCACGGAATGAGCTTCGTTCCTTGATGGATGAGCTGGTAGAAAGCGTGTTGCCCGTTGGTGCCGGCTTCGCCCCAAATGATTTCATTGGTTTGATACGAAACCGCTTCGCCGTTGATTTGCACCGATTTCCCGTTGCTCTCCATTTCGCCTTGCTGCAAATATGCCGAGAAGTAGCGTAAATACTCGTCGTAGGGCAAAACGGCGTGTGATTCTGCGCCGAAAAAATTGATGTACCAAATGTCGAGCAAGCCCATGAGAACAGGCAGATTCTCGTGTAATGGTGCGGTGCGGAAGTGTTCGTCCATCTCGAATGCGCCTTGCAGAAGTTCCTCGAAATTTTCTGCGCCAATGGCAAGGCAAATCGGCATTCCAATTGCGCTCCAAAGCGAAAAACGTCCGCCAACCCAATCCCAAAAACCAAACATATTTGCCGTGTCGATGCCGAATTTACTCACCGCTTCAGCATTTGTCGAAACCGCTACAAAGTGTTTCGCAATGTCGTGTTCGGTGCGTCCTTCGCGCAAGAACCACTCGCGGGCGGTTTGCGCATTGGTCATGGTTTCTTGCGTGGTGAAAGTTTTGGAGGCAATGATAAACAGCGTCGTTTCTGGGTTCACGTTGCGCAGCGTTTCGGCAATGTGCGTCCCATCCACGTTTGAGACAAAGTGCATTTTCAAACTGCGATTACCAAACGGTGCACGACCGTAGAATTTGAGAGCCTCCGTCACCATTTTCGGACCCAAATCCGAGCCGCCAATGCCGATATTGACAACATCGGTAAAGGGGAAATCCGTGTAGCCGCGCCGAGAACCGCTCCGAATCTCGCTGACAAAGGTTTTCATTCGCTCAAGCACAGCATTCACGTCGGGCATAACGTCCTTACCTTCGACGATAACGGGCGTATTTGCGCGGTTGCGCAAGGCAGTGTGCAGCACGGCGCGTCCTTCGCTGGAATTGATTTTCTCGCCCGCAAACATCGCATCGCGCTTTGCTTCCAGCCCTGATGCTTGTGCGAGTTGGGTTAGCAAGGTCAGTGTTTCTGCGGTAATGCGGTTTTTTGAGAAATCCACGAGCATCATTTGCTCTTCGCCATTAGCATCTTTACCGTTTTTGAAGAGGAAAGAAAGCTGCTCAAATCGTTGTGAATTATTAGCAAAAAGGTCGCGCAAGTGGCGTTCTTTCAGCGAGGAAAAATGTGCTTGAAGCGTCTTCCACTCAGGAAGTGCGGTTAAAGGAGGCATAGAACATGATGGAAAAATGTGAAGGAATGTCGGTAGTGCCCAAAATGAGGTATCAGCTTTTAGGTGCAAAAGGGGTCAAAGAGTTTGGGTCGTGTCGTTGTGTCATCTCTTTCAGGTACTCATCGCCTGAAGGAATTCTATATTGTTGCGCGTTGATTTTATGCGGTCCACGAGGAGTTCCATAGCCTCGGTGGTGTTATAGTCGGCGAGGAGTTTGCGAAGAATCCAAATGCGGTTCAGTTCTGCATCGCTCAACATCAATTCTTCGCGGCGTGTGCCAGAGCGAGTACTGTCAATGGCAGGAAATATGCGGCGTTCAGCCAATTTACGGTCGAGAACAAGCTCCATATTGCCCGTGCCTTTGAACTCCTCAAAAATCACCTCATCCATACGGCTGCCCGTTTCCACAAGCGCAGTGGCAATAATCGTCAGCGAGCCGCCTTCGTCCACGTTGCGAGCCGCACCAAAGAAGCGTTTGGGCTTGTGCAGCGCGTTCGCATCCACGCCGCCAGAAAGGATTTTCCCTGAGTGCGGAATCACGGTGTTGTGCGCTCTGGCGAGGCGCGTGATGGAATCCAGCAAAATCACGACATCCTTCCGTGCTTCGACAAGACGTTTCGCTTTTTCCATGACCATTTCTGCAACCTGCACGTGGCGTTCAGGCGGTTCGTCGAAGGTCGAAGCAATCACTTCGGCTTTGACGGATTGCTTCATGTCGGTTACTTCCTCAGGGCGTTCATCAATCAGCAAGACAATCAATTTTACTTCGGGATGATTTCGCGCAATGCTATTCGCCATTTTCTGCAACAGCACCGTTTTACCAGACTTCGGCGGCGATACAATCAAACCGCGCTGCCCTTTGCCGACGGGACTGAGCAAAT